>DASYXG010000438.1:0-17228 GCA_035935235.1 Allostellaceae bacterium
CTGGTGCGCCGAGACGCCCTTCTTGCTCGACGCCATCAAGCGGAATGCCAGCAACCACTTGCGCAGCGGGATATGCGAGCGCTCAAAGATTGCCCCGACGCGCACCGTGAATTTGTCCTGGCAAGCTTCGCAGTAGAACCAGCCTGGCCCCATGCTGTCGCCGCCCAACGGCTTCACGCCATCGAACGTGCCGCACTTCGGGCAGAACACGCCATCCGGCCAGCGAACCTCTTGCAGATAGAGGCGCGCCGCCTCCTCGTCATGGAACACCGGGTCGCTGAGTAGCTCGGGGGTCTGCATCGTCTATCTCCTTGATGCAGAACATAATCCCTCAGCGTCCGTCAGTCAAGTATATAATTCCCATCATGAGTCAACAATTTTGTTCACGTTTTATACTAGTCGTGCACCCTTGCCGTGTTGCGAGCCGCGTGGCACAAGCGAACGCGAGGCAAAAGCCGGGGTGGGGATGCCGGATTTCGCCATTGAGGATAGCTGCCGCGGCGTGGTGTGCGGTGTCGACGAAGCGGGGCGCGGGCCCCTCGCCGGCCCGGTTGTCGCGGCGGCGGTGATTATCGATCGCGCTTGCTTTACCGCCGAACTGGCGGAGACCCTCGACGATTCAAAGCTGCTGACTCGCGACGTGCGTGTGGCGTGCTACGGCGCATTGTGGCATTGCGCGCGGATCGGCATCGGCGCGGCGAGCGTCACCGAGATCGATCGCATCAACATCCTGCGCGCCAGCCTCAACGCGATGGCGCGGGCCGTCGCGGCGCTCGGGGTGCCGGCCGATGTCGCGCTGGTCGATGGCAATATCGCGCCGCCGCTGTCCTGCGCGGTGCGCACCGTGGTCAAGGGCGACACGCTGAGCCTCAGCATCGCCGCCGCCTCGGTCGTCGCCAAGGTCACTCGCGACCGCATCATGCGGGCGCTCTCGCCGCGCTACGCCGATTACGGCTGGGAGACGAATGTCGGCTATTCGACCGGGACGCATCTCGCCGCGATCGGCCGGGTTGGGGTCACGCGGCACCACCGCCGCTCGTTCGAGCCGGTCCGCGTCGCCGTCGGCGGCGGCCAGCTGACCCTCCCCGCGCTGGATGCCCCGGAACCCGTGTAAAGAGTGCGTGCCGCCGCGATGGCCATCACTCGATCGCGAAATGGGATCGTTTCCCGCTCCGGCAAAGAGTCAGTCTGAATGACCAAATGCCAGGCGCTGCCATCAAGTAGTTAGGTAGTAAACCAAGCGAGGAATTGACGGATTCCGCGCACTCGCGCAGATTTCCGCCATGGACTCGATCCAGATCGTATTGCCGGAGGGTGTGCGCAACGGCGATTGCCTTGCCGAAATGGCGCGCTTGCCGGCGTCCTCGGTTGACCTCGTCTTTGCCGATCCTCCCTATAATCTCCAGCTGAGCGGCGAACTGCACCGGCCAAACAACACCCGGGTCGATGGAGTCGAGGCGGAGTGGGACAAGTTCGCCGATTTTGCCGAGTATGACCGTTTCACCCGCGCCTGGCTTGGCGAGTGCCGGCGGCTGCTGAAGCCGTCGGGCGGACTTTGGGTCATCGGCACCTACCACAATATCTTCCGCATTGGCGCGATCCTTCAGGATCTCGGCTTTTGGATCCTCAACGACGTGGTCTGGCGCAAGTCGAACCCGATGCCGAACTTCCGCGGGCGCCGTTTCACCAATGCACATGAAACGCTGTTGTGGTGCGCCGCCGACCGCGACGCGCGCTACACCTTCAATTACGAGGCGATGAAGGCGCTCAACGACGAACTGCAGATGCGCAGCGACTGGCTGATCCCGATCTGCGCCGGGCCGGAACGGCTGAAGGATGGCGACGGCAAGAAGGCACATCCGACGCAAAAGCCCGAGGCGCTGCTGCACCGCGTGCTGCTCGCCTCGACCCGGCCGGGCGATATCGTGCTCGACCCGTTCTGCGGCACCGGAACCACCGGCGCTGTCGCCAAGCGGCTGGGCCGCCGCTTTCTCGGCATCGAACGCGATCCCGCCTATGCCGCGCTGGCGCGCGAACGCATTGCCGCCGTGACCCCGGCGGATGGGGAAGCGGTGGCGCTCGCCTCGAAGCGCGAAGCGCCGCGAGTGCCGTTCGGCAGCCTTGTCGAACGCGGGCTGGTCCGACCCGGCGAGGTGCTGTTCGATCAGTCGCGGCGGTGGACCGCGCGGGTGCGCGCCGACGGCAGCCTGATTTCGGCCGAGCACAAAGGCTCGATTCATTCGGTCGCTGCCCAGCTGCAGGGCGCGCCGGCGTGCAATGGCTGGGCATTCTGGTATGTGCAACGGCAAGGCGGCGCGATGCCGATCGACGCGCTGCGTCAGCAGGTTCGCGCCGAAACGCATTGACGGTGGATTTGATGGCCTATGACCGCAACAACATCTTCGCCCGGATCCTGCGCGGCGAAATCCCCTGCACCAAGGTCTACGAGGATGAGCACGTCCTCGCCTTTCGCGACATCAGCGCGCGGGCGCCGACGCATGTCCTCGTCATTCCGAAAGGCGAGTACGTGTCGCTCGACGATTTTTCGGCGAATGCTTCCGAGGCCGAGCTAGCCGCATTCGTGCGAGCGGTCGGACATGTCGCCCGACAGGAACAGGTCGCGGAAACGGGGTTTCGTATCATCGCCAATACCGGCCGCGATGGCCGTCAGGAAGTGCCGCATTTCCACGTTCACGTTCTCGGCGGGCGCGACATCGGCCCGATGCTGCCGAAGCGCGATTGAATCTCAGCGCTTCAGAATAGCGAGCAGCCGCGCGGGGATCGGCTCATCGATTGCGCCACCATAGAGCGCATGCAGTACGTCTTCGCCGTGGGTCTCGCCGGAAAGAAAGGCGCGAATGCGGCGATCCATCGGGCTGCGACGGCGGCTATGGCTGCTATGAAGAGCGTGACGCTGGGTCTGTATCGTCTTGAAACTGTGCTGCATTTTCGGTCGCTTCGGTTTGTCCACGGCAAGGCCAGAGGGCGTTTTCCGAATGTGAACGGCATGTAACAGTTTTCTATCCATTCGCGGTACTGCATGGGTGGCATGCTTAAATCGCATGAACGAGACGCCTGAGGCGGACCGGCCCGCAACCCGCTATAATGGGTCAACAAAACCAGGGCAAAAACGTATGACCGAAGCCGTTGACTACCTCGATTTGTTTCGTCAGCGCGGCGACGATATCGCCGATGCCTGTACCCGCTGCGGCGATTGCTTTCGCGCCTGCCCGATGACCGAACCGGGCGGGATCGCCGATGCGAGCCCGGAGGAAACCACGGCCGCGATCGTCGACTTGATCACCGGCGGCGCCGGCAATGCGGACGCGGTCCGCTGGGGCGAGATTTGCAGCGGCAGCGGCAATTGCATCCCGGCCTGCAAGCACGGGATCAATCCGCGCTTCATGGTCCAGCTGGCACGCGGCTTCGCTCGGCGCAACCGCGACGGCAAGCCGCTCGAGACCCGCTGGCGCGGCGCGTTTCAAACGATGAGCCGCGGCGTCCGGGTACTGTCACGGCTGCAAATGCCGCCGGAAACCCTCGCCCGTTTCAAGCGCTCGCCCGAGCCGCGCGCGACGCCGCCCGACATCGTCTTCTATACCGGCTGCAACGTCGTCAAGACGCCGCATATCGCGCTTTTGTGCCTCGACGTGCTCGACAGGCTCGGCGTCACCTATGAGGTGATGGGCGGGGTCGGCCAGTGCTGTGGCGTCTACCAGTTCCGCGAGGGCGATTTCGCCAACAACAGCAAGATGGCCAACGCCACGATCGAAGGCCTCGCCTCGGCCGGCACCTCGACGGTGCTGTCGTGGTGCCCGTCGTGCCAGATCTCGATCGGCGAGGTGTCGCTGCCGAATTACGAGAAGCAGTTCGGCGAAAAGCCGTTCGATCTCAACCCGTTCCTGATGTTTCTCGCCGAGCGCGCCGATATTCTCGGGTCGATGATGGTGCGCTCGGTCGACAAGCGCATCGCGCTGCACGAGCGGCCGGTGTTTCCGGGGATCATGGAGGCGGTCAAGAAGCTGATCGGCATCATCCCCGGCGCCGAACTCATTGACATCGACGTGCCGCGGGTCGGGACCCAGGCCAACAGCCTCGCCCAGCTGCCCGAATTCAAGCGCGCGCTGGTGCAGAAGGAGCTGCAGGCGGTGGCGGACGCCGGGGTCGATACGCTGGCGACGATCTATCATGCCTGCCACCGCGAGATCTGCGACGCCGGCGACGGGCGCAGTTTCGAGGTCGTCAACTTCATGGAGCTGCTGGGCGAGGGTCTCGGCCTCGACAGCGAGGACGGCTACAAGCGTCTCAAGGCGATCAAGGATATCGACGACATCATCGTCGAGACCGCGCCGCTGATCGAGGCCAACAAGCTCGATCTCGACACCGTGCGCGACGCGCTCGCCGCCGAGTTCGGCGGCCATTGACAGCTGCGAGAGCGCCCCGCGTCCTTCGAGGCTCCCTCCGGTCGCTCCTCAGGACGAGGATTCGTTTGTAACGGCATCTCGTCTTCCTCATCCTGAGGTGCCTTGCACAGCAAGGCCTCGAAGGACGCACAGCTTATTGACCGCACACGCCTTCGCGCTTAGCTTTCTTCCAATGAACGCAATAGCCGCGACCGCTACCGCCCGCATCGAACGACGCCGACGCTTCGGTGGCGGAGCTCTTGCGTCCGGGGACATGGGTCGCTGCTGACCGGTTCCCTTGGCTCGAAGATCACCGCCCCGCCGACGATCCCGGCGGGGTTTTTGTTTCTGAGGAGCGTGAAGGAGTGACGACGATGACGAGCAACAAGCCCAAGGTGTTCATCGATGGCGAAGCCGGCACCACCGGGCTCGGCATCCGCGCGCGCCTCGAGGCCCTGTCGTCGGTCGAGCTTAGGAGCATCGCCGAGGCCCATCGCAAGGACCCCGCTGCGCGCCGCGACATGATGGAGGAGGTCGACCTCGTCATCCTCTGCCTGCCCGACGACGCGGCGAAGGAGTCGGCCGCGCTGGCCGACAGCCTCGGCAATTCCGCGCCGAAGGTGCTCGACGCCAGCACCGCGCACCGGGTCGATCCGGCCTGGGAATACGGTTTCCCCGAAATGCTTGCCGGCCAAGGCGATCGCGTCGCCGCCGCGCGCAAGGTCGCCAATCCCGGTTGCTATCCGACCGGGGCGATCGGTCTCATCCGCCCGCTGGTCGATGCCGGGCTGATCCCGCCCGACTACCCGGTCGCGATCAACGCGGTCAGCGGCTATTCCGGCGGCGGCAAGTCGATGATCGCCGCGCACGATCATGACGGCGGCCCGGCCTTCGAGCTTTACGCGCTCGGCCTCGAACACAAACATGTCGCCGAGACCGAGAAATACGGTGGTCTCACCCGGCGGCCGATCTTCGTCCCGTCGGTCGGGCATTTCCGCCAGGGCATGCTGGTGTCGGTGCCGCTGCATCTCGACACGCTGCCGGGCAGCCCGAGCGGCGCCGATTTGCGGGCCGTGCTCGCCGAGCGCTATAGCGGCTGCGAGTACGTCAGCGTTGTTGAGCCTGCGAGAGATGGCAAGCTCGAGCCGCAGGCGCTCAACGATACGAACAAGCTCGAACTGTCGGTATATGCCAACGAGGCTCGGCGGCAAGCGGTGCTGGTCGCCCGGCTCGACAATCTCGGCAAAGGCGCCTCGGGCCAGGCGGTGCAGAACCTGTCGCTGATGCTGGGGCTGGACTGAGCATGCTGACCCGCCCGATCCCGTCAACCGGCGAAGCGATGCCGGTGGTCGGGCTCGGCACCTGGCCGGTATTCGATGTCGGCGCCGACGAGCGGTCGCGCGGGCCGCTGCGCGAGGTCGCGCGTCGCCTGGTCGATGGCGGCGGGACGATGATCGACACCTCGCCGATGTATGGGCGCAGCGAAGGGGTGGTTGGCGACATCGTCGCGGAGCTGGGCCTGCACAAGAGGGCGTTTCTCGCCACCAAGGTGTGGATCAGCGGTCGCGAGCGCGGCATCGAACAGATGGCGCGCTCGGCGAGCCTGCTCAGATCCCCGGTCATCGATCTGATGCAAATCCATAATCTGGTCGATTGGCGCACCCAGCTGGCGACGATGCGCGGCATGAAGGAGCGGGGCACGCTGCGCTATATCGGCATCACCCATTACACCACCGGCTCGCTCGGCGAATTGGCGCGCATCCTCGAGGCCGAGCCGGGGATTGATTACGTCCAATGCGGCTATTCGCTGGCGACGCGCGAGGCGGAAACGCGGCTGCTGCCGGTCTGCGCCGCGCGAGGGGTGGCGGTCATCGTCAACCAGCCCTTGGAGCGCGGCGATCTTTTCCGCGCGGTGCGCGGCGAGGCGTTGCCGGGCTGGGCGGCCGAGTGCGACTGCGCCAGTTGGGCGCAGCTGTTCCTCAAATATCTGCTCGGTGACCCGGCGGTGACCGCGGTCATCCCGGCCACCGACAAGCCGGATCACATGACGGACAATCTCAAGGCTGGATTGGGCCGCCTTCCGGACGCGACGCAGCGCGAGCAGATCAGGCGATGGTGGGACTCGCTTTAGCCGCCGAGATCTTCAGTGACGATACATTGGGGTAAATGTTGGCGTCGTGATCGCGCGTCGCATCTGGTCCGGATCGATCGTTGGGAATGTCACTGTAGACGTAGGCAACACATCCTGTGGCGGCAGGTCGGCGGCATGCTGGGTAATCCACGATCCTGCGTATCGCTGGCCCCAGACGATGGCGCCGAAGACAATAAAGAACGCGACGACGATTTTGAACATGCGGCACCGCCCGCGACACACCGTTTCGGTGCGCCAACGCTACGGACCAGACGTAAGGATTTTGTTTACGGACGCGGCTGGCGGGCCACGGCAGCGACGGCGGCGAGCAAATTCTCGACTTCCGCTCGCCCAATCCCGCGGGTGATGAAGACCAGCCGCGAAATCCGATCCGGGTCGGGCCAGTCCTGCAACTCGATCGGCCGGTGCGATGTGTGCTGCACTGCGTGGACGACGACCGGGCCCTTGACCCCCTCGACCGCGACGATGCCCTTGACCCGCAGCAGATCGGCGCCGCGCAACGCGATCAACACCGCCATCGCCTGCTCGAAGGCCGGCCATAGGAGCGGCTTGTCGAAGCTGATCGCGAAACTATCGATGCCGTGGCTATGCGCATGGGCACGGTCGTGTACGGGGATGCGTACCGGCAGATCGAGCCGCTCGTCGAGCAGATAGGCGGGGTCGATCGCGCCGTTGACCGCGGGTTCGACCGGCGCCGCAGTGAGTTCGGCGAGTTGCGCCAACAAATCGGCTGGGTCGGCAAGATCACTCTTGGTCAATACGATGCGATCGGCGAGCGCCACCTGCTCCCTCGCCTCGGGGGCGCTGGCGAGGTTGCGTGCGCCGTTGGGCGCGTCGATCACCGTTACCAGCGCCTGCAGATGGAATTCCTCACCGAGCGCCCGGTCGCTGGCAAAGGTCTGCAGTAACGGGCCGGGGTCGGCGAGGCCGCTGGTCTCGATGATGACCCGCTCAAAGCTCGGCACCGCGCCGCGCGCGCGGTCGGCGAACAGCGTGCGCAGGCTCTCCTGAAGGTCGCTGCGCATCAGGCAGCAGACGCAACCATTGCCGAGCAGCACGGTGGCGTCGCTCGATGCGCGCAACAGCGCGTTGTCGATGCCGATCTCGCCGTATTCGTTGACGATGATTGCGGTGTTGGCGCCGGCCGGGCTGTCGAGAAGCTTGCGGATCAAGGTCGTCTTGCCGGCGCCGAGAAAGCCGGTGACGATCGATACTGGAATGCGCGATCCGCGCGGGCGGCGCTGCGCCCGGCCGAAAAGGTTCGCCTCGGGGCCGGCGAAGAGCGGGGCCAGGGGGCTGCTCAAACGGCCGGCCTACCAATCTCAGGATGCGCTCTTGTACACGGAACAATCCGGTTTGTCAAGAACAAAATAAGAACTTCCGGCAAAAAGTCAAATCCACACGTCGTTCGGCGCCGTCCGCTCGCCGGCGGCATTGCCAGTGTTCGGCACCCCACGCGGCTCGATCAGCAGCAGTTTGACCTCGCGTTCGGCGTAGGGCTTGTGTTCGACGCCCTTTGGCACAACGAACATCTCGCCCGCCGCCACCGTCACCGCGCCGTCACGGAAATCGATCCGTAGCTCACCGTCGAGGACGACAAAGGTCTCGTCTGTGTCGTTATGGTCGTGCCAAATGAAGTCGCCTTGCAGCTTCACCAGCTTGAACTGGTAGTCGTTCATCTCGGCGACGACCCTGGGCTGCCAGTGCTCGGCGATCAGGCCGAGCTTCTCACGGAGATTGATCGCCTTGTAGGCGGCCATCCGCCGCCTCAGAAATCCATCTCGAGGCAGTAGAGCCCGCCGACAAAGCGATCGACCGTGTAGACGATGCCACGATCGTCGATGAACACGTCGTTGAGCTGGCACGAGCCGAATGGCGAACCCGGCACCTCGGGCACGAAATAGGCGACTTCCTTGGGCTGGTACGGGTTTTCCAAGTCGAAAGCGCGCATGCCGCCGTTGAAGAACGTGCCGAAGACGATGCGATCGGATTTGTAGCAACCCTCCTTGGGCAGGTTTTCCCACAGATTGTGCGCGCCAAAGCGGCCGCCGCGGCGCGAGAATACGTCGACCGGCGGCAGCGGGCAGGTCGAGATCGGCACCGGGTTTTCCTCGGCGCGGTTGTCGACAATCCACACCAATTTGGGCCAGTCGGCGCCGTCGGGCCGGGTGCATTCGTCGCTGACAATGAGGAGGTTGCGGTCGAAGAACGGCACGACCGTGTGGGTGAAACCGACATTGGGCGGGTGGTAGTCCCAGCGCGACACCATCTTCGGGTGCGCCTTGTCGGCGATGTCGAGGACGATCATCCCGCCGTCGAGATAGCCCATGTAAACCCGGTCCGGGCGATCCGGGTAGACGTTGGTGTTGTGCGGGCGAAAGCCGCTATCGGTGCCGTCCGGATGCCGCTTCAGCGGCCCCTCGTTGTCGCCGCGCGCCTGGCCTGGCAGCCACCAGCGGCTGATTTCGGTGGGCTTCGACGGGTTCGATACGTCGATCGCGCGATAGAACTGATCGTCCTTGGGGTGAGATGGCTCGAAATCAGCCGAACCGGCACTCATGTGGATGGTCTTGCCGTCGGTGAACCACAGCTGGTGCACGCCGCGCGACTCCGGCCCGGAGCAATCGAAGAAGCTGATGCTCTTCGGGTTCTCCGGGGTCGAAATATCGAACAGCTCGAACCCGGCCGGTTTCAGGCCCGGCTCCTTGGTCTGATAGGCGACGGCGAGAATGTCGCCGACCGTTTCCAGCGAGTTGGAGCGCATGTGCGACTCCGGCAGGTCGCGGCGGGCGACGATTTTCGGGTTCTTGGGGTCGGTGACATCGACCGCGGTGAAATTCTTCGGCGCACTCTCGTGCGCCAGCCACAGGATGCGTCGACCGTCCTTGGTCAGCTGCATCGACATGCCCTCGCCGATGCCGCCAAACCCTTCCAGCGAATTGTGCGAGATCAGCTTGAAATTCCAAATCATCGAATTGTCAGTCGCGGGCATGCATCCTCCGGGGGTTATCGTTCTAATCGGGGTCGTGGCGAAGTTCGTCCTCGAGTGGGCTGTGGGTCAGCTCTGAAACCGCGCGCACCGCAGCGCGCGCGACCTGCCATACCGCCTCGTTGGCGTTGGCAGCATCGATCACGACGGTGTTGTCGGCCGCGTCCGGCGGCGGTTGTTGCGGGTCGACGACGGCGACCTGCCAGCCGGCCGCGGCATCGCCGCGCGCCTGCAATTCGAGGCTGCGGCCGGGTAAGTGGACTTTAGCGACGCCTTCGCGACTGGTGGAAATCTCGATGCGGTACTGCATGGCGCTGAGAATACAGCGTTTTGCCGATCAAGCGAAACGGGCGTGGCCGCGCGCCGGCGGCACGAGGTGCTCGCGGGCGAGCCCGGCGGCAAGGACGATGAGGCTAAAGCCGAAC
Organism: Allostellaceae bacterium; assembly: GCA_035935235.1. Lineage (GTDB taxonomy): Bacteria > Pseudomonadota > Alphaproteobacteria > ATCC43930 > CGMCC-115725 > DATARH01. The sequence goes on from DASYXG010000438.1 coordinate 9,970, forward strand.
ACGACGACCGCCGGTCTGACGCCGGTTTGCAGCGAGAAATTCGCGCTCAGAACGCGTAGCGGATCGACACGAAAAGCCAGGTAGAAGTAGAGCGTCTCGCCCAGACCCGTCAGCACTGTCGCGACCGCGCCGAGCCCGGCGATCCAGCCAATCCCCAGGGCGCCACGCACCGCGAATCGCGCCGCCAGCAGCCGATATCCCATCAGCCAGACGAAGATGCCGTCGGCGATGGTCGGCTCCCACTGCTCGAGTTTCGATTGCATCGAATAGTGGATGAGACCGAGGACGCAGATCGGATAGACCAGCCGGTGCAGGCTCTGCCATTTGCGGCCCAGGCGTCGTACCATCCTGTCGGTCGAGGTCGCCGCCAGCGCCGCCAGCCCCAGCAGTGCGATGAAACCGATGGTCAGGTAGATGCGCTTGACGATCTCGCTGGCGACGGTGACGAGGTTGAAATTCTGGTCGGCGATGTAGAGGCTCAGATGCAGCAAGATATAGGTGAAAGCGGCGAGCCCGACCATGCGCCGCACCAGGACCAGGCGCTGCCATTGCAGGATCGCCTTGAGCGGCGTGATCGCCAGCGCGATCAAAATCAGGCGGATGGTCCACAGCCCCTGCTGATGGATCGCCTCGTTGAGCGGACGCGCCCCAAGATTGCCAGTGGCGAAGGCGAGCGCGGTCCACGCCGCCGGCAGGAACAGCGCGATGAACACTGTGAGCTTGAGCGGCGACAGCCGCCGCTGATAGTCGTACCAGGGATACTTCACCCGCGCCGCCCTGCCCCGTTTCGTCGAGGCGCAGTCTACATTGGCGGCTTGATCCCGTCCTTCTCGACCGCGAGGGCGCGCGCCGACAGAGAGCCGTCGTCATGCTTTAGGGCGAAGACAACCACCGCTTTGCCAGGCGTCAGGAGGCTCGTATCGGCTTGCGTCTGCGATAGGAGGATCGTGTCGGGGCCGGCAGTATAATCGGCTTCACCCTCCTTGAACGTGACGTGGAACACCGCGCCATCCGGAGTCGCCGTAATGGTGCCAACGGTCGCATTGGTCATCACGCTATCGGGCATCAAGTCCCAGGGGAATTGGCGGCCGCCATCGGCGAATGGCTTGGGCAGGACGCGCACCTCGATCGCGTGCATTTTTCCGTCCGCCCCTTTGATGCCGGTGGACGCTACTGCATCGCCGGGCTTTATGTCGGCCAGGGTTATCTTCGCCATGGCAAATACAAGAACGTCGTTCGCAAGCGCGACTGTCGCTGTCGGACCATCTTTTGTCTTCACCGTCAGCGTGTTGCCGTCGAGCTTGTCGACGGCGCCGCGGACCCGGATCGGCGTCCCTTTCGGCGCGTCTTGGGCCAGCGCCGGCAGGGCGACAATCCCGACCAACGCGATGATCAACGGTGCCAATCGGCGCATTTCACTTCCTCCTCGATCGTTAGTGGTTCCCCAACGCGATCAACCCGGCGGTTTGACGCCGTCATGCTCGACGTAGACCCGGGTGATCAGCAGCTTGTCGTCCGGAGTCTTCGGTGCGATGGCGAACACCGCCAGGCCCGGCGTGAGAAAACTCTTGTCGCCGGTCACGTACGTCGAGACTGGCGTATCCGATCCGACAGTGAACTCGGACTCGCCGCCTTTGTAGGTCACGTGAAGGATATTCCCGTCCGGAGACTGCGTCACGGTGCCGACAGTGGCGTTGGTCATGATCCCGTCCGGTCTTGCGCTCCATGGACGCTGGCCTTCGCCGGTGCCGCGTAGCGGCTCGGGGTAAATGCGAACCTCGACCGCGTGGATTTTGCCGTCGGTCCCCTTGATGCCGCCGGACGCGACAAAGTCGCCCGGCTTGATGTCGGCGAGCGAACTCTTCGCCATCGCCCAGATTTGCGTATCCGCTTTCAGCGTGGCGGTGGTGATCTGTCCGTCGCCAGCCTTGACCGTCAGCACGTCGCCGTCGAGCTTGTCGATCGTGCCGACGATCCGTATCGGCGGGTTGGCAGGCGGGTTCTGGGCCAAGGTGGGGCCGGCCGCCAGAGCCACCAAGCCGACCACGAGATAGGTAAGAGTGCGTATGATGACCCATCCTTTACCAACGGGTTGGCGCGAAGTAGTGAAGCGCGCCAGGCTTTTTCGCATCACACATTTCGGTGAGGCGGGCGGTGGCGCATGCTACTCTTGGACCCCACCCCCAAGAGGAGCAGCCCTTGTTCGCCGCGCCGCCGGTCATCGAAACCCAGGTTTTCGCCCGCGTCCCCGACGAGCTGCGCGCGCATCAGAACCCGCGCCATCAATCGGGGGTGCCACGCGATTGCTTTATCGAAGGGCCGTCCTTCGACCGCGACGGCAACCTCTACATCACCAACATTCCCTACGGGCAGATCTTCAAGGTATCGCCCGTTGGTGAGTTCAGCGTGGTTGCCACCTATGACGGCGAGCCGAACGGGCTCAAGATCCATCGCGACGGCCGCATCTTCATCGCCGACCATTCGCGCGGGCTGATGGTGTTCGACCCAGCCGTGGGCCGCGCCGAGGCGCTCCTCGACCGGCCGCATCGCGAGCGCTTCAAGGGTCTCAACGACCTGCATTTCGCAAAAAACGGTGATCTTTATTTCACCGACCAGGGCGAGAGCGGGCTGCACGACCCGACGGGCCGCCTATGGCGGCTACGCGCCAACGGGCGGCTCGACCTGCTGCTCGACAACGTTCCGAGCCCGAACGGGCTGGTCCTGACGCCGGACGAGAGCATCCTCTATCTCGCGGTGACCCGCGGCAACGCGGTGTGGCGGGTGCCGCTGCATCCCGATGGCAGCATCGGCCGGGTCGGCATCTTTATCCAGATGTCGGGCGGCATGGGGCCGGACGGGATGGCGATGGACAGCGAAGGCAACCTCGCGGTCTGCCATGTCGGCATGGGCTCGGTCTGGGTCTTCAGCCGGCTGGGCCGGCCGCTCCACGAGCTCAAATCCTGCGCCGGCATCGCCACCACCAACGCCGCCTACGGCGACCTCGACGGCAAGACCCTCTTTATCACCGAGAGTGAGACCGGAACGATCCTGCAAGCGCGGCTGCCGGTACCGGGGTTGACCATGTTCTCGCACCAGTAAGGCGCGATCCGCGTCACCGGTAGCCCGCCGCCGTCAGCTTTGCTCGATTTCGCTGGCGGTGCGATCAAGGATGACGGTCACCGCGCGGACCTGCTCGGCACCGAGCGGGCCGCGCCCGAGTCGGATCATCAGCGCGGTCTCGAGGTTGCGCATCGCGCGCTGGATTTCCGGCGCGGGACCGCCGCCGTAGGCCTGGCCGATCTCGGCCATCCGAGCCATCACGGTATCGACCGCCGGCCGGTTGTCGGCGAGGAATGCCGTGCCCTCATCGGTGATCGAATAAAGCTTGCGGCCGCCGGCTTCCGCCGCGATCCGCGCGTAACCCAGCTCTTCGAGCAGGGTCAAGGTCGGATAAATGATGCCTGGGCTTGGGCTGTATGTGCCGCCGAATTTTTCCTCGATTGCCTTGATCAGCTCGTACCCATGGCTCGGTTTGTCGGCGATTAGTTGCAGCAGCACGTAGCGCAAATCGCCCTGGTCGAAAACGCGCCGCGTGCGGCCGCCGTGAAGCCCGCGGTGACGATGCTGACCGCCAAAACCGAAACCGCCGCGCATGTGCCGCCGGTCGTCTCCCTGTTGCTCGTGCCGATGTCCGTGTTGGTGTCTATGCATTGAAACTTACCCTTGTCATTACCGTGATCGACATACGCGAAAGCGGTCTCTCCGATGGTTCTGAAACATACCTTCGATATATCATAACAAAGATATATCTTTGACGCATCGAGATGTCAAGCCTCGATCTCGGCTCACCGGTGGGATTGTTGAAACGCGCTTGCGCCTTGGTTATGTGAGACGAAGTCAGGAGGACGTTCGGCATGAGCGATACCCATCACGACCACAGCCATACCGACTGGAAGGAGCATGGGGTCAAGGTGATCCCGGGCAACCAGCTCGACACCAACACACCGCAGACCCCGGGGATGAACCGCGCCGCAGCGATCAATTTCGCCCGCGTCGGTGCGCAGAAGATCTGGGCCGGTACGGTGCACATCCACGCCAACGCCAAGACCGGCGCGCATCATCACGGGGCGCTGGAAAGCGTCATCTATGTGATCCGGGGCAAGGCGCGGATGCGCTGGGGCAACCACCTCGAATATGTCGCCGAGGCGGGGCCGGGCGACTTCATCTTCGTCCCGCCCTACGTGCCGCACCAGGAGATCAACGCCTCATCGGATGAGACCCTCGAATGCGTGCTGGTGCGCAGCGACAACGAGGCGGTCGTGGTCAATCTCGACATCGAGCCGGTCGAGAAGCCCGAGCAAGTGCTCTGGGTCGACCCAATCCACAAGAAGAGCTGACCTGAATGCCGATCATCCTCGCCACCGCCACCCCCGGCGGCGGGTTTCCGCTCTATGGCGGGGCCGTCGCCGAGGTGATCAATGCGATCGACCCGTCGCTCGATGTCCAATGCCGCAATACCAAAGGCTCGACCGAGAACGTGCCGTTGCTGGAGGCGAGCCAGGTCGATCTTGGCCTCGTCACCGGCGAGGTCGCCTTCGCCGGCGCGAGCGGGACGCAAACAAAGTTGCGCATCCTCGCGGCGATGTATTCGACCGCCGGCATGTTTGTCGTGCGCGGCGACAGCCCGGCACGGTCGATCGGCGACCTTAAGGGCAAGCCGGTGGCTTTTGGCGCCGCCGGGTCGGGGCTGGTGATCCTCGCGCGCTTTGTGCTCGACGGGATAGGCCTCGACATGGAGCGCGGTTTCCAAGCGATCTATCTGGAGCGCGCCGGCGATGGCCCGGCGATGGTGCTGGACGGCCGCGCGGCGGCGCTGTGGGGCGGTGGTATCGGCTGGCCCGGTTTCACCCGCGTGGCAGAGGAAGGCGGCAGGTTCATCGCCCCGACATTCGCCGAGGTCGCGCAAATCCGAGCCAAACACCCGTTCCTCAAGCCGCTGACGGTGCCCGCTGGCGCCTATCCCGGTCAGAGCGCGGCGGTCCCGTCGGTCGGCTCGTGGTCGTTTATCCTGGCGCGGCCGGACCTGCCCGATGAGGTCGGCTACCGGCTCGCCAAGGCGCTGCGCCAGGGCGAGGCCCGACTCGGCGGTAAGCTCGACCAGGCCAAGGAGACCACCGCCGCCAACACCGCTGCCGCGGCGCCGGATCCCGCGCTGATCCAGCCCGGCGTTGCCCGCTATCTGAGGGAGATCGGCGTCCTTTAGAACTGCCGGAACGCACGCCGCACCTTCTCGAGAAAGCGTGCAGTGTCGGCCGAGCTCTTCGCTTCAATGCCGTAGAGGGCGAGAAACCGCGTCTTCACGTGCCGGGTGCACAACCCGCGGATGCCGGTATGGATTACCGCGCGCACCGGATCGCGCAGCACCAGCCTGATCAGCCACCAGGGCGCGCCATAGGTGCACACAACCCACAGCTTTTTGATCCGCGGCAGCCCCGGCTCGATCCTCCCCGCGTTGCGCAGGTGGAATGCCACGCCGTTGACCCAGACCCGGTCGAAATAGCCCTTGAGGATCGCCGGCATCCCGTACCACCACACCGGAAAGCACAGCACTACCGCGTCGGCGGCGCGCAGCCGCTCGACATGGGGCTCGATCATCGACAAATCGGGGTTTGCGGTATTGTGTGCGCGCCGCTCCGCCGCCGTCATCACCGGGTCGAAGCCCGTGGCGTAGAGGTCGCAATCGTCGACCTCGTGCCCGGCCGCGCCGAGCGCGGCAACGACCGTGCGGTGCAGAGCCGCGGCGAAACTGTCGGCGAGCGGATGGGCATAGATTACCAGCACGCGCATCCGCGATTCCTGATCTGCCAGTTGGGACTCATGCTAGCATCGCGACAAAACAACCGTCTGCCCGATCGACGAAGGAGGAAGCCATGCGCGGGGTCGTATTCACCGGTGGTCGCGAGCTCGAACTGATGGATTTTCCCGATCCCACCCCGGGCCCGGACGAGGTCGTCATCGAGATGAAAGCCTCGGGCATGTGCGGCAGCGATCTGCACCAGTACCGCCGTCCCAAGGCCGGCGGCGAGACCGGCGGGCTCGCCGCGCCGAGTGCGCCGACCATCGCCGGGCATGAGCCGTGCGGCATCGTCGCTGCGGTTGGCACCGCAGTCAGCCCGGCTCAGGCGAAAGTCGGCCAGCGGGTGATGATCCACCACTACAAGGGCTGCACGGTCTGCGGCCATTGCCGCTCGGGCTGGGCGCAGCTCTGCCAGGACGTGCCGGTCACGGTCTATGGTAATAACGGCCATGGCGGGCACGCGGCCTATATGAAAGTCCCGGCCTTTACCGTCGTGCCGCTGCCCGACGAATTATCGTTCACCACCGGCGCGGCGATTTCCTGCGGCACTGGTACCGCCTATGGCGCGCTGCGGCGCATCCGGCTTTCGGGTAACGACACGATCGCGATCTTCGGCCAAGGCCCGGTCGGCCTGTCGGCGACGCAGCTGGCGTCGGCGATGGGTGCGCGAGTGATCGCGCTCGATGTCAGCGAGGAGCGCCTAGACCGCGCCAAGGATTTCGGCGCCGACGAGATCATCAACCCGCGCTCCAACGACCCGGTCGGCGCGATCAAGGATTTGACCCACGGCTACGGCGCCGAGTTCACCCTCGACACCTCGTCGCAGCCCGAGGGCCGCATCGCCGCGGTGCGCGCGACCAAGGTCTGGGGGACGACCTGCTTTGTCGGCGAGCGCAACCAGGTGACGATCGATGTCAGCCCCGACATGCTGCGCAAGCAGCTGACCATCGTCGCCTCTTGGACCTTCTCGTCGATCGGCCAGGAGGAATGCGCGCGGTTTGTGGCGGACCGGGGCATCGACGTCGAGGCGCTGTTCACCCACCGCTGGAAGCTCGACCAGGCCGAGGAGGCCTACAAATTGTTCGACACGCAGACCACCGGCAAGGGCGTGTTCCTGATGTGAGGGAGATGGCAATGAACGACGTTATGACCAGCACGAAGCCCGCTCAGCCGACCGCGACGACACCGGGCATGAAGGGCGTCGACAAATTGACGCCGCTGGCCTCGCGCTATGTCGAGGTCGACGATCTGCCGTGGAAGCCGACGCCGTGCCCCGGCATCGACATGAAGGTGCTAGTCGAGGACCCGGCGACCGGGCTCCTCACCGCGCTGTTCCGCTGGCAGCCCGGCGCCGAATTGTCGCTGCACGAGCATGTCGAGATCGAGCAGACCTTCGTGCTCG
>DASYXG010000439.1:0-5806 GCA_035935235.1 Allostellaceae bacterium
TCGGCGAGCCAGGCCTGCGGATCGATGTCGTTGAGCTTGGCGGTGCCGATCAGCGTGTAGATGGCCGCAGCGCGCTCGCCGCCGCGATCGGACCCCGCGAACAGCCAAGCCTTGCGGCCGAGGGCGATGCCGCGCAGCGCCCGTTCGGCGGCATTGTTGGTCGAGCAGATGCGGCCGTCGTCGAGGAAGCGGGTGAAGGCGGCCCAGCGCTTGAGCATGTAATCGATCGCCTTGGCGGTCTCGGCGTGGCGCGAGAGACGAGCGCGCTCGGCACGCATCCATTCGGCGAGATTACTGACCAGCGGTGCAACACGGTCCTGGCGCGCAGCGCGCCGGTCAGTGGCGGCGAGCCCGTTGAGCTCGCGCTCGATGGCGAAGATCGCGTCGATACGGCGAACGGCTTCGATCGCCAGCGGGGCCTTTCGCAGATCGGCCAGTTCGAAGAAGTTACGCCTCCCGTGCGCCCAGCAAGCAGCCTCAGTGATCGGGCTAGGCCTTCGCTTCGCATCGTAGAGTTCGCCGAAGCCGGCATAGGCGTCGGCCTGGAGGATTCCGGCATAGCCGGCGAGGTGCCGAGCTGGGTGCTCGCCGCTGCGGTTGCGCGAGTAATAGAAGATAGCCGCCGGCGGGTCCGGTCCGCCGAACGGTCGGTCGTCCCGGACATACGTCCATAACCTCGCGGTCGCGGTCTTGTTCTTCGCCAGCACCGGCACAGTCGTGTCATCGCCATGTATGCGCTCGGCGGTGGAGACGTGGCAACGGATGAGCTCGACCAGCGGCATCAGCGTGGCGGCGCTAGCGCCAACCCAATCCGCCAAGGTCGAGGTGTCGAGCTCGATACCTTCGCGCGCATAGCTCGCGCTCTGGCGGCTCAATGGCTGGTGCTCACCGAACTTGGCGTAGAGGATCATTGCCAGCAGACTCGCCCCGGCCCGCCCCCGCGCGATTGGATGGAACGGCGCCGGCGGCTGGGTGATCGCCTCGCAGCGGCGGCAGCTGAACTTCTCGCGCACCGTTTGGATCACTTTCCACTGCCGCGGCACGATCTCCAGCGTCTCGGTGATATCCTCGCCAAGCTTGGCCAGCTTGCCGCCACAGCACGGACAGTTGCTCGGCGCGGCGATGACCACGCGCTCGCGCGGCAGATGCGCCGGTAGCGGGGCGCGCACCGGTTTCTTGCGGCTGAAGTTGACGACCGACGTGGTGTCGGCTGGGATCATGGCCGCGTCGTCCTCGGCGGCACTGGCCTCCAGCTCCTCGAGCTGCAGCTCCATCTGATCGAGCAGGCGCTGACCGCGTTCGGAGGATTGTCCGAACCGCTCGTGCTTCATCTTGGCGATCAAGAGCTTCAGGTGCGCCACCATCGCCTCGGCGCCGGAAGCGCGAGCCTCGGCTTGCTGACGTGCGGTGCGCTCGGCGGCAAGCGCCGCTCTCAGCGCGTCGATCTCGTCAGGAGCAGGCTCTGGTGTCGTCACGAACGGGATTGTCGCACGCGCCGCAACCGGCGCCAGGTCCCCGAGTCAAACCGCCGCAGTTCTCAGCCGGCGGCCTGCGGTCGCCAGCTTCGCACCGGATTACGCCAGTCAATCCCCTCAAGCATGTAGGCCAGCTGAGCTAAGCTGATCGCCACCGTGCCATCCGCCGGCGACGGCCAGATAAACTTGTCGCGTTCCAGCCGCTTGGCGTAGAGCGACATGCCGATCCCGTCGTGCCAGAGAATCTTGACCAGGTGACCGCGTCGGCCGCGGAACACGTAGAGGTCGCCGGCATGCGGGTCGCGCCTCAACGCTTGTTGAACCTGGATCGCCAGGCTGTTCATACCGCGCCGCATATCGGTGTGACCGACCGCCAGCCAAACTCGCACGCCCGAAGGAACCGGGATCATCGCCGCGACAGCGCCTTCACCACGGCGGCGGCCAACTCAGCCGGGAAAGAGGCCGGTATCCGCACACGGGCCCGACCGCCAAACTCGACCTCGATCACCGGTTCAGGGCCGACCGTAGCCTCCGCCGCCAGCTCAGGCGGCGCGAGCAGCACCTGCGCAAACCCGTCGACAACGGCGCCGAGCTCTCGCCGCCAGCGATAAATCTGACCAGAACGGATATCGGCACGCCGCGCTACCTCGGCGACAACCGCCCCCGGCGCAAAGCTCGCCTCAACGATTGCCCGCTTCTGTTCGTCGGTCCAACGACGGCGACGCTCCGGGCCAGTGATCACTTCTACGCGCGTCATCGCATCGTCTCTTGCACCGGTGCTAGCACCGTCCTTTGCGCCGGTGCTTACTACCAGCCCGAGCCGATCCCTCCGCGCAAGGCGGCCATCACCGGACGGTTACGTTGAGCCGCGCTTCGGCGAATGTCCGCTACCTGAACCAAGAGTAGACCCTTCCCCGGGTAGGCCGGGGCTACTGCTCATGCCCCTTAGTTGTCATCGGCCAAATCATCGGAGGTAGATCGGTACAGGCCGCGGCTCTCGACCGTTAGGGGTTTTCGAGTTCGCCGGCGAGCGATCCCTTGGAAAATTCCTTCTGTCACGGGCCCTTGATCGTCAATCCCTCTGAGCTGTGATCCAGTCGCCGGTGTCTCGCTTCTGTCCGGGGTCGGCGTGTAGCCGCCACCTGATGGGGTCGGATGAGGAACGGGTCGGCCAATCTAGGAACGCGTGCTTAACCTTTCGGTCTCACTGAGAATTTTTCGGCCTGGCCTGATCCATCGTCCCGGCGACGGGACCTTGCTCCGGGCGGCTGGTGTCTCGAACCGCCCGAATCTGCAATCTCCTTTTTTTAACGGGTTACGGCCGCTGCCGCTTTGTCCGCGAGAAAGCTCGTCCCATCGGCCAGCATCCGGTGCAGGACCACGGCGAGTTTACGGGCGAGCGCGACCTTGGCCTTGCGCATGCCGGCGCGAGCGGCCAAGCGCATTCCCCAGCTCTTCAGCGCCGAGCCTTTTACCGGCCGGGTCAGAATGACGTTCGCCGCCTCGTAGAGGGCGGTGCGCACGCTGCCGTCTCCGATTTTGGAGATCCGGCCGGTGACATCGGTCTCGCCCGATTGATACTTTTTCGGGGTTAGCCCGAAATGTGCACCCACAGTCTTCGAGGATCTGAAGCGGCCGGGATCGTCGATTGCCGAGACGTAGGTGAGCGCGACGATCGTGCCGACTCCCGGCGTGGTCATCAGCCGTCGGACGCGGCTATCCTCGCCAGCCAGCGAGCGCAGCCGCTTCTCGAGCTTTTGCCATTCCTCAAAGAGTGTGTCCCGCGCCGCCAGCATCGCCTCGGAAACCGTTGAGAGTGTCGTGTGGCCGGCGATCAAGTGACGGACGCGACCCGCAAAGGTTCGTGGCGTCGTCGGACCGACCTTCAGCCCGAAGCCGCGTAGCACGCCCCGGATGCACATCTCGACGTCGTGGTTCTTCGTCTGCAGTAGCTTGCGCGCCGTCAGCAGCGCCCGCATTTCCTGCGCCGGCAGCGACTTGCAGTGAACCGAACGGAACCAGCCGAGCCGCATGAGCTGCGCGATGCCGCGCGCGTCCTTGCGATCCGTCTTGACAGGCATCGCCTTAAACGCATTCCGCACGTGCCGGGTTTCGAGCAACTCGACAGCCAAGCCTGCGTCCCGCATCCCAGCATACAGCCATTGCGAGAGCGGGCCGGCCTCAAGCCCGATCCGCGTCATCGTGAGCCCCAAGCGGCTGAACCAGCCGATCAGCACCTCGGGCTCGCTGGCGATCTTGGCCTCGCGAACGATCCGACCCGTCGCGTCGACGACGCACAGGCTCGCGCTTTCCAATGATACGTCGATACCGGCATAGTGCTCCATGGCTGTCCCTCGCTGATGCTTGGAGCAGGCTGCGCCTGACTCCGTCCACACCATCACTCTGAGGGACGGCCACTCCCGCTACCACGGTCGGTCGCCGGCCCGTGACCCCATCTAGCGCCGCCAGTTCGGCCGGGGCGCGCCCGGCCGAACAGTTGAACCGGCATCGGTGCCATTCCCCCTCAGCACGCCGACTTGGTTCCCGACCACGTCAGATCGAACTCGCCTCTCAATCCACCGCCCGCCCCAAAACGGCGCGGCCGACCGCCCCGCCAGCCTAGGGAATTTTAAGTGCCTACTTCTGCGGAAACTTCGGTGCCCATTGACGCGCGGTGGCGGGGCTCCTGATCACACGGCAATGCTGACGCAGCAAAAATGTGCGCAGAATAAAATTGGTCGAGGCAGTTTCCGGGGAGGGCCTCCAAATGGGCATGGCGCTTTTCGGGGTCAGTATCGGGGCCATCGGTTTGGCCTTGCTGGCAGTTCTCGTCCGTGACCTCGTGAGCCGGGGCTGACATCGAAACGTTCAACTAATTGAAACCCACTAGGCCTTGGCGTTAAGCGCCAGCCAACGGTAGAGCAGTGACCCGAAGCCGCCGCGCTTTTTGATTGCCGGCGTACCGATAGCCGGCAGCGTCGACGACTCTTTGGTGGCGACCGACGCACTGCCATCAAACAGGCGAATGACGACCCCCTAATCGGTCGGTCAGCGTTTTCTCGGATCCGCCTAATCAGATGTCTGGCGGATTACGGCATCGAGGCTACCGCGAACTACCAGCCATTTTCCGTGATCCGCGCCGTCCGCAGCGTCGTCAACGTCATTCGAGACCAAATCGTCGAGGTCTTTGCGATCGGCGGGTGTGAGATCACGCCAGTGACGGCGGATTATGTTCTCCGAGCGGATCATCAGGTCAAAGCTATTGTTGTCGCGCACGAGCGCCCTCAGGAGGTCGAGTAGGTCTTTAGCCTTCGTCATGCTCTGCGGCGGCTTTGACGATCAAATCGGTACCTCGGGTCGCTGATCATCCTCCGCGTCTGCGCAGGATCAAACGCACGGCCCTCGCTCATCGGGTTGCGGAGCAAGTTCACCAAACCAAAAGCGATTGAAAGACCGATCAGCAAGCCGATAACGAGGCCAGGGACGCCAAACGATGCGTAACCGGCGATGGCGATCACCAGGACGACGAGGATGACGCCAATGATCTTGAGAGGGTCCACCGCAAGCTCCCCGATCGATTAGTCTCCGCATCCGTTTATTGCCGCAGGATCACGCGATCGCCCGTCGCGGGTCAATCACCAGTAATAGATGAACTACCCGGCACATAACGCCACCGACACAGGCCCCGACGCCCGGTGCCCGCCGTACGAATATCGAGCTTGTAGATGTTTCGCAACTCGATCAGGTCGCTGCGGATCGCATAACAGTGGCCGGACGGATAGCCCAACTCTTGAGGATTGAAGTCGATCCACTCATTCGGCTTCGCAATCAGCATGTCAAAAGTGAAGCGTCGGCGTGTACCGGCTTTGGGCATTTTGTCCATTGGTCACGACGCCAACGCCAGAGCGATGAGCAGAGGGATCAACAGTACCAGCGGCCAGCCTTTGATCAAGTGATCAGGGCTTTGTCGAGATGTCCTGCGTCGCCGATTGAATGTCACGCTCCTGCCTACGTGATCACGCAGCCGACTAAGCTAAGCTGGTACGCCGAGGGGTCATAAGCCGTGGGGGAAGGGGATACTCATCCTGTCGGATTAGGATGGTCGGCTGCCAAGAGGGCACCAACTGCGCCCGCCCAGTTCGATCCGACAGGCGCTTTGAAGGAATGGCAAGGCGACAGTGCCGCTCATGCGCACGCCATCTGTGAGCCAACTGCTACGAAGAAGGAATAGACCGGGAGATTGTCAGCATGGTCGCTTTCAATTGCGCCCCGTTGGGGTCGGAGCGAGCTGCCAATCAAACACGGTCGTGTTCACCGCCAGTAGCCAAAAC
>DASYXG010000440.1:0-7655 GCA_035935235.1 Allostellaceae bacterium
TCGGTGCCAGTGTTGATAACCCGGTCCCGGGCGCTGCCGACCCAGCCCCCATTCACACCGACGTAAAACCCAGTCCAACTCAGCGCCGGCGGCGGAGGCGGCATCTGAGCCAGCTGCATCCCCGGTACCAGCGGACCACCCCGCGCGTCATCAGCCAAAGCCGGCGTCACCGCGGCCCCAATGCCAAGCAACGCTACAGCGGCTCCGTTAATCAAAAAGCGCATTACCCCCTCCACACGGTACGCGGTCGGATCGCAGGAATATCGCCGACCCATCCCCCCAGGTCAACTCAAGGAGCAATTCTAAATGGGCATTAGATAAGCATTGGTTAGCGACCTGTGGCGGAATTGTCACAATTTGAGGCGCAAATACCCAATGCGGAACATGTCCTCATCGATTTTGTAACAGCCGATTTATCGGAACCCGCCTAAAGCCGCATCATTTAGCAAGGTCTCGCGGCTCACGAGCACACCCTCGGTCGCGGTGAGTCGCACTAGGTTCACCGTTTTCGCCCATTCCGGAGAGCCCGAATAATAGGCAGGGATGCTGCCATCGCCGACCTGCGCTGGCCGATCCCAATGCCCCAGCGCCACATAGTCAGCGGCGGTCGCGGCGATTGCCTCGTCGCTGATCAACCAGGACGGACGCAGCGGGTTGTGCCAGGTTTCCGGCGGCTCGTAATGGCCATGTCCGACGCAGACCTGCCAGCGTGTCGAGCGCGACCGCGGATCGCGAAGCGGGATCATGTCGTGATAATCGCGATGCGCGTTGCCCCAGATTTCGAGCTGACGGTCGGCAAACTGAACCGCCCCGTCATCGGTCAGTCCAAGAATCGACAGACCGGGGATCGCCGCGTAGCCGCCTCGTACGTAGACCGAATCGGCGGTCACCGGGTCGTGGTTGCCGGGCAGGATCACGACCGGCACGCCGGCCTCCGCGAGGAGCCGCCCGGCCCGGTCGATCGTCGCCGCGGTGACCATGTGATTGTCGAAGGTATCGCCGGCGAGAATCACCGCGTTCGCCTCGACCGAGCGGGCGTAGGCTAGGACGGCCCTCAGCCCGCCGGTGCCGTCGCCGCCGTGTTGGGCGGCGATTCGGCTGTCGTCGACATGCAAATCCGAGCTGTGGACGAGGATCACCTCGCCCTCATCGCGCCTTCCTGGGGTCACTCAGCTTCTCTCGAAATCGATGCGTTCGCTGACCGGCAGGCCATAAAGGTAGCGACGCAGGCAATCAAGGCCCAACTCGACCGCACCGAGCCGAACCCACTCACGCCCGCCCAGGATGCGCGAACGGCGCGATTCGACATGGCCCTCGGTGGCGATGCCGATGCAGATCGAACCCCCGAAATCGATGCGGTCGGGGCCGTCGTCGAGATCGATCAGCACGGCGAGGGCGTGGGTCGCCCCACTCTCGCGCCGCGCCGCCCGCGCGACGGCTTCGGCAGTCTCGCGGGTGATCTCCAGCGGCTCGACGCCGGTCAGGCCGACCGCGTCGTAGATCTCGCTCAACTCGCGCGAGACAATGCCGCGGCGGAACACCGCTTCGGCGCCGGGTTGCGGCAGGAACCGCGCGGCCATCTGGCCGCCGGTAAAGGTCTCAACCAGCGCCAGCGAGCCATTCTCGCGCTGCAGCGCCTTGAGGATGACGCCTTCGAGCGTGTCGTCGTTCTCGGCCAGGATGAAATTGCCGAGCCGCTTCCTGACCTCGGCGACAACCGGCCTGAGTTTCGCGTCGATCTCGGCCATGTCAGCGCCGCGCGCGGTAATCTTGGTTTCGATCTGCGGATAGTGCGCGCGGAAGCCGAGCTTGACGCTGCCGTCCGGCACCAGCTCCTCGACACCCGTTAGCAGCTGATCGACATGCGACTCGCCGAGCCCGTAGGAGTGGAAGCGCTTAAGGTGGATAGCAGTTTGCGCTCCACTCTTGGCCAGAAGACGCGGGATGATCTGCTCCTCGAGCATCCGCCGCAATTCGCGCGGCACGCCCGGGGTGAAGAAGAACCGCGCCTTGCCGATATCCATGGCGAAGCCGCAGGCGGTGCCGATCGGGTTATCAAGAATCTCCGCCGTCGTCGGCAGCATCGCCTGCTTCCGGTTGTTCGGCGACATCACCCGGCTGCGGCGGGCGAAAAACGACTCCATCGTCGCCAGCCATTCTTCGTTGAGCACCAATTCGACGCCCGCAGCCTTGGCGGCGATCTCCTGCGACAGATCGTCGACGGTCGGCCCGAGGCCACCATTGACGATGACCGCGTCGGCGCGCTTGCCGGCGTGGAGAAAGGCGTCGAGCAGGGTCTCGCGGTCGTCGCCGACGGTGGTGCCCCAACGCACCGCCAACCCGACATCCTCCAGCTTCTGGGTCATGTAGCTGAAATTGGTGTTGACGATCTTGCCGGTGAGGACTTCATCGCCGGTGCAGATGACTTCAATCAGCATTGTCCCGCCTACTCGCTCTTCGGCGCGCCGTAGCGCAGCACTTTGATATCTTCGATCGTGACGAGGCCCGAGCGGATCATCGGCTATACCGCGTCGAGATAGGCCTCGACCTTGGCGCGCACGTCGACGACCTCGATCAGGATCGGCTCGTCGCGCGACAGCAACAGCTCGGCGCCTCGCGCATGAGCGGGCTGGCCATAGCCGAGGACGCCGCGCAGCGCCGTCGCGCCGGCGATGCCGAGCTCGCGCGCCTTCAGCACCAGCGCATCGGCGAGGGGCGCATCTTCATAGCTGTCGTTTTCGCCGATATAGATGCGCAGCAACGCGGCGTCGGCCGGAACCTCCATCGCTGCTCAACACATGAAATTGAGTTTGAGCCCCGGCTCGGGCCATTCCATGACCCCAAGCTGGCCGCTGGCAGAAAGGCTGATATACGCGGTGCGTAACCCCGGGCCGCCAAAGCAGATATTGGTCGGGTAAACGTCGGGCATCTTGACCTGCCGCACGACCTGTCCGCCCGGTGAGATCACGGTGATGTAGCCGGTCACCAGCGTCGCAACGCAGATATTGCCGTTGGCTTCGAGCGCCAGGCTGTCGAAGCGCTGGAAGCCGGAAAGCCCACAGACGCAGCGCCCGCCATAGGGCGCCGGGAACGGCTCGTGCTTGACCTGACCGGGCGCGACGATGTCCCAGGCATAGATGCGCGAGGTCTCGGTATCGGCGACATAGACGGTCTTCTCGTCGGGCGACAGGCCGACCCCGTTCGGGGTGATGATCGGATAGACCAGCTCCTTGATCGAAGAGCCATCGGGCAGCGCGTAATAGAGGCCACCATTGTCGCGATGGTGCGCGTAACGCTTGCCGAGATCGGTGAAATAGAACCCGCCCTGTCGGTCGAAGACGAGGTCGTTCGGCGCCGATAGCTTGTGGCCATTAGCCTCGCTGTAGAGCGTGCGCGTCTCGCCGGTTTTGAGATCGATGCGCTGGATCGCGCCGCCCTTGTAATCGGGCGCCGGGCCAGTCGAGAGAAAGCTCGGCGTCGTCTCGTAGACCGCGCCGCCATTATTGCAGACATAGAGCGCGCCGTCTGGACCTGTGGCGACGCCGTTCGGCCCGCCGCCGGCCTTGCCGATTTCGGTCTTGCTGCCGTCCGGCGCGACCCGCGTCACCTTCTTGCCGGAAATCTCGCCGAGGATCACCGACCCGTCGGCCATCCACACCGGGCCCTCGGGAAAGCCGAGGCCGCTCGCCATGATTCTCACATCGGGCATTGCGCGTTTCCTCCCGGGCCTCAGCCGTTGACCCTGCGGATCAACTCGGCCCATTTGTCGAGCAGAGGCACTACCTTGTCGGCGCCCTCGGGCGGTAGCCCGGCGGTTACCCGCGCGACACCGAGCTCCTTGTAACGCATCAGCTGGTCGTAGTCGGCAGCGGCGCCGAACATGGTGATCGGCACGTCGGCGAGGCTGCGGCCGGCCTCAGTGAGCATCTCCTTATACTTTGGGAAATACTCCTCGAACTGGCCGTAAATCGGCCGCCCAGCGATCGGGATCCAGCCATTGCCGTAGCGCACCGCGCGTCTGGCGGCGTGCGGAAAGGCGCCGCCGACGATGATCGGCAGCGGGTTCTGCGACGGTTTCGGCCAGGCCATCATCGGCGGGAAATCGACGATCTCGCCGTGATATTCGGGCTTCGACTTGGTCCAGATCTCGCGCATCGCCTCAACCTGCTCGCGCATGCGCTTGAAACGGGTGGCGAAGACGGTGCCGTGATCTTCCATCTCGTCCTGGTTCCAGCCGCCGCCGATGCCGAACAGGAACCGGCCGCCCGACACCTGGTCGAGCGAGGCGGCGAGCTTGGCGGTCTGGATCGTGTCGCGCTGAATGACCAGGCAGACGCCGGTGCCGATTTTGAGCTTCTTGGTCGCGGCGGCCGCGGCAGTCAGGATGACGAACGGGTCCATCGCGTCGTAGTACATTTTCGGCACATCGCCGCCGCCGGGGAACGGCGACTTGCGGCTCAGCGGAATGTGCGAATGCTCGGGCGCCCACAGCGACTCGAACCCGCGCGCCTCGCAGGCCTGGGCCAGCGGTACGATCGGCATCGAATAGTCGGTGTGGAACATGAATGCGCCGAAATCCATGGCTGGCCTCCTGCGGATGCGCCGAACGCGAGCTTAGCCGCGATGCCAATGCGGCCGCTAGTTCATCTGACGCAAGACACCCGTGCTGTTCAGAAGCTCAGCCCGCAGCCGCGACCTCGGCGTCCTGCATCGCCAACAGATCGAACGGCGCGGCAAAGCCGGGGAGCGCCTCGATACGCGCCGCCCAGACAGCAACACTCGGCCAGTTCTCCATGTCGCGGCCGCTCAGCAGGGCAAAGGCAATGTCGGCGTAGCAGCAGATGTCGGCGATCGTCGGTTCAGCCCCGACCAGAAAGCGGCGATCGGCGAGATGCGCATCGAGAACCCGCAGCGCCGTTTCGCCCAAAATTTCCCAGCGAGCGACAACCCCATCGTCGAACGACAGCGGCAGCAAGCCACGCCGGCCGAGTTCGACCCCATACCAGCCGTAAAGCGGCGCATACAAACGGTCCGCCTCCCAGAACAGCCATTCGCGGATTTCTTGGCGGTCTCCCTCCATCCCGCCAAAACGGCCGAGCGTCTCGGATAGGTACTCGAGGATCGCCGCCGACTGGAGCAGCACCCGGCCGTCATGCTCCAGCACCGGCACCTGCCCCCAGCGCGACAGCGCGCGAAATTCCGGGGTCAAATGCATGCGCCGCTGGAAGCTCACATAGCGGAAACGAAAGCCGGCGACGCAAAGCCGCAGCATCAGCGCCACCCGGTAGGTCGGCAGCGAGTGCGGGCTGCCGTGCAGAACAAACCGATCGCTCATGCTGCGCCCTCCTCGATTATTCGGCGGATAGATCTCCCCAGCTCGCCACGCGGGCAATGCGCAGCGCGATGACCGGCAGCCCGGCGAGGTTCATGGTCCGGTATTGCGGGTACTTTTCGCGCAACAGCGCCTGGGCGCGGTCGTGCTCCTCGCCGGCGTCGAGAATGTCGGCTTGGCCGCGCAGCATGACCCAGCCAAGCCGGGCCCAATCCTCGTCATAGCGGTCGACAATGAACGCGGCGTTGGAGTTTTCGAGGATGTTGCGCACGCGCTTCAAAGGCACATCGCGGCGCTTCGGCTTCTCATCGATGGTGACGTAGAGCGTGTCGCCGCTAAGGCCGAAGCATACCGGCGTCAGGAACGGCGCACCGGTCGCGTCGGCGGTGGCGAGGTGACCGACCCGGCGGGTCTCGATAAAGCGGCGCTGTTCTTCGCTCAGCATCGGTCAATCTTGCGGGAAGCGACGCGCGATGCCTATGGTTTTGCGCTCAAGGGAGATCCAGATGGCCGAAGCGTCGACGACCGCGTTGAGCCCGGAGACGGTGCTCGCCGAGATGAAAAAGAACGGCGTCAGCCATATCGTCTGGCTGCCGGACAGCGAGACCAACTGGCTTTATCTGCTGATGCAGGCCGAGCCGTCGCTGTCGCTGGTGGGTGTGAGCCGCGAAGGGCATGCCTGCTCGATCGCCTCGGGGCTGGCGGCGGGCGGCGCCAAGCCGATGATCCTGATCCAGAATACCGGGTTGCAGGAGTCGGGTGACTCGCTGCGCGGCTGGCTGCTCAGCATGAATGTCGGGTGCGTGATGATGGTCGGCTATCGCGGCTGGACCCGGCACGGCGTCACCACCGACACCGCGGCGACCTATACCGAGCCGTTCATCAACGCCTATGGGCTTGACTACTACCTCGTCGAGAGCGATGCCGACGCGCCGCGCATCTCGGTCGCCTTCGAGGAGGCGGCGAAAACAAAGCGCCCGGTCGTCGTCCTCGTCGGCGACGAGTATCACGGCTTCAATCGCTAGGCGGAGGGCAACCCCATGATGCGTATTTCGGAAGCCCTCGCCGCGTTCAAGCCGCATCGCGGCGACGCGATCGTCGTCCCCGGTCGCGGCGGCAAGTTCTGGGTCGAGCTGACCGACAACGAGAAGATGGATTTGCCTTTGGGCGACCCGGCGATGGGCGGGCATGCCGGGTTCGCGCTCGGCCTCGCGCTGGCACAGCCGAAGCGCCGGGTCGTGCTGTTCGACTCCGAGGGTGACATCCTGATGAGCCTCGGCATGCTGACCACGATCGCCGAGCAGGCGCCGGCGAATTTCTACCACTTCCTGCTCGACAACGAGGTCTACGCGACGACCGGCGGGCAGCCGGTGCCGAATGCCAAGAACGTGAAGTACGACCGCCTCGCCTTGGCCGCTGGCTACCCGCGGGCGCAAGCCTTTGACAAGCTCGACGATTTCGACCGCGCTCTGCCGGAGATTTTCGCCAGGCCAGGCCCGGTCTTTGTCGCGCTCAAGGTCTATCCCGAGATCGAAAACGCGCCGATCGGCAGCCGGGTGCGCTGGAACAAACGGACTCGTACCGGGGTCGTCGCTGATCTGCAGCAGGAACTCGGGATCGGCCGCTAGCGGCCGCGCATCGCGCGCCACACCTTCTCCGAGGTCGCCGGCATCTCGATGTGGGTGACGCCGAACTCGGATAGCGCGTCGACGACGGCGTTGACGATGACCCCGAGCGACGGGGTGATGCCGCCCTCGCCTCCGCCGCGAAACCCGAGCGGATGCGTCGTCGACGGCACCTCGCTGATATCGGTGGCGAAGAACGGCAGATCACCGGCGCGCGGCATCGCGTAATCCATGAACGAGCCGGCGAGCGGCTGGCCGCTCTCGGGATCGAACACGCAGTGCTCCATCAGCGCCTGGCCCATCCCCTGGGCGATGCCGCCATGGGTCTGGCCGTGGATGATCATCGGGTTGACCGCGCGGCCGACATCATCGATCGCGGTGTAACGCGCGAGCTCGACCGCGCCGGTTTCGGGATCGATCTCAACTTCGGCGACGTGCCAGCCATGCGGGAATGACGAGACCCGGCTGACCACGTCACCGGTGCCGTTTAGCTTGCCGCGCAGCTCGGCGGGCAGTCGCGTCTCGGTTTCCGCCGCCGCTGCAACATTGAACAGATCGACCGATCGGTCGGTGCCCTTGACCGTAAAGCGGCCATCGGCGAAGGCGATATCGGCTTCGGCCGCCTCCAACAAATGCGCGGCGATTTGCAGTCCCTTGGCGATGATCTGCTGCGAAGCTGCGTGCATGGTGATCGACGC
>DASYXG010000441.1:0-4602 GCA_035935235.1 Allostellaceae bacterium
TCCGTTTTTCGAGGAGTGGACGACCCCGTTCGGGCTGCCGCCCTTCGACCGCATTCGCCCTGAGCATTTCCCGCCGGCTTTCGACCGCTTCATGGACGAGGAGCTGGCCGAGATCGCGTCGCTAACCGGTGCGATCGAGGCGCCCAATTTCGCCAACACGATCGAGGCGCTGGAGCGCGGCGGGCGCGGGCTCGAGCGAGTCGGTGATGTGTTCTCCAACTTGCGTTCGAGCGCGACCAACCCCGAACTCGACGCGATCGCGCGCGAATACGCGCCGAGGCTGGCGGCCCATCGCAGCAAGATCGCTCTCGACCCGAACCTGTTCGCGCGGATCGATGCGGTCTACCGCGAGCGCGACGCGCTTGGCCTCGCGCCCGACCAGCTGCGGCTGTTGGAGCGACACCATCTGCGCTTTGTCCGCGCCGGCGCGCTGCTCGGCGCCGCCGCAAAGGCGCGGATGGCCGAAATCACCACGCGTATGGCGTGGCTGCACACGCATTTCGGCCAGAACGTGCAGCACGACGAGGATGAGTGGCGGCTGGTGCTCGACGAGGCCGATCTCGAGGGCTTGCCCAAATTCGCCCACGACGCGGCGGCCGAGGCGGCAAAGGAGCGCGGACTTAACGGCAAATACGTGATCACCCTGTCGCGCTCGTCGGTCGAGCCGTTCCTGATGTTCTCGGCACGGCGCGATCTGCGCGAGGCCGCGTACCGGGCGTGGGTCCAGCGCGGCGAACACAATGGCGAACACGACAACGCGCCGCTGATCGCCGAGCTGATCTCGTTGCGCCAGGAGCAGGCGCGGCTGCTCGGCTACGACACCTATGCCGCCTATCGGCTCGACGACACGATGGCGAAAACGCCCGACGCGGCCGAGCACCTGCTGGCGCAGGTCTGGGAGCCGGCGAAGCACAAGGCCGCCGCCGAGCGTGCCGAACTCGCCGCCGCGGCCAATGCCGACGGGCTCAACGAGCCGATCGCGGCGTGGGATTGGCGCTATTACGCCGAGAAGGTGCGCGCACAAAAATACGACTTCGACGAAGCCGCGGTGAAACCGTATTTCGTGCTCGACAACATGGTCGCGGCGATGTTCGACGCCGCCGGCAGACTGTTCGGCGTCAGCTTCGCGCCGCGCACCGATCTGCTGGTCTACCACCCGGATGTCCGCTCCTACGAGGTGCGCGGGGCCGATGGGAAGGCGATCGGCCTCTTTCTGCACGACAATTTCGGCCGCACCGGCAAGCGCTCGGGCGCCTGGATGTCGAGCTACCGCGACCAGGAAAACCTCGACGGTCCGGTGCTGCCGATTGTCGTCAACAACAACAATTTCTCCAAGGGCAACCCGACACTCCTGTCCTTCGACGACGCCAAGACGCTGTTCCATGAATTCGGCCACGGCCTGCACGGGCTGCTCTCCCAGGTCCGCTACAAATCGCAATCGGGCACCGCGGTGCTGCGCGATTTCGTCGAGTTCCCATCACAGATTTTCGAGCACTGGGCGCAGGCGCCGGAGACCTTGCGTCGCTACGCCTGCCACTATCAGACCGGCGAGCCGATCCCCGAGGCGTTGATCGAGAAGCTGTTGGCGGCGCGCAATTTCAACCAGGGTTTCGCCACGGTCGAGTACACCGCCTGCGCGATGATCGATCTCGAACTGCATGCCCGCAAATCCGACGCCGCGCTCGACATCCATGCGTTCGAGCGCGATTTCCTCGTCCGGGTCGGGATGCCGGCGGAGATTGGGCTGCGCCATCGCCCAACGCATTTCCAGCATTTGTTCGACGGCGCCGGCTATGCCGCTGGGTATTACGCCTATCTGTGGGCGGAAGTCCTCGATGCCGACGGCTTCGCCGCGTTCACCGAGGCCGGCAACGTCTTCGATCCCGCGACCGCTTCGCGCCTCAAGACGATCTACAGCGCCGGCGACACGCGCGATCCGATGGCGCTCTATCGGGAGTTTCGCTGGCGCGAGCCGGCCATCGAGCCGCTGCTCGAGCAGCGCGGTCTGGACGCCGGCTAGCCGGGAATCACCGCCGCCGCGTTGTAATCATCCTCGCTGACCGGCTCGAACCACGCGGTGCCATTGCCCGCGTCGTCGATTTCCATCATCGCCAGATGGGCGAAAAACTGGCCGGGCGCGGCGCCATGCCAATGCCAGGTGTCGGGCGGGATGTTGACCGTGTCGCCGGGTTCGAGGATTTGCGGCGGTAAGCCCTTGAAGCAGATACGGCCAATCCCGGCGGTGCAATAGAGCGTCTGCCCGACCGGGTGGCTGTGCCAATTGGTGCGGCCGCCGGGGTTGAAATTGTACATCGTCGCCCGCATCCGCGACGGCTTCTCGCCGACCATCACGACGTCGGTCCACACGACCCCGGTGAAGTTCGCCGGCGCCGCCACGCCGGTCTTGCGGTCGCCGACCCGCACCACGCCTTTTTTCATCGCCACCCTCCCACAACACGCCGACCGGCTACCCCCGCAGCCGGACCGGCGGAACCTCGCTTGGCACGATCAGGTTGCAGCCGACCGTCGCCTTGACCTCGTCAACCGAGACGCCCGGCGCGATTTCCTTCAGCGCCATGCCCTCAGACGTGATCCCGAAGAGGCCGAAATTGGTGATGACCAGATCGACGACGCCTTTCGCGGTGACCGGGATGGCGCAGCGCTCGACCAGGCGAGGGGCGCCCCGGCGGGTCGTCTGCTCCATCGCGACGAACACGTGCTTGGCGCAGGCGGCGAGGTCCATCGCGCCGCCAATGCCGCCGCCCTTCTGCCCGGCCATCTTCCAATTGGCGAAATCGCCGTTCTCGGCGACCTCGTAGGCGCCGAGCACGGTGACGTCGATGCGCCCCGAGCGGATCATGCCGAACGCGTCGGCATGGTGCACGATCGCCGAGCCGGGATTCATCGTCACGTGCTGACCGCCGGCGTTGACGAGGTGCAGGTCCTCCTTGCCGGGCGCAGCGAGCGGGCCGTAGCCGACGACCCCGTTCTCGGAATGGAAGATGATCTGCCGGTCGCCAAAATTATAGTTCGAGCACAGGGTCGGGATGCCGATGCCGAGATTGACGATCCAGCCATCCTCGAACTCCATCGCCAGCCGGTCGCACATCTGCTGGCGGCTAAGGCCCTTGGCGTCGCTCATCGTGCGGCTCCCTGCAGCTGAGCGTTACGAGCGGCGACCTCGGCCGGGCGCATCGGCCACCAGCCTTCGGGGGGTGGCGGCACCTTGACGAGGCGCTGCACGAAAATGCCCGAGAGGTGCACGTCGTCCGGGTCGATGGCGCCGGGCGGCAATATGTCTTCCTCGACCTCGACGATGGTCACCTTCGCAGCCATCGCCATGATCGGGTTGAAATTGCGCTGCGAACGGCGGAACCGCAGATTCCCGAAGCTGTCGGCCTGGTAGGCGCGGATAAAGGCGTAGTCCAGCGGCAGCGCCTCTTCGAGCAGGTACTCGCGGCCGTTGAAGATGCGGGTCTCGCGCCCCTCGGCGAGTTCGGTGCCGACCGCCGCCGGCGTGTAGAAGGCCGGGATGCCGGCGCCGGCGGCGCGCATGCGTTCGGCAAGCGTCCCCTGCGGCACCAGCTCCGCCTCGATCCGGCCGCTCTCGTAATACTCGCTGAACACCAGCCGCTGGGAGGCGCGGGTCGGCGCGGTGAAGGCGCAGACCACCTTTTTCACCTGGTCGTTCTGGATCAGCGACTCCATGGTCGGCGCATCCTCGGGAAGGGTCGCTCCGCCGCGGGTGCCGTTCGACACGCAAATGAGGCCCTTCGCACCCTGCTTCGCCAGCGCGCCGTATAGGTTGACCGGCTGGCCGACCACCGCGAAGCCGCCGAACCCGATCGTGACATTGTCGGGGATGTCGGCGACCGCGGCATCGAAGCTCCTGTAGATTTTGGATTTGGGCATTTCACCTCCCTGCTGTCATTGCGAGCGTAGCGAAGCAATCTCGCGCTGGACTTTGACCGAGATTGCCGCGTCGCGCTCCTCGCAATGACGCTGCGCGTCACCGTAGCTGCACGCCTTCCTTGTCATCCGACAGGAAGATGTTGGGACGCAGGAACATCGACAGCACCAGTGCGCCGTTCGGCGAGCGGGCGGAATGCCGGTTGCCCTTGGGCCGCCAGACGTAATTGCCGGCGGTGACCTCGCCTTCCTCGTCGGCGAGGCTGCCTTCGAGCACGAAGGTCTGCTCGATCTCGACATGCTCGTGCAGCGACAATTCGGCGCCGGGCTGCCAGCGGAACAGCGCGGTGAGGAGCCCGGTCGCCGGGTCCTCGACCAGCACCTTCATGTCGATGCCGGGGCACGGCGTCGGTTTCCACGGCAGATCGTCGACATCGACATAGCGCGAGGCGAGCGGCGTCAATTTGTCGGCGCCCTTCATGCCCGGCGTCGTCGCGGTCGGCTGAGCAAGCTTCGTGCTGGTCATAACGTCGTTCATAGCCATCTCCCTCACATCAGGAACACGCCCTTGCCGGTGGTCTGCGTGTCGAACAATTTGTAGGCCTCCTCGGCCTGTTCGAGCTTCCAGCGGTGGGTGAACAGCGCCTCGACGTCGATGCCCCGGTCCGCCACAAACCGCGCGCATTCCTCCTG
>DASYXG010000442.1:0-4980 GCA_035935235.1 Allostellaceae bacterium
GCCGCGCGTCAATCTCGCGCAGGGTGGCAAACGAGAGGGCGTTGAGCGCCTCCGGCCGATCGAGGGTCATCAGCGCGAATTCGTCGATGCGGGTGAGGTGAACGGTCATCGGGCTATGTCGCCTCCACCACGAGCGTCTTCAGTATCAGGCGGTCGGCCGCCTGATAGCCGCCTGTTATCGCCTCCTTTAACAGGAGGCGCACGTCCTGTTCTCGTCCTGTTATTTTGCGCCAAGAACAGGAGGTCATCTTGTCTCCTACCTGCTGTTCACAGCGCGGCTCTTCCATCTCGTCACCCCGGCGGAGGCCGGGGCCCAGGTCAGCTCTGGATACCGGCCTTCCCCACGGGTCAATCCCGTGGGCTAAGGGCCTACGGTATGACGAACTATACGAAGGAACAAAATAGGAACTTTGGTCGAGCTTGCAAGACCTGACTGACCAAAAAGTTCACCCGCCGCTCCAGCGCACCGGGGTCGGCGCGATGCGCCCGGATTTCGCCCATTCGACCAGCTCGCGCTTCAAAATTTTGCCGCTGGCGGTCAGTGGGTAGGCGTCCATCCGAATGAAGTATTCGGGCATGTCGTAGCGCGACAGGCCCTCGGCGTTGAGATGGGCGAGGATCGTGTCGGGATCAGCGCTCTCGCCTTCGTGGAAGATCACCGAGAGGCAGACCTTCTCTCCGAGCCGCGGGTCGGCGACCGCGAAGGCAGCGCAGCGCGCGACCGCTTTGTGCCGCATGGTCAAATCCTCGATCTTGGACGGGTGGATGTTGTGCCCGCCGCGAATGATCAAATCCTTCTTGCGGCCGACGATCTCGAGATTGCCGTGCGGGTCGAACCGGCCGAGATCGCCCGACATGAACCAGCCGGAGCGGTTGAACGAGTCCTCGGTGGCGCGCTGATTGTCGAAATAGCCGAGCATCAGGCAGGCGCCGCGCCCGCCGATCTCGCCGACCTCGCCCGGCGCGACCTCGTGGTCCGGATTCTCTTGGTCCCATAGCCTGATCTCGTAGGCGGCGCAGGCCTTACCGCAGGTGGCGACGATGGTTTCGGGGCTGTCGCTCGGCAGCGTGTACTGGTGCGAGCTGTTCTCCGACATGCCGTAGACGTTTTGCGGGGTGACGCCGCGGTCGAGAAAGGCCTGCGCCACCTCGCGCGGGATCGGCGAGCCGGCCATGTAGAAGGTTTTCACCCGGCCGAGCTTGGTGAGACCGCGGCGGCGCATCTCGCCGAGGATGTCCATCGCGTGGGTCGGGACGCCCATCACATAAGTTGCGCCGGTCTCGACGATCCAGTCGAGCGGGGTCTTCCTGGGCGGCGGCGAATTGACCACCAGCTCCATCCCCGCCGCCAGCGCCTGGGCGATCGCCACAGCGGCGATGTGATGCGACAGGGGGCTCAGCGACAAGAGGATCGTGCTGCTGTCGTGACGCCAGTCCTCGACCATCGCCCGCGCGTTGGCGAGCAGCGTGTTGGCCGAGTGCATCACCCCCTTGGGGATGCCTGTCGTGCCTGAGGTGAAGGCGAGATAGACGACCGCGTCGGGGTTGGTTTCGGTGACGGGCAGCAGACCCGGCTCGGTGGGAAACGGCGCTGCGGGTCCATCGCCCAGCGAGTAGATTTTCCGCAGCGATGGCAGCGCGGCGGTGGCGGCGAAGATATCGGCGGTCTTGGCGTCGGCGCCGTAGCCGGGCTGGGCGAACAGCGCCGCGGCGTTGGTGCGCTCCAGCAATCCGACGATCTCGGCGACGGTGTAGTTCTGGTGCAGCGACGGGTTGCAGACATAGCCGTTGCGCGAGCAGGCGAGGAAGACGATCACCGCCTCGACCCGGTTGGGCAGCCATATCGCGACCCGTTCGCCGCGTTTGAGGCCGGCATGGTCGAGATCGGCGGCGACCGCGTCGACCGCGGTCAGCAGCTCGGCCCAGGTCATTCGGCGGGTTGCATCGCGCAGCGCGAAGGTATTGGGCCGTTGCCGGGTATGGCGCTGGAGGAGCGTGTAGAACGTGTCCTCGCGCCACAGCCCGTCGGCGTAATAGCGCCGCGCGGCGGCGGGGTCGTGCAGGGTGAGCAGGGTGTTGGTCATAGACCCAACAGGCGCAGATCGAGCTTGCCGTCGGCGACCGGCGGGCACCAGTAATAGCCGCCGGTAACCGGCCGCGAGAATTGGAAGAGGCCGTCGGTGAGGCTGCCGTCGACACCAGCCATGCGGCGCATGACACGCTCATAGGCGTCGAACGAATTGCCGTAGGCGATGAATTCGAGCCCCTGGCTGAAATCGTCGACCCATGGCATCGAGCGGCGCAGCATGAAGGCCGGCGGATCGTAAGTTTCCTGCGCGCTCATCTTGACGTGAGCCGTGGGCGGCGCGTCGGCGATCTCCTCGTTGGTGTCGCGACGGCGGCCGATCATCGCGTCGCACTCGGCGGGCAGGTGGCCGTGGAAATGCTTGAGGTCGTGAACCCAGCGCTGCACCGCGACAAAACTCGACCCGGCAAGGCCAGGCGGGCCTTCGGTAAGGATCGCGGCCGCGACCGCATCGGCGTCCACGGGGTTCGCGGTGCCGTCCTCATAGCCGGTGAGGTCGTGCCCGCCCGAATAGACAAAGGTGTCGCGCACATCGGCGAGCGCGAACTCAGCGCCGATGCACTCGGTCAAGGTCCACGAGCGGTCGAAAATCGCGCTGCGGTCGGCCCCGCGCAGCATGACCCACAACGCGTGCTGGGTTGATGGGACGATGGTGCCGGGTCCACCCATCGCCGGAAAGACGCGCAGCCCGGGAACCTCGCCGCCGAGCAGCCGCACCAGCGGCGCCGACAGGCCGACGACCCCGCACTCGACGGTGAACCGCTGCGCGAGGCGCGTCAGCGCCGCACGCGGGTCCGCCCCGGTCGCGACGCGATAGGCGATCGAGCGGCCGACGGGGAGGCAGGGCGCAAGGATTCCGGGTTGGGAAAGCGGCGCAGCCATGACAAGCTTGCCTCCGAGACCACAGGGAGAGGCGCAATGTTACAGGATTTGATGCCCCAGGCGGAACGGATCGCCGAGAAGCTGAAGGCGCGCAAGGAAACCATCGGCATCGCCGAGTCCTCGACCGCCGGCATGATCTCCGCGGCGCTGCTCGCGGTGCCCGGCGCCTCGGCCTATTTCATCGGCGGCGCCGTGGTTTACACCCGCGCCTCGCGCACCGAGTTGCTGCGCGTCACCGAAGCCGAATTCGCCGCGATGACCGGGATCACCCCCTCGACCGAACCCTATGCGCTGCTGTTCGCGCGCAAGATCAAGGAGCGGCTGGGCACCATCTGGGCGGTCGGCGAGACCGGCACCGCCGGGCCGACCGGCAGCCGCTATGGCCACAACGCGGGGCATTCCTGCGTCGCGGTGATCGGGCCCAATGGCGAGCGGGCGATCACCATCGAGACCGGGAAAAGCGACCGCGTCGACAACATGCGCGCGTTCTCGATCGCCGCGCTCGACCTGCTCGAAAAGGCGCTCGGCTAGCCCAAGTGGACGCCATTTCGCCCGCCCGGACACGGGCGGGGCCGCCGCCGCTCGCCTATGTCTATCTCGCGGTCATGGTTCTCTCCTGGGCGCTCAACTGGCCGCTGATGAAGCTGGCGATCGGCCAGGTGCCGCCGCTGACCTTCGTGCTGTTGCGGCTGGTCGGCAGCCTGCTGCTGATCGCGCCGGCGTTGCTCGCGACCGGGCAGGGGATCCTGCCGGCGCGCGGCGAGCGCACAACCTTGTTTTGGGTCGGCCAGCTTCAGATCGCGGGGTTCCTCGTTCTCGGCATTATCGGCCTGGCGATCGTGCCGGCCGGGCGGGCGATCGTGCTCGCTTACACAATGCCGCTGTGGGCGATCCCGATCGGCCGCTTCCTGTGGCCGGAGCCGGTCGGTCGGGCGCAGATCGCCGGCGCCGCGATCGGCTTTGCGGGTCTGGTGCTGTTCATGAACCCGGGGCTGATCGATTGGAGCGACTGGCGGATGATCGGCGGCAACGCGCTGCTGATCGGTGCGGCGATCCTCTGGGCGCTCGGATCGTGCCTCTATCGCCAACGCAGCTGGCGATCGCCGTTTTGGGTGCAGACGTTCTGGCAGCTCGCGGTGAGCCTCGTGCCGGTCGCGGCGATCGTCGTAATTGTCGGCGCCGGTCCGGTGCATTGGTCGCCCGGGGTGGCGGCGATCCTCGTCTACAACGCGCTCGTCACCACCGCGCTCGGCTATTTTCTGTGGGGCAAGGTGTTGTCGATGATGCCGGCAGCGACGGCAGGGCAGGTGCTCACCTTGACGCCGATTGGCGGCTTTGTGCTGTCGACCGCGCTGTTCGGCGGTGCGGTGACCCTCGACATCGCGATCAGCATCGTCCTGATCGTCGCCGGGATTTTCGTGACCTTGCGGCGCTGAGCCGAAATCCGGCCAAGGTTGATTTCCCGGCGGCATGCGGCTAGATCACAGGTGCCGCGTGTCCCCATCGTCTAGAGGCCTAGGACACCGCCCTTTCACGGCGGTAACAGGGGTTCGAATCCCCTTGGGGACGCCAATCAATTCAAATATTTAGGTGAATCTCTGCCGCTTGATGAGCCAAATGTACGGCAAATATACGGCAAAGATGCTCCCGGACGCGGGTGGACGAAGGCCGCTGCCGCCGCGCCCCAAGGTAGCGCGCAATTGACCTTCCGGAACCTCAAATCAAATCCGGCGCCGGTCAGTGAGCCAAAGCTCTGCGCCTGGCAAGCCACGCCTCGCGGTCTTCCTTTACGGGCGCATCGATGCTGCCAATGTTCATTTCGCCGCTGATTTTGTTATCGATGGAATTGAGACGAGGGTGAACATAAGGGGCTGCATCCTTGGCTATCATCGATGCCGCATGTGCTTTCTCTCGGTCTATAGTGCCGTCGGCGTTCTGCGCCATTTGCCAGAAGGCCTTCATTGTATTCAGCATTACGTCGAGCGGCGTCAAACCTCCAAGGTGGAGACGCT
>DASYXG010000443.1:0-20481 GCA_035935235.1 Allostellaceae bacterium
GGATGTCAAGCCGACCCCGACCGGGCGGATCATCGTCGAAGCGGCGAAGGGCAAGATGCCCGGCTATGTCGATACCGGGCTCAACGTCGTCCATGTCGACGATGTCGCCGCCGGGCAGCTGCTTGCCGCCGAGTGGGGCGCGATCGGCGAGCGCTATATCCTTGGCGGCGAAAACATGAGCCTCGCCGACATTCTCGGCGAGGTGGCGCGGGTGGTCGGGCGCCGCCCGCCATCGCTGAAAATCCCCTACGCGGTGGTGCTGCCGATCGCCGCCGGCGCCGAGATGATGGCGCGGATCACCGGGCGCGAACCGTTCACGACCTTGGATGGGGTGCGCATGTCGCGTAAGAAGATGTATTTCAGTTCGGCGAAGGCAACGCGCGAACTTGGTTATGCCCCGCGTCCGGCGCGCGAGGCCATCGCCGACGCTATCGCCTGGTTCGAGGCCAACGGATACCTGACCAAAGGGAATTGAGTGACGGCGCTGGCCACCGAAACCCGTGCAGCTGCTCCGGCGGTCGAGACGCCGTCGGGCAAGGGACGCGGCGACGAGAATTTCCCCGTCGGCTCGTTCCTGATCCGCAAGGATCTGCGCCCGCATGTCCACGCCTTCTACCGCTTCGCGCGCAACGCTGACGACATCGCCGACAACCCCGACCTGTCGGCTGACGAAAAGGTCCGCCGGCTTGCCCGCATGGGCGAAATCCTCGATGGCGCTTCCGGGGGCGCAGCGGGCGACGATTCGCCGGCGGCGAGCGCGATGCGGCGCAGCCTCGCCGAGACCGGCACCACCGCGCAGCACTGCCACGACGTGCTGCGCGCCTTCACGCTCGATGCGACCAAGCTGCGGTATCGCGACTGGGACGAGCTGATGGAGTATTGCCGCTATTCGGCCTCGCCGGTCGGACGGCAGCTGCTCGACCTGCACGGCGAAAGCCGCGACACTTGGCCGGCCTCCGACGCCTTGTGCTCGGCGCTGCAGGTGCTCAACCATTTGCAGGATTGCGCCGACGACTACCGCAACCTCGATCGCGTCTACCTGCCGCTGGACCTGATGGGGGAAGCGGGTATCGGGGTCGAGGCGCTGACCGCAGCTGCATCGAGCAAAGGCCTGCGACACGTCATCGACCGGCTGCTCGACCTCACCGACATCCTCATCGCGAAGGCGGGTGAGCTGCCCGGCGGCGTGGCCGCTCGCGGGTTGCGTTGGGAATCGGCGACGATTGTCGATCTGGCCCGGCGGCTGTCGCGGCGGCTGCGCCGCGGCGACCCGCTGGCGGCGCGGGTTGCGCTCAGCAAGGGCGATTTCGCCGCCGCGCTGCTCACTGGCGTTGTTCGCGGCCGCCGCCCAAGGTCTGCAAAACCTTGACCGGCGCGGCGCTCGATACCGTTGGGGCGATCCCCGACGACCCCGCGCTGCGCGAGACCATTCGCCGACGGGTCGAGGCGGCGGGCACCTCGTTCTATTGGGCGATGCGACTCTTGCCCAAGGAGCGCCGTGACGGGATGTACGCGGTCTATGCGTTTTGCCGCGAAGTCGATGACATCGCCGACGATTGGCCGGTCGCCGAACGCGCCAAGGGGCTCGCCGATTGGCGCGACGAGATCGAGGCGATCTATGCCGGCAATCCGCGCCACCTCATCGCCCGCGCACTGGTCGCGCCGGTCGAGCGCTTCCAGCTCAGGAAAGACGATTTCCACGACATTGTCGCCGGCATGGAAATGGACGCCGAGCAGGATATTCGCGCGCCCGATCTGGCGACCCTCGATCTCTATTGCGCGCGGGTCGCCGGCGCGGTGGGGCATCTCTCGGTACATGTCTTCGGCGATCCGAGCCCGGCGGCGCACCGGGTCGCCGATTCGCTCGGCCGCGCCTTGCAGCTCACCAATATCTTACGCGACCTCGACGAGGACGCGCAGCGCGGCCGGCTCTATCTGCCGCTCGAAATTCTCGATCGGCACGGCATCCGCGACCGTGATCCGGCGCGGGTGCTGCGCCACCCGGCGCTGCCGGCGGTGTGCCGCGACCTCGCCGGGATTGCGCTTGGCCATTTCGATGCCGCCGAGGCGGCGATGGCGGAATGTTCGCGCCGGGCGATGCGGCCGGCGGCGACGATGGGCGCGTTCTACCGCGCGATGCTCGAGGCGATGCTGCGCGATGGATGGCGCAACCCCGCCACGCGGGTCAGCCTGTCGAAGGGCCGCAAATTGTGGCTGGTGCTGCGCCACGCGCTGATATGAGGCGGGTCCATGTGATCGGGGCGGGGCTTGCGGGGCTGGCCGCCGCGGTCGCGCTGACGAAGGCGGGCCGGCGGGTCGT
Source organism: Allostellaceae bacterium (assembly GCA_035935235.1). Lineage (GTDB taxonomy): Bacteria > Pseudomonadota > Alphaproteobacteria > ATCC43930 > CGMCC-115725 > DATARH01. Next base: position 2,321 of record DASYXG010000443.1, read on the forward strand.
GCTGTACGAGAGCACCGAGCATGCCGGCGGGCGCTGCCGCTCCTATTTCGATGCCGAGCTAGGAGTTCGTCTCGATAACGGCAACCATCTGCTGCTGTCGGGCAACGAGTTCGCTTTGACCTATGTCGACGCCATCGGAGCGCGCGATACCTTCGAACCCCCGGGTGAAGCGGCGATCCCGTTTGTCGATCTGGCAGGCGGCGAGCGGTGGATGCTGCGGCCCAATCGCGGGGTCGTACCCTGGTGGGTATTGTGCGCGGGGCGTCGCGTGCCTGGCAGTCGCGCCGGTGATTATCTCGCGGTATGGCGGCTGAGAAATGCCGGCGTCTTCGACACAATCGCCACTCGACTCGACCCCGAGTCACTGCTGTATCGCCGATTGTGGGAACCGGTCGCCGTAGCGGCGCTCAACACCAACGCCGCGGAGGGTTCGGCTTTGCTGTTCTGGCGCATCCTCGCCGAAACCCTTGGTCGGGGCGCTAGTGCGTGCCGTCCGGTGGTGCCGCGCGACGGGCTGTCGGAAAGCCTTGTCGATCCGGCGCTGGCGATGTTGCGCGCGCACGGCGCAGAAATCCGCTTCGGCGAGCGATTGCGCGCTGTCGGCTTTGAGGAGCAACGGGTCACCGGCTTGGATTTCGACGACGAGGCCGTCACGCTCGACCGTGATGACGAGGTCGTGCTGGCGGTGCCCGCGGCAGTCGCGGGGCGGCTGCTTCCCGACCTTGTCGTGCCCGACGACCATGCACCGATTGTGAACGCGCATTACCGCGTCGATCCGCCCGCCGGCACACCGCTTCTCGCTGGGTTGGTCGGCGGCACGGCAGAATGGGTGTTCAGGAAGCACGGGGTGATCTCGGTCACTGTCAGCGCCGCCGACCGGCTCGTCGATGTCCCGGCGGAGGAGCTTGCCGGGCTGTTGTGGCGCGACGTTGCCGCCGCATTGGCTATGGCGGCTGCGCCGGTGCCGCCGGCGCGGATCGTCAAGGAGCGGCGCGCCACCTTCCGCGCCACGCCGGCGCAATTGCGCCGTCGCCCGCCCACGGCGACTTTTTGGAACAACCTTCGCCTTGCGGGCGATTATGTCGATACCGGCTTGCCCGCCACGATCGAAGGCGCTATTCGCTCCGGCCTTGCCGCGGCCGAAGCGATCGTGACGCGCCTTCGCGGGCTGTCTAGATACAACGCATAGAGACAGATGACAGCGGAGCAACTTACGAGCAGCAAGACCCTGCCATCTCGCGTGCTCGATACCGCGATCGAGCGGGCGACCGACTGGCTGCTGGCACGCCAGCATGAGGACGGGCACTGGCTGTTCGAGCTTGAGGCCGACGCGACGATCCCCGCCGAGTACATCCTGCTACAGCATTACCTCGACACCATCGATGGGGAACTCGAGCAGCGAATCGCTCGCTATCTCCGCGCGACCCAGGCTGAACATGGCGGCTGGCCGCTGTTTCACGGCGGCGATTTCGACCTGAGCGCGTCAGTCAAGGCTTACTTCGCGCTGAAGGCGGTCGGCGACCCGGCCGATGCCCCGCACATGGCGCAGGCGCGCGCAGCCATCCTGGCGCGCGGCGGCGCGGCGCGGACCAATGTGTTCACCCGCCTTCTCTTGGCGCTTTGGGGCGAGGTGCCATGGCGCGCGGTGCCGGTCATGCCGGTCGAACTCATGCTATTGCCGCGCTGGTTCCCGTTTCACATCAACAAGATTTCGTACTGGTCGCGCACCGTCGTGGTGCCGCTGCTGGTGTTGATGGCAAAGCGGCCGCGCTCTTTGAACCCGCGCGGTGTCTCGATCGCCGAGCTCTTCGTCGCGCCCCCGGAGAGCGTGCGCGATTGGATCACGCCGGCGACGCCGTCGCCCCTGGCTCGGGTGTTTTCCGGGCTCGACCGGCTGCTCCGCTACCTTGAGCCGACCTTTCCCAAATATCTGCGCGAGCGCGCAATCGACCGCGCGGTCGAGTTCGTCACCGAGAGATTGAACGGCGACGATGGGCTGGGGGGAATTTTCCCGGCGATCGTCAACTCGCTGATGATGTATGTCGCGCTTGGCTATTCGCTCGATCACCCGCATTGCGTGACGGCGCGCTCGGCAGTCGAAAAGCTGGTGGTGCGGGACGGCGAGGAATTCGATTACTGCCAACCCTGCCTGTCGCCGGTGTGGGACACCGTGCTCGCCGGCCATGCGCTGATGGATGTCGGCGAGCCGGCGGCGCCCGTGCTCGGCCGCGCTTTTGACTGGCTCGGAAAGAAACAGGTGCTCGACGTCGTCGGTGACTGGGCGGCGCAGCGCCCGGGGCTACGTCCCGGCGGATGGGCCTTTCAGTACGAGAACCCGCATTATCCCGATGTCGACGACACCGCGGCCGCGGGCCTGGCGCTCGACCGCTTTGATAGTGAGCGCTACCGGGAGGCGATCGACCGCGCCGCCGAGTGGATCATCGGCATGCAGAGCAAGAATGGCGGCTGGGGTTCTTTCGACGCCGACAACACGCATTATCACCTCAACCACATCCCGTTCGCCGATCATGGCGCGCTGCTCGATCCGCCGAGCGCCGACGTCTCGGCGCGCTGCCTCGGGTTTCTCGCCCAGGCGGGATATTCCGGGCACAAGGCGGTGGCCGCGGCTGTTGCGTACTTGAAGCGCGAGCAGGAGGCCGACGGCAGTTGGTTCGGGCGCTGGGGCACCAATTACATCTACGGCACCTGGTCGGTGCTGGCGGGCCTCAACGCCGCCGGTCTAGAGCCGGACGCTCCGGAGATGCGCCGCGCCGTCGCCTGGCTGCTCGCTTGCCAGCACGACGACGGCGGCTGGGGCGAGAGCGGCGAGACCTACTGGTCTGACAAGCCGCGCGGCGACGCGCCCTACAGCACCGCGTCGCAGACCGCGTGGGCTCTCCTTGGGCTGATGGCGGCGGGCGAGGCGGCGAATCCCGCGGTCAAGCGCGGCATCGACTATCTCGCCGCGACCCAAAGGCAGGATGGCGGCTGGGATGAGCCCTGGTACACCGCAGTGGGGTTTCCCCGGGTCTTCTACCTGCGCTATCACGGCTACCGCGCCTATTTTCCGCTGTGGGCGCTGGCCCGCTATCGCCGTCTGATGCAGGCCAACTCACCGCACGTCGCCTACGGCATCTGAGCACGACGGGGTGGCGCGCGGTTTTGAGTCTGGCGAAATTTCGTAATGTCCTGTAGGGATTAATTTCGGCGCCAGCCGCTAAGCTGGCGATGGGGAGCCTGGGGTTTCTTGGCCTACACGATCCTCTGCACGACCGGCCTCGAGGTCGAAGCCAAGATCGCGCGCCGCGCCGGCCTTGCCGCCGTGGTTGGCGGCGGCGATCATCGCCGTACCGTACAGGTTGTGGAGGAAGCTGGCTCGCAGGCGGAGTGCCTGGTGAGCTTCGGCATCGCTGGAGCGCTGAGCCCCGACCTTAGACCCGGCGACGTCGTGCTCTCGACCGAGGTCGTCGACGAGGACCGCCGCTGGGTCACCGGCGAAAGCCTTCTCGGCCGCCTCCCCGAATTGGTGGAGGAGATCGGCGCTATCGAAGGGCCGGTCCTTGGCGCGCAGATGGTGCTCGCCACCGCGACCGATAAACGTCGCGCCTGGGAGGAAACCGGCGCCATCGCGGTCGATCTCGAAAGCGTTGTCGTCGCTCGCGCCGCCGCCGCCTTGGGCATTCCATTTCTGGTGTTGCGCGCCATTGCCGACCCGGTGACGCGCGTCCTGCCGCCGGCGGCCCTGGTGCCATTGAGCGCACAGGGCAAGCCGCAGGTTCGGCAGGTGCTGGCCTCGGTGATGCGGCAGCCGCGGCAATTGCCGAGCCTCCTGGGGGTCGCCCGCGAGGCGCGTCAAGCCCTCGCCGCGTTGATCGAACCGGCCAACGCGCTGCGCCGGGCTCTCGCAGAGGCCTAGTTTTCGGGTCTAATCGTCGTCGCCGGCGGCGGCGAGACGCTCCATCGCCTTCTCGACATGGCCGGAGAAGACGTATTGCGCCGGGCGCTGACGCTCCAGCGCGATCTCGGGGGCCATCTCGCCCTCGGTCTTGACGCCGCGCAACGCTACCGTCGCGGCCTTCCACGGGCGCTTCACCGAATCGACCACGGCGGTCGCCTCGTAGCCGCTATGCACCATGCAGTCGGCGCATTTCTCGTAATTGCCGGTGCCGTAGGCATCCCAGTCGGTCTCTTCCATCAGCTCCTTGAAGGTCTTGGCATAGCCTTCGCCGAGCAGATAGCAGGGGCGCTGCCAGCCGAAATAATTGCGGCACGGGTTCCCCCATGGCGTGCAGTGGTAGGTCTGGTTGCCGGCGAGGAAATCGAGGAACAGGCTCGACTGGTTGAACGACCAGCGCCGCTTCGGATCATGCCGGAAGATATCGCGGAACAGCTCCTTGGTGCGTCGCCGGTTGAGGAAATGCTCCTGGTCGGGCGCGCGCTCATAGGCATAGCCGGGCGAGACGGTGATGCCGTCGATGCCCATCTCGGTGACCGCGTCGAAGAACGCGGCCATACGCTCGGGGTCGGCATTGTCGAACAAGGTGGCGTTGATGTTGACGCGAAACCCTTTCGACTTGGCGAGGTGCAGCGCCTCGACCGCCTTGTCATAGACCCCGTCAAGACACACAGAGCGGTCGTGGTCTGTCTTGTCGCCGTCAAGATGGACGGTCCAGGCGAAATAGGGGTTGGGACGGAACAGGTCGATTTTCTTTTCGAGCAGCAGCGCGTTGGTGCACAGGTAGACGAATTTCTTGCGCGCGATGATGCCCTCGACAATCTGTTCGATCTCGCGGTGGAGGAGCGGTTCGCCGCCGGCGACGACGACAATCGGCGCGCCGCACTCGTCGACCGCCTCGAGACACTGGGCGACCGAGAGCCGCTGATTGAGGATCGGGTCGGGGTAATCGATCTTGCCGCAGCCGGCGCAAGCGAGGTTGCAGCGGAACAGCGGCTCGAGCATCAGCACCAACGGGTAGCGTTTGACGCCACGCAAATGCTGCCCGAGGACGTAGGAGCCGACACGAATCTTCTGATGCAGCGGAATCGCCACGATGGGTCCTCGCGTATCGATACGGGCTAGTCGCCGGCCACGGGCTCGGCAAGCTGGGCCGGCATGCGGAAGCGAACATTCTCGGTGACGCCCGAGAGCCGCTGGATTTCGATTTGGTCAAGTTCGCGCAGGCGCTCGACCAGCTCCTCGACCAACTCGTCAGGGGCCGAGGCGCCGGCGGTGATCCCGACCGCCGAGACGCCATCAAGCCAGCGCGGATCGAGCGCCTTGGCGTCCTCGATCAGATAGCTGGGTACGCCGAACTCGGCGGCGATCTCGCGCAGGCGGTTCGAATTAGAGCTGTTCGGCGCGCCGACCACGAGGACGATGTCGACGATTTTCGCCAGCTCGAGGGTCGCGCGCTGGCGGTTTTGCGTTGCGTAGCAGATGTCCTTTGTGTCGGGCCCGAGGATCGACGGGAAGCGTGCTTTCAGCGCCTCGATCACAGCGCGGGTATCGTCAACCGAAAGCGTCGTCTGCGTGATGAAGGCGAGCTTGTCGGGGTTCCCAACCTGCAGCTTCGCCACCTCTTCCGGGCGCGAGATCAAATGCACCTTGCCGGTGATTCGCCCCATGGTGCCTTCGATCTCGGGATGGCCGGCGTGGCCGATCAGGATGATCTCGCGGCCCTGGTTGGCGTAGCGCTGACCTTCGATGTGAACCTTCGAAACAAGTGGGCAGGTCGCGTCGATGACGGGCAGGCCGCGCTCACCGGCGCGGGTCTCGATCGCGCTGGCGACACCGTGCGCGCTGAAGATCGTCACCGCGCCAGGCGGTATCTCGTCGATCTCGTCGACAAAGCGCGCACCCTTGGCGCGCAGCCGTTCAACGACGTGGCGGTTATGCACGATCTCGTGACGGACATAGATCGGCGGCCCGTATTTTTCGAGCGCGCGCTCGACGATCTCGATTGCGCGCTCGACCCCGGCGCAAAAGCCACGAGGTTGGGCCAGGACCACTCGAATCATCGCGTCTTAATACCTCCGCAGGCTCGCTCTATCCCTGCCACAACTAACACCGTGGGCGCAATGATCGCCCGCGCTGCAACGCAAATTACGCGAGCCCAGCTTTTGGCCTGTGCGTTGCCGCCAGGTTTGTTATCACTACCCGCGTTCGAGTCATTAACTGACGAGCACCCATGTCGGTTTCAAGGCGCGCGTTCTTGATGGCCCCGCTGCCGGTTGTGCTGTGGTTGCGAAGCGCGCGGGCCGCCGACAGCCCGAGCGCGGTCATTCAGCACTTCTACGATGCGCTCTTGGCGGTGATGAAGGAGGCCAAGCACTTGACCTTCGATCAACGCTATCAGCGCCTTGCGCCGGCGATCACCGCGGCGTTCGATCTGGGTTTGACGAGCCGGCTGTCGGTCGGTCCGGAGTGGGCGAAGCTCAGCCCCGATCAACAAAAGCGGTTCTCCGACAGTTTTGCCCGGTACACGATCTCGAACTACGCCAATCGATTCGACGATTTCAACGGCGAGCGCTTCGAGGTCGACCCGAACCCGGTCGCCAATCCAAACGGCTCGATCGTGCAGACAAAGCTGATCAAGTCGGACGGCGACAAGGTGACGCTCAACTACCTGATGCGCCAGGGCGCTGGCGGATGGCAGGTCATCGACGTCTATCTCAGCGGCACCATCAGCGAGCTTGCGACCCGGCGCTCGGAATATGCCGGCGTTCTGCAGACGAGCGGCGCCGACGGGCTCATCAAGCTGCTCGAGGATCGCACTGCCGCCTTGCGATCGAGCGCCAGCTGACGGTCAGCGTGTTCCGAAAAGGTTGGCGTTGACCCGGCTCGCGACTTGCTGCCGGGTCGGCGTGAGGCTGCTCGGCTTTGCCGCCGGCGGCGCGGTGGGTGCGGCGGGAGCGGGCGTCGCGGCCGGGGTGCCGGGATCGCTGTATAGGTTCGGTGTCGTCGTCGGTGCGGTGCCGTGGTTCAGTTCGGCGGCCCGGTTTTGCTGAGCCAAGCTGCGAAGCTGGGCGTAGAAATCGACCGAGTTCTTCTCGAGATCGTCGAGAATGTCGAGCACCCGGGCACGATCGTCGACCCCGCCGGCGAGAAGACGCGCCGTCGTCAGCTCGGTGACGCCATGGTCGTTGGCCCAGATGGTAAAAGGATCGGCATATGAATCGACACCCTGGCCGATCGCGTCGCGCGGGTTGGATGGGCCAAAAACCGGCAGGATCAGATAGGGCCCGGACTTGATGCCCCAGACATAGAGCGTTTGCCCAAAATCGGCCGACTGTCGCTCAATGCCGGATCTCGTCGCGATATCAAAAATTCCACCCCAGCCGACCGTGCTATTGATGGCAAAGCGACCGAGGGTGATGCCGGCCCGCTTGAATTCTCCTTGTAGAAGGTTGTCGAAGAAGACAGTCGGCTCCTTCAGATTGTCGAGCACGTTATGTACGGCCGTGCGACCATCGTCGGGCACAACGAAGACATAAGCCTTGGCGATCGGCCGAAGCACGGCATGGTCGAGCGCCAGATTGAACGCGAAAATCTTGCGATTGAGCGGCTCGAGCGGATCGTTGTTCTGCTCATAGACGGCGAGATCCGCCGGGTCGGTCGGCGGCGTGGCACAGCCGCCGAGCAGCGCGGCCAGCATCAAGGCGGCCGCACCGGCATGTCGCGTCGCGGCGCGGAGCGGCAGGGCGAGATTCACGAACGCTTACCGGTAATTCGGTTGCCAGGTCTGTAGGGTATGTGCATCGTTGACAATCCCGGTTGCTAACGCAACTGCAAAACACTATGCCCTCGGTGCGTTTTTGCGCTTGACTGCGCGGTGATGGCTTCGCTCGTTCTGGCTCTCGTCCTCTTTCCGGTCTGGATATACCTCGCCGGCACCGTCGCCGCCGCGATGCGGTTCGCGCGGCGCGGGACAGTGCTGCCGGCGGAGCAGCCGCCTGTCTCCGTGCTGAAGCCGCTCTACGGCGCGGAACCCGGACTCTACGAGAATCTGCGCTCGTTTGTGGATCAAGACTATCCCGACCGGCAGATCGTGTTCGGGGTGCGCAACCCGGAGGACGGCGCGCTCCCGGTGGTGCGGGCGCTGATCGCCGAGCGGCCGGACGTCGACATCGAACTGGTCGTGGACGCGCGCGCCGGGGGCGGCAATCTCAAAGTCGCGAACCTGATCAACATGCTGCCGGCGGCGAAGCACGACGTCCTGGTCTTCGCCGACAGCGATATGCGCGTCGAGCCGCAGTACCTCGCCACCGTGACGGCGCCGTTGCAAGATCCCGCAATCGGGTTGGTGACTTGCCTTTATCGCGGCCTGCCGGCCGAGGGATTGTGGTCGCGGCTTGGCGCCCTCCACATCAATTACGGTTTCCTCCCCAGCGCGCTTCTGGGAGAAGCGCTGGGAACCGGGGGCGGTTGCTTTGGCGCGACAATCGCGCTGCGCCGCGCGGTGCTCGACCGGATCGGTGGTCTCGCCGTGGTGCGCGACGAACTGGCCGACGATCATCGCATTGGCGCCGCGGTCCGCGAATTGGGCCTGCCGACCGTACTGAGCCCCTACATCGTCGAAACCTCGGTCAGCGAGAAGAACCTCACATGCCTGTGGCGCCATGAGCTGCGCTGGGCGCGTACGGTGCGCGCCATGGCCCCCATTGGATTCGCCGGTTCGGTGGTGACGCACGCGGTGGCGATTGCGGGGCTGGCCGCGATCTTTAGCGGATTGAGCTTGACCTCATTGGTATTTCTCGCGATCTCCTGCGTGCTGCGCTGGGCGACGGCTGCGGCGACCGCTCGCGTTTTGCGGCTGCCGATGGCTGGGTTGTGGCTGCTGCCGCTGCGCGATTTGCTGTCGTTCGGCGTCTTTGTCGGGAGTTTCTTTGGGCGCAGCGTGTCGTGGCGCGACCAGTTGTTTCAGATCGAGCCGGGCGGACGAATTATTGTCGAAAGAGACGGCGAATAATGATGAAGACCCTGTTCCTGCAGCCGCCTTCTTTCGACGGCTTCGATGGCGGCGCCGGCTCGCGCTATCAGGCGAAGCGCGAAATCCGCTCGTTCTGGTTCCCGACCTGGTTGGCTCAGCCGGCCGCGCTGGTGCCGGGTTCGAAGCTGATCGACGCGCCGCCGGCGCGGCTGCAGCTCGACGCGGTGTTGCGGCAGGCCGGCGATTACGAGCTTGCGGTGATGCACACCTCGACACCGTCCTTTGCCAGCGACATCAAGGTCGCGGCGGCGCTGAAGGACGCCAACCCCAAGCTCAAGATCGGCCTGGTCGGCGCCAAGGTCGCGGTCGAGCCGGAAGCGAGCCTCGCCGCGTCGCGCGCCATCGACTTCGTCGCCCGTGAGGAATTCGATTTCACTGTCAAGGACGTGGCCGACGGACGCGCCTTCGCCGATATCGACGGGCTGAGCTACCGCAACGCCGCGGGCGATATCGTTCATAACCGCGAGAGGGCGATCCTCGAAAACATGGACGAACTCCCCTTCGTCACTGAGGTCTATAAGCGCGACCTCAGGGTCGAGGACTATTTCATCGGCTATCTCAAGCACCCGTATGTGTCGCTTTACACGGGGCGCGGCTGCAAATCGCGCTGCACCTTTTGCCTATGGCCTCAGACGGTTGGCGGCCATCGCTACCGGGTGCGCAGTGTCGAGCACGTCATCGAGGAAATCCGCCTCGCCAAGGCCTACTTCCCGCAGGTGAAGGAATTCTTCTTCGACGACGACACCTTCACCGACAATCTCCCGCGGGCGGAGGCGATCGCGAGGGAACTCGGCAAGCTTGGGGTCACCTGGTCCTGCAACGCTAAGGCAAACGTGCCGCGGGCGACGCTCGAGGTATTGCGCGACAACGGATTGAGGCTGTTGCTGGTCGGCTATGAGACCGGCAATCAGCAGATCCTCTACAACATCAAGAAGGGGATGCGGATCGACGTCGCGCGTCGCTTCACCAAAGACTGCCACGAACTCGGCATCACCATTCATGGCACCTTTATCCTCGGACTGCCCGGCGAAAGCCGCGAGACAATCGAGGAAACGATCAACTTCGCCGCCGACATCAACCCGCACACGATCCAGGTGTCCTTGGCCGCACCCTATCCCGGCACCGAGCTTTACCGCCAAGCGGTCGAAAACGGCTGGCTCGACACCGACCACGCCGAGCTGATCGACGACAACGGCGTACAGATCGCGCCGCTGCATTACGATCACCTGAGCCACACCGAAATCTTCGACTCGGTCGAGACTTTCTATAAGCGCTTCTATTTCCGGCGGAAGAAGATTGCCTCGCTGGTCGGCGAGATGATCCGCAGTCCGGAGATGATGAAGCGGCGGCTCAGGGAAGGCGTCGAGTTCTTCCAGTTCCTGCGTAATCGCGAGATGGCGGGCTAACCTCGCCGCGGCGGGCCCAGCAGGGCCGGCAATACGAACAGCGTGCAGAATACCGTGCAGGCGAGCGAGATTGTCAGCAGCAGCCCCATATCGGCTTCGCCGGGCTCGGGCGACAGCGCCAGGCTGCCGAAGGCACACATTGTCGTCAGCGCGCTGAACACCACGGCGCGCGCCGTCGACGATTGCAGGTGATCGGCGAGCCCGGCCCGCCAATTCATCACGAAATAGATGTCGAAGGCGACGCCGATGCCGAGCAGCAACGGCAGGGCGATGATGTTGGCGTAGTTGAGCCTGATCCCGGCGATGACGGTGATCGCCAGAGTCAAGAGCGCCGCAAGCAACAGCGGCGCGATCACCAGCGCTATGTCGCGCGGCCGGCGCAGCACCAGGACGAGGAGCACGATGATCACCGCCACGGCGATGATCCCAGCCTCGACGAAAGCGGAGCTGATCAGGCGCCCGGCCTCGAGGATGGTGACGGGCGTGCCCGTGGCTTGGGGGGCGACACGATGCACCGCCGCGACAAAACGCTTGAGTACGGCGGGGTCGTGTGCGTCGCCCTTGGGGAAGACCTCGACCCGCGCCGTCCCATCCGCCGCGATCCAGCTTGCCCGCAAATCCGCCGGCAGGTCGGCGAGGGTGACTTGCTGTGCCTGGATCAATAGGCCGAGCAGCTCGATCCGATGCAGCAGCCCCGACAGCAGCGCCTTCTGCAATGGGGGGATGATCGCCGGGCCGCGCGACCCGGCCGCGTCGAGCGCGGCGGCGAGCTGCGCGGTTGGTGCGTCGCCTTGATGCGCTGCGACGAATGCCGTCAACGCCTTGGCGCAACCGGCGAGCGCCGCCATCGTTTCTGTGTCGCCCGGCGGTGTCAGGAGCGCCGCGGGAGTCAGGCTCGGCCCGAGCAGCAGGCTTAGATCGGCGAGGATCGCCAGCTTTTCCTGCTGATGCTCGGGGACGAAGCTGGCGGCGCTGATCGTCATCGATACTTCCGGCAATGGCTCGAGCTTGTCGGCGAGGGCTTGTGCGGCGGCGAGGTTGGGCGCCAGGATTTCGGCGGTGTAGGGTGTCGTCTGCGGGTCTTTCATCAGATCGGTGATCGTTTGCATCGCCTCGCTGTGCGGGTTCTTGAGGTCGAGCGGATCGGAATCGAAACCGATCCGCGGCATGAGGGCGAGGGAACCCGCGGCAAGGATCGCCGCACCGGCGATGATCCAGCCGCGGCGTTGGCGCAGCAGGCGATCGACGGGCGCGGCGCGGGCAAATCCGACCGCCTCGGCTTCGGGCTTTGGCCGCAGCAGCGTCAACAGCGCCGGCAGCAGCGTAAAGTTGAGCGCGATCGCAATCACCATACCGACGCCGGCGATCCAACCTAGCTCGCGCACGCCCACATAGGGGGTTGGCACAAACGAGAGAAAGCCGATCGCGGTCGCAGCGGCGGCCAAGGCCAGCGAGGGGCCGATGGTCCGCGCCGCGCCGGCGAGCGCGGTGTCGAGCGCGCCGGTCTGGTGCCGCTGATCGCGGTAGCGGATCGAGACCTGAATGCTGAAATCGACGGCGAGGCCAACAAACAGCACGCCGAATGCCACAGAGATCACATTCAAGGTCCCGATCGCCAAGGCGGCGAAAGCGCCGGTCAGCACCAGCCCGCACGCGACCGTCACCAGGCAGGCGACAACCAGGCGCGGCGAGCGCAATCCGGCGAACAGCATCACCAGCATCGATCCGACCGACAGCAGCGCCGAGCGCAGCGCGCCCTTGCGCAAGGTCGCGAACTGGTCGTCGTCGAGCGCGACCGAGCCGGTAACCCGCACATGCACACCATTCTCCGGCGTCAAGCCAAGCCCGGTGGCGATGCGGTGGATTTCGGCGGTCGCCTTGGCGCCCGGCTCAAGCGAGCTGTAATCGAGCACCGGCTGCACCAGCACGAATTTGCGCAATGCGCGCTTGTCAGCCTTGTCGCCGCTCAGCACGGCCTGCCACGACAGGCTGACCGGCTTGCCGGCGACGACGCCATCGACGGTGTCGGCGAGCTTGGCGAGGGTCGGGTCGAGCTTGTCGATCGTCACATCGCCACGCGTCGCGCCCTCGACAAAGAGCTTGATCGTGTCGAAGAGGCCGCGAAGGCTGGGATCGGCGGCGAGACTGCCAAGGAGCGGCTGCGCCGTGACCAGCTGCTGCGACAGGGCGTTGAGCTCGTCGATCGACAGGTACAGCAAGCCGTTCTTGTCAAAAAACGGCCCGCCGTCGGGCCGACGTGCGCTCTTGAAAAAGTCGGGCTCGGCGCCGATCCGCTCGGCAAGGCGTTGCGCCGCGTCATCGGCGAGCTCGCCGGTTGTCCCGTCGATGACGACGGCGAGGAGGTTCGCGTTTTGCGGGAAAGCGCGGTCCAGCGCCAACTCATCCTGCCGCCAAGCAATGTCGCTCGGCAGCAAGTTCTCGATGTCGGTATCGATCGACAGATGCCGGGCCGCATACCAGCCGGCCGCGAGCGTCAGGAGCAAGACGGCGAGGATATGCGCCCCAGGCCGGCGGCGCGCGGCATCGACGAGGCGAACGATAAGCGCGGCGATCACAAGGCCTCGACGATGGAATGGAGGAAGGGCGGGGAGCGGACAGATCCCGCATTCTTCCCATAGATGAAGTTCCAGGGGGACGAAAGTAGGCTCGCCGGCCGTTATCGACTTAAGCGTAAATTAAGGCGATCCGGTGGACAAAATGCCGCGAAATCTCCCGGGTCAGGTCACATTCCGGACACGCTTGGCGTCGATGCTGCATAGAACAGAATGTGTAGGAGGGGATCATGGACGACCGCAACAATTGCTGCCGCTATGAGCCGAGCCTCGACGAATTGCTCGACGACGAGATGATGCAGCCGGTCTTGCAAAGCGCCGGGCTCGATCGCGAACGCTTCCACGACCTCCTGGTCGAAACTGGGGAGCGGGTGCGCCTTTCGCGCGAATCGGAGTAGCGCGATCGCGAGCTAAAGCGCGGCGAATTCGAGCCGCACTGTCAATCCCGGGTGATTATCGTCGAGTTCGACGGTGCCGTTGTGCAATCGCGCGACGGCACGCACCAGGCTGAGGCCGAGCCCATTGCCAGGGGTGCTGCGGCTCGGTTCGAGCCGGACGAAGCGGTCGAACACCGCCTCGCGCTCCGCCTCGGGGATTCCCGGCCCGCTATCCGAGACTTCAAGCTCGGCACGCCCGTTCTGCCGATGCGCCGATAGTTTGACTTCGCCGCCACCGTATTTGAGCGCGTTGTCGAGCAGGTTGGCGACCGCTTGCGATAACAGGTGGCGGTCGCCGCGGATCATGATCCCGGGCTCGACATCGAGCTTGAGCGCGCAGCCTTTCTCCTCGGCGACCGGTTCGTAAAGTTCGGCGGCCGCGCGTGCGGTTTGCGCCAAATCCAGGGGCTCGGCCTCGTTGCGGCGAGCACCCGACTCGGCCTCGGCGATGCTAAGAAGCGCGTTGAACGTCGCCAGCAGCCGGTCGGCCTCGTCGATCGCGGCGCGCACCGCCTCGCTCTGGGCTGCCACGTCGGGCGCGTCCGAAAGGCTTAGCTCCAACCGCGCACGCAGCCGCGACAGCGGCGTGCGCAGATCATGCGCGATGTTGTCGGAGACCTCGCGCATCCCCGCCATCAGCCGCTCGATCTGGTCGAGCATGTTGTTGAGGTTGGCCGCGAGCTGGTCGAATTCGTCGGTGGTGCCCCGCAAGGGCACGCGGTCGGAGAGGTTGCCACCCATCACCCGCTCGGCGGTGCGGTTGACCTCCTCGACGCGTCGCAACAGGTTGCGCCCCATCACCGCGCCGCCAACGATGCCCGCGCAAAGCGCCAGCAATCCGGCCCACAGCAGGGTTTCCTTGATGCGCTCGCGGAACAGCGCCGCATCGGTGATGTCGCGGGCGACGAGCAGGCGATAACCCTGGGGGATCACCAGCAGCGCTCCCTGCGCCGGGTGCATTTCGGTGTGGTCCTTTGTCTTGACCGAGACCCGAAAGCTGATCGGTCCCGGCGCCACCGGCTGACCCTCGGGCCAACCGGTGATGTTGCCAGCGAGCGGGTGGCCATCGGGATTGGTGACGAGGTAGAGCATGCCGTCGCCGCGATCGCCGGCGCTGCGCGCGGCGACGATCTGGACCAGGCCGGAGAGCCCGCGCTGGTCGTACTGCTCGGCGAGGCCGGCGATCTCGGCGTCGAGCGTTGCCTGGGTCTGGCGCTCGACGAAATCGGCGCTCATCCAGTAGACAAAGACGAGCACACCCAAAACCGAAACCGCAAACACCGCGAAGTAGAGGGTCGCCAGTCGGAATGCGTGTGTTCGCACCAACGCACGCATCTGCGACAGCAACATTCGCGGAGAGGCGATGGTCATCGCTGCTTAATCCGCCGCCCGCAGACTGTAGCCGGCGCCGCGCACCGTGTGCAGCAGCGGCCGCTCGAAGCCGCGGTCGATCTTTTGCCTGAGGCGGCTGACATGGACGTCGATGACGTTGGTCTGCGGGTCGAAATGGTAGTCCCACACATGCTCCAGAAGCATCGTGCGGGTCACGACATGCCCGGCATTGCGCATCAGATATTCGAGCAGCTGAAACTCGCGCGGCAACAGATCGATCGGCCGGTCGCCGCGCTTGACCGTACGGGTCAGAAGGTCGAGCTCCAGATCGGCGACACGCAACTTGGTCGTCGCCGCCGCCGCGGCGCCACGCCGCAACAAGGCCTCGACCCGCGCCAATAGCTCACTGAAGGCAAAGGGCTTGACCAGATAGTCGTCGCCGCCGGCGCGGAGCCCCTTGACCCGGTCATCGACGCTACCCAGGGCGGAGAGGATCAGCGACGGCGTGCCGATTTCCGCGGCGCGCAAGGCGCCGAGTAACGCCAGGCCGTCCATCCCGGGCAGCATGCGGTCGAGAATGATCGCGTCATAGCTGCCCGAGCTGGCAAGATAGAGGCCTTCGCGTCCATCACCCGATTGGTCGACGGTATAACCCTTTTCGCTGAGCCCCTTGACCAAGTAGGCGGCGGTCTCGCGGTCGTCCTCGACGACAAGCAGTTTCATCTCGCTATGCTCTGGCGGAGCAACCTCCTGAGATCGCCCAGAGAAAATGGTATCGGGCATCTCGTTCAGCAAGTTCGATGCTCGCGCAGGTCGATAGGAATTCACGCGATTCGCTTCTCACGTGGCGGGTGGAACCGCGCGCCAATGCGCTTCCTTGAGTCTTTCCATGACGTTACAGCGGCCCAAATACCTCCACCCCGCTGCCGCGATAGCCTGGTCCGGGGGAATACTGTCGCGGAAGGGTGGCGATGGGCGCTCGGACACTGGGAATTACCGCCGCATTGGGGCTGCTCGCCGCGTTTTCGGCCCATGCCGATCAACCCGTCGGCGACATCGTCGATCAGATCCTGAGAACTCTACCGCCGTCACCCGCCCAGCCGGCGCCGCCGCCGGCCCCACCCGCGATAAGCCCAGCGCCGCCGGGGCCCGTCGCGCCGACCGCGGGCCCAACGAGCCCTTCACCGTCAGCGCCGATCGCGCTGACGCCGGGTCCGGCGAGCCCTGCATCGCCGGGTCCGGTCGCGGTAACCCCGCTCTCGCCGCCCTCCGGGCCGACGACTCCACCGCCAAGTCCGGCCGCCGCAACCCTGCCGGCGCCAAAACCTGCGGCGATGGGGCCGGCCTCCGCCAGTCCCGGTCCGATCGGCCCTGCTCACCCTGCTCCCGGGGCGGCCTTCCGGCAGTCGGCCGCTGTAGGCGCGCCGGACCCCGGGGATATCGTGACTCAGGCACAGCCGATCCCGCCGCGTTCCATCGACAGCTCGGGCCGTTGGACCGGCTTCTACCTGGGCGGCAATGTCGGTTACGGCACCACGCGAGGGGGCGGCAGCGAGACCTGTCTCAACTCGGTGACGAACTCTACGTCGGGATGCGACATCATCAATAGCCCGGCCCTTAGCACCAGCGGTGTCTTTGGTGGCGGTCAGCTCGGTTACATCATGCCGCTCAGCGGCCTTAACCTGCCGCTAGGGCCGAATACGCCCCCGTTGATGCTTGGTGTCGAGGCCGACATCCAGCCGAGCGGCATCAGCGGCACGCAAAAAGCCAACGGTCCGTTCAACTTTGTCGGCTTTCCGGGGTTCTCCTGCAGTCCGTGCAGTTTTAGCGCCAGTCAGCAGATCGACTGGTTTAGCACCGTGCGCGGCCGTATCGGCGTCCCTGTCGACGATTTCCTGTTTTACGGCACTGGCGGGATCATGCTCGGCTCGATCAGGGCTTCGCAAAGTCTCAATTTTCTTGGCTCGCCGCAGGGCAATATCGGCACCGTCAAGAGAGGAGCTGACGGGCCGGTATTTGGCGGTGGCGTGGAGGTTCTCCTTCCCGGTCCGTTCTCCGCCAAATTCGAGGGGCTCTATTACGACCTGGGAGACCTCAAGACCGTGGGTCTACCGGTGAATGGCGCGCCGACCAATTTCACCGACTTCAAGACCTTCGGATTTCACGGCGCAATTTTCCGCGCCGGCATCAATATGAAACTGGGCGGTCTCGGCGGAACGTAAGCGACTTTTCGGCTTCCCCGATAGGGGTTAGCGCCTCTCCCGGCCGCCACTGCGACGGGGCGTCGCGGCTATCATCAGTGTCCGAAGCGATTTTCGGCTTGACCCGCGCGGTCCGAGCAACGATGTATTGCGTACTAATTTAGTACGAATTGCCTCCGGCCGGACGACCCATGATCATCCTCAGCAAACTCGCCGATTACGGCGTCATCGTCGCGACCCATCTGGCGCTTGCGCCCGATCGGCAGGAGAACGCAGCCTCGGTCGCCGCGGCGACGCGGCTGCCCTTGGCGACCGTCGCCAAGCTCTTAAAGGCGCTGGCGCATGCCGGGGTAGTGACCGCGACGCGCGGCGCGGCGGGCGGTTATCGTCTGGCGCGGCCGGCGGCTTCGATCTCGGTCGCCGAGGTGGTCGCGGCGATCGACGGCGATATCGGCCTCACCCAATGCTCGGTGCATGTCGACGAGTGTGCCCACACCAATTATTGCCCGACCCGGCCACATTGGGCCGCGATCAACCGCGCCGTCGGCGAGGCGTTGCAGGCGGTGACGCTCGATGAGATGATTTCTCCGTACGCGTTCCTACCGGCCGTCGCCGCGGCGACGCATCAGGCGCATGGCTAAGGTGATGCCATGAGCGCTCCTCTCGATACCCAAATCCCGGCCCTCAACGAGGGTTACAAATACGGCTTCGTCACCGAGATCGAGACCGAGTCGGCGCCGCCCGGCCTCAACGAAGACACAGTTCGCTTCATCTCGGCCAAGAAGGGCGAGCCCGAGTGGCTGCTCGACTGGCGGCTCGCGGCATTCCGCGCCTGGGAGAAAATGGAGGCGCCGAACTGGGCCAAGCTCAACGTCGCGCCGATCGATTATCAGGGCGCGACCTATTGGTCGGCGCCGAAATCGGCCGACGATGCGCCGAAATCGCTGGATGAGGTCGATCCCGAGCTGTTGGCGATGTACGAGAAGCTCGGGGTGCCAATGCGCGAGCGCGAGGCGCTGGCAGGGGTCGCGCCAAGGAATGTCGCGGTCGACGCGGTGTTCGACAGCGTCTCGGTGGCGACGACATTCAAGTCGCAGCTTGCCGAATTGGGCATCGTCTTCTGCTCGTTCGGCGAGGCGGTGAAGGAGCACCCCGAACTCGTCCGCAAGTATCTTGGCACCGTGGTGCCGCAGAACGACAATTTCTTCGCCGCGCTCAACAG
>DASYXG010000444.1:0-2505 GCA_035935235.1 Allostellaceae bacterium
TCCGATCTGGCCCGATCCCGCCTGCGCGACGGAAGCGGTCGACGCAATGCGCGCGCACCTCCAGTCCCGCTACGACGCGCTCGGCCTCGGCGCGGTGCCCGAACCCCAGGCCGAAATCAGCGATGTCGGCCCCGATCATGTTGCGCTGCTGCTCGAGACCAAGCCGGAGGTCGTCAGCTTTCATTTCGGCATGCCCGAGCCCGAGGTGATCCGCGCCCTCAAGGCCGCCGGGACTTTCATCATCTCGAGCGCGACAACGGTCGCCGAGGCGCGCGCGCTCGAAGCGGCCGGCTGCGACGCGATCATCGCCCAGGGCACCGAGGCCGGCGGCCACCGGGCCACCTTCACCGGCGTCAACATCGGCATGCAGCCCGGCCTGTTCGCGCTACTGCCGCAGGTCGTCGACGCGGTTGGCGTGCCGCTACATCCGCAACGAGATGATCGACGATCTGATCGCCTCAGAGCTTCAGCCCCTTCCGGTTCCGGCGCAGCAAAGCCTGACCCAGCCGCTCGCCGCCGCCGGCAACCGCGACTGGACCGCACTGACCGCCGGCCAATCGGCGGCGCTGGCGAAATACACCAACGCTGCCGAGCTGGTCGAACAGCTCGCCGCGGAGACGGCGCAGCGGCTGCGCGCTTTCAGTTAGCGGTGCAACGCCTCAATTCGGCAACCAGCTCAGCGCGCGGATTTCGGTGAACTCACGCGGCAGCTTGCGCCACGTATCGCCGGCATCCTCAGTCGCGTAGAGCTCGCCGTAATGCGAGCAGCTGACGATGCGGTCGGGGTTGGCCGGGTGCACCGCAAAGGTCCAGATCGGCGAATTCGGCTCGACCGGGAGCTTCGCCGCCTCCCATTTGCTGCCGCCGTCGCGCGAGCGCTGGATCGCCCCGGTCTTGCCAACCGCGCCGTCGCCGGTGGCGACAAACAGGGTCTTCGGGTCGTCGATCTTCTGCGTCAGCGCCCGGCAATAAGGCAGCCTGAACTGCTCGCCGACCCCGAGCGGCGTCCAATGCTCGCCGGAATCGGTGGTCGCGAAGATTTCGCGCGGGGTCGTCGTCAGCACCTTGCGCGAGCCGTTGAGGTTGATCGTCACATCGTGGATGTCGGGGTCGGGTACCCCCTCGGTGATCCGCGTCCAGCTGTCGCCGCCATCGAGGCTGCGCCGCACCCCATCGACCTCGACCCCCGCCCACACCGTCCTCGGGTTCGACGGGTCGACGACCAGCGCCGTCACCCGCGGGATGCGGACATTGGGGCATTCCTCGGCCATATCGACCTTGAGTTGCGTCCAACTCTTGCCGCCGTCCTTGGTGCGGTAGAGCGCCGCCGGCCGCGTTCCGGCGAAGATGATGTCGGGGTTGGTGGGATCGATCGCGATCTTCCACACGTCCATCGCATTCATCGGCGAATCGAGCCGGGCGAAACTCTGCCCGCCATCGGTGCTCTTGTAGATGCCGTCATCGGCGCCGGCGAAGATGGTTTGCGGCTCGGTCGGGTGGACGGAGAGCCCATAGACGCGGCTCTCGCTCCACAGCCCGCCCTCGTTTTGCGAGCGCTTCCAGCTATCGCCGCCGTCGCTGCTGCGCCACAAGCCGCTGCCGATCGTGCCGATACAAATCGCGTAGTTGGCCGACATTGTGAAGCCCTCCCTGTTCGCTGCGTTGACCTCCTGCGTCCTTCGACACGCGGGCTACGCCCGCTCCTGAGGATGAGATTGGTTTGCAGATCGCACCGACGAAACTGTCCTCATCCTGAGGTGCTCGCGCAGCGAGCCTCGAAGTCCTCATCCTGAGGTGCTCGCGCAGCGAGCCTCGAAGGACGCACCGCCCGTACTCCAGCCGTCAATACCCTTCCCAGCCGGTATGCGAGATATCGATGACGACGCCGTCCGGGCCCGACCATTTCATCTCGAAATTGGCGTGACCGCCGGCCGCCATCGTCGCGTCGACATGTTCCTTGCCGGTCAGCTGCTCGGCATTGGCGATCTCGAGCTGTTTCACCGCCCCATCGAGGTCCTCGACCTCAAAGCCGAAATGATGGATGCCGGTGAAATTCTCACCATGCGCGCCGACATCGGCCGAGCGGTTGTCCTTCAGATTGAGCACCGCGAGATTGATGTGCCCGTCGGTGAGGAACACCGCGCCGTTCGGGCTGCGCCGCACCTCTTTGAGCCCGAAAGCTTCTTTATAGAAAGCGGCGGTTTTGCTTGGATTTTCGGTGGTCAGCGCGATATGGCGGATGCGGGCCATGAGTCCCTCCTCAGCTATGCGACATTCTGTCCAGATTAAGCCCGATCGGCCGTGCTTGTCACCCGTCGCACGCAAAATTTGAGGACGTTCTATATTTGTTCTTGAAAAATTCACAATCTTGTATATCTTGTCAACCAGACAGCCGATCATGTACACCTTTATTTATCATAATCGCAATAATGCGACGTTTGCGCGCCTTCGGTGTATCGCCCGGCGCGCGTACTCGGAACTGCAGCGGGTGTCGTTGATACGCCG
>DASYXG010000445.1:0-10950 GCA_035935235.1 Allostellaceae bacterium
GACCGGACGGCGGGCGAGGAAGAGACACGCGTCGAGACGATCATCAATGAGGCTGGCATAACGAAAGGCCCCGCGTCCCGGGTCGGCGTAAATCATCAATTCCGCTTCAGGCGGCGCGCCCAACAGCCCTGCTACCCAGGCTGCGGTGTTCCGTCCGCTGGGCAAAGGCTCCCACCCGGCGAGCTCGAACGCGTGCCCGCCCTCAACGGGCGTGCGGGCCCAATAGTAAGGTCCCTCGGCCGGCGGCAATCCGGTTCGCCGTAACAATAGTCCACGCCAGAACGTCGCGACGGGGGTTATCCCGACTGGGGTTCCCTTCAGTTCGGGCTGTCCCGAGACCGGGTCGTTCTCTGCGCCGACAAGTCGACCGACCGGCCCGGACGAAGTGAAGTCGTCGGTCCAATGCATCGGCACGAAGGCATCACCTGGGCGCTGATCGGTCGTCGAGCGCACCGGCAGCAAGGTGGCGCCATGCCGGGTTTCGACCCTGGCCAACGCATCAGCCGTCAAGCCAAGCCGTTTCAGATCGGTCGGGTGAAGATCGAGAAAGGGTTTGTTTTGATGGCTCATCAGGCGCGGCACGCGCCCGGTGCGGGTCATCGTGTGCCATTGATCGCGCACCCGACCGGTGTTCAGCACCAGCGGTCGATCTTCGTCTGGTTCTTCGGCGAGTGGCCGATAGGCGGTTGGGATGAACCGCGCCTTGCCATCCTCGGTCGGGAAACGGACGCGCTTATCAAACAGCCGCGGTGTCCCGTCAGGTATTGCCGCCTTGCTGCGGATGGGCCAGCGGATTGGGCTGAGCCCGTCATAGGCGGCGTCCGCCAGATCGGCGAGCGCGCCAATGTCGAAAAGCCGCTGCTCTGGACCATTGTTCTCAAAAGCGGACAGGGCGGCATGCTCGCGGAAGATATCGGCAGGCCCGCGGTAGCCGAACGCCCGGCCCCAGCCCATGCGAGCGGCGACCTCGGTCAGCATCCACCAATCGGGCCGCGCCTCGCCGGGCGGCAGGCGGAAAGCGCGCTGGCGGGAAATGCAGCGCTCCGAATTGGTGACGGTGCCATCCTTTTCGCCCCAGCCGGACGCGGGAAGAACCACATCGGCGAAGCGGGTCGTGTCGGTCGGCCAGCAATCGCTGACCACAACAAAGGGGCAGGCGGCTAGCGCTTCGCGGACCCGACTAGCGCGTGGCATGCTGTCCGCCGGGTTGGTGCCGAGAATCCACAACGCCTTGATCCTGCCGTCGAGCACGGCGTCAAACAATTCGACGGCCTTGAGCCCGGGCCGGTGCGCCACGCGCGGCGCGTCCCAAAAGCGACGCACCCGGTCGATGCTCGTGGCGCTGAAGCCCATATGCGCGGCAAGCTGATTGGCCAGACCGCCAACCTCGCGGCCCCCCATCGCGTTTGGCTGCCCGGTCAATGAGAGAGGCCCCATGCCGGGCCGTCCGATCCGGCCGGTCGCGAGGTGGCAATTGATGATCGCATTGACCTTGTCGGTCCCCGCCGCAGACTGATTAACGCCCTGCGAATAGAGCGTCACCGCACGCTCGGTCGCCGCGAACCAATCGTAGAAGCGGGCGAGATCGGCGACCGGCAAATCGGCCGCTGCCGCGACATGCGCCAATGATGGAGCGGCCGTTTGCGCCGTCTCGACCGCGGCGGCAAAACCGTTCGTGAATTCTTCGATCCAAGCCGCGTCGCAGGCGTCGGTCGCGGCGAGATGCGCGAGCAAGCCCGCGAAAACGGCCACATCGGTTCCGGGCCGCAGCGCCAGGTGCAGATCGGCGATCTCGCAAGTCGCCGTGCGGCGTGGATCGATAACGACAATCTTGGTGCCGCGCGCCTCCTGGGCAGCCGCCAGGCGCTGGTACAGAACCGGGTGGCACCAGGCCATGTTGCTGCCGACCAGCACAACGAGATCGGCTTCTTCGATGTCGTCATAGCAGCCGGGGACGAGATCCTCGCCAAAGGCGCGGACGTGCCCAGCGACCGACGAGGCCATGCACAGCCGCGAGTTGGTGTCGATATTGCCGCTGCCGATGAACCCCTTCATCAGCTTATTCGCGACGTAATAGTCCTCGCTGAGGAACTGGCCGGAGACATAGAGCGCGACCGCGTCGGGTCCGTCGGTAGCGATCGTGCGCGTGAAGGCCTCTGCAACCAGGTTAAGCGCCTCGTCCCAGCTCGCGTCGCGGCCGCCGATTTGCGGGCGAACCAGCCGGCCCACGTCGCTGAGGGTTTCGCCGAGCGCCGCGCCCTTGGAGCAGAGGCGGCCGCGACTTGCCGGGTGCTGCGGGTCGCCGGCGATCCTCCCGTCGGGGAAAGCCAGGAGCCCACAGCCGACGCCGCAATAGGGGCAGGTGGTACGGATCGGGCCGGCGGCGGTCACGCGACCTTCCTCTTGCGGGAGGCGCAGGACTGTGGCGGCGCGAGCCAAATCCGTCCGTCTTCGACCTTCACCGCGACAACCGGCACTCGCCCTTCGTCCGGCGCTTCCGCCTCGCCGCTGTCGAGATGAATGACCCAGCCATGCAGCGGGCAAGCAACCGCGCAGCCCTGCACGATGCCCTCGGACAGGGGACCAGCCTTGTGCGGACAGCGATCAACCAGCGCGAAAATCCGATCGTCCGCGGTGCGAAACACCGCGATCGGCAAGTCGGCTTCTGGCCCCTTCACCCGGCGCGACCCGCGACGCGGGATATCGTCGAGACGGCCGACCTCGATCCAGCGGCGACCGCTCAACTCAAACGACCTCGGCCATGGCGTTGTATTCGTGCGCCTCTGCGCCGGCGGCGCGCTTGGCCCACGGGTCGTTTTGCACCATGCGCTGAGACGTCAGGAAACGCTCGTGCAAGGCGCGGCGATTATCGGCGTCGGTGACGACCTGCTCACGCACATAATCGATGCCCATGCGGGCGACCCAGGGCGCCGTCCGCTCGAGATAGCGCGCCTCCTCGCGGTAGAGCTGCATGAAGGCGCCGACATGTTCGAGCACATCTTCCTCTGTCGCGAGACGCACGAGATGGTCGGTGACGCGCACTTCAACACCGCCATTGCCGCCGACGACGACGTCGTACCCGGCTTCGACGCAGACCACGCCAATATCCTTGATCGTCGCCTCGGCGCAGTTGCGCGGGCAGCCGGAAACCGCGAGCTTGACCTTGTGCGGGGTCCACGACCCCCAGCACATCTTCTCGATCTTGACCCCGAGCCCCGTCGAATCTTGGGTGCCGAAGCGACACCACTCGCTGCCGACGCAAGTCTTCACGGTGCGCAGCGCCTTGCCGTAGGCGTGACCCGAGACGAGCCCGGCCTTGCTGAGATCGCCCCACACCGCCGGAAGCTGCTCTTTCTTTACGCCTAGGAGGTCGATGCGCTGGCCGCCGGTGACCTTGACCGTCGGGATCGCGTATTTCTCGGCGACGTCGGCGATTGCGCGCAATTCGCGCGAGTTGGTCAGGCCGCCCCACATGCGCGGAACGACCGAGAACGTACCGTCCTTCTGAATGTTGGCGTGGACTCGCTCGTTGACGAAGCGCGATTGCGCGTCGTCGCGGTAGGTCTCAGGCCAGGCGCAGATCAGATAGTAGTTGAGGGCCGGCCGGCATTTCTGGCAGCCATCGGCCGTCTTCCAGCCAAGTGCCTGGCGCACCGCGGCCATCGTCTTCAACTCCTGCTCGAGGATCGCCCGCCGCACCGCATCGTGGCCGTGATCGGTGCATTTGCACATCGCCGGGTCGGCGCGATGCGCGACCGCGCCGCCCATATGCGCGAGGATCGCCTCGACCTTGGCGGTACACGAACCGCACGACGCCGACGCCTTGGTATGCGCGCGAACTGCGTCGAGCGTGGTCAGCTCCTTTGCGGTGATCGCCTCGCAAATGCGGCCCTTGGAGACGCCGTTGCAGTCGCACACCTGCTCGGAATCAGGCATCGCCGCGATATCGATCTTGGGCGCCGGGGCGCCGGCTCGCTCGGCGAAGGCGCGACCGAAGACAAGCTGGTCGCGGAAGGCCGACACGTCGGCCTTTTCGCGCATCAGCTGGACATACCAGGGACCATCGACAACGTGGCCGTAGAGGACGCTACCGACGACCCTGTCGTCCCGCAGGATCACCTTCTTGTAAACGCCGCGCCGCGCGTCGTGCAGCGTGATCTCCTCGTCGGCCTCGTCGGCCGCGGCGAGAGCGCCAGCGGAGAACACATCGACACCGGTGATCTTGAGAATGGTGAAGATCGGCGGCGGGACGTAGACCGCCTCATCGTCGCCAGCGAGACGCGCGCCGCACACTTTGGCCTGCTCCCAGATCGGCGCGACAAGGCCAAAGACCTGACCGTTATGCTCGATGCATTCGCCGACCGCGTAGATGCTCGTGTCGCTGGTACGCATATCGTCGCCGACCAGCAGGCCGCGGTTGACATCGAGCCCGGCGGCACGCGCCAGATCAATATTGGGACGGATGCCGATCGCCAGCACGACCAGGTCAGCTTCGATCTGCCGTCCATCGGCGAGCAGCACTCCCTCCGCCTTGTCGCTGCCGAGGATTTCTTCGGTCTGCCCATCGGTAAAGAACGCGATGCCGCGCGCGTCGAGATCGCGTTGCAGGAGTTCGCCCGCGGTCGCGTCGAGTTGGCGCTCCATGAGGGTGGACATCAGATGGACGACCGCCACTGACATGCCGCGGCGCTTCAGCCCCCAGGCAGCCTCCAGGCCGAGCAAACCGCCGCCAATAACGACCGCTCGACGGTGGAGCTCGGATGCTGCGATCATCGCGTCAACATCCGCGATGTCGCGAAATGCATGGACACCTGGCAGGCCTAGCCCGGGGATCGGTGGCGCCAGCGGCTTCGAGCCGGTGCCGAGCAGGAGTTTGTCATACAGGACGGCGCGGTCGCCAAGCGAGACGGTTTTCGCCGCGCGGTCGATCGCCGTGACCGCGTTGCCCGTGATCAGGGTCACGCCGTGTTCGTCGTACCAGCCGCGCGGATTGATGACGATCTCGTCGACCGTCTTCTCTCCGGCCAGCACCGATGACAGCATGATGCGGTTGTAGTTTGGGTGCGGCTCGGCGCCGATGACAGTCACGTCATAGCGATCGGGAGTGCGGGACAGCAGCTCCTCGACCGTCCGTATCGCCGCCATCCCGTTGCCGACGACGACGAGTCGCTCCTTGCGGTTGCAAGCGTCATTCATTGCCGGACCCCGCGTAGGCTGCGGCGATCATTACCTCCGACAGCGCGCCATAGGCTGCCGCCCAAGCTGCGCCCACCTCTGGGGTAAAGCCGTCGCCAAGACCCTGTTCAAGCGTCCACAGCAGCGCGGCGCCCACAACCGCGTAATGCTCGGGCCGGACGCCGTAGGTGACATGGCGCTTCGCCAGTTCTTGCACCGTCGGAACCACCGCCTCGATTTCGCCGAGGTTGTTCACCACCGTCGCGATCGCCGTCATGAGCTTTTGGCCCTGAGCGTCCATGTCGCCCGAGAACAGCGCCCGGGTTTCGGGCGCCGTCTCGAACAGACGGCCGTAGAAAAGGGCCGCCGCCTGGTCGGCGATCGGAGCGACCTTGGCGAAGCTCGCCTGAACTTCGCCCACCTGTTGCGGGGTCATGACGCCGCCTCAGATGCGCGCTTGAGCAAGATTGGTCGGCGCCTTCTGCGACAGGAAGCTGCGACGCAGGTAGTACCACCAGGTCAGCGCGATGCAGGTGATGTAGAAGGTGAAGAACACCTCGAGCGCAAGGTACGGGCCGCCGGTGGCCGCGATCGAGGCACCGAAGCCGCGCGGAATCAAATAACCGCCACAGGCGCCGATCGCCCCGATGAACCCCAGCGCCGCGGCGCTCTCGAGCACGGCCGATTGCAGCGCCGCCGCTTTTGCCTCGCTTCCTGGTCCCGCCGTGCGCAGTTTTTCCTCGCGGAAGATCGACGGGATCATCCGGTAGGTCGAGCCGTTGCCGATCCCGGTGGCGACGAAGAGAATCAGGAACATCGTCAGAAAGCCGGCGAAGCTCCTGATATCGACGTAGTACATGACGCCCAAGGTCGCGACACCCATGGCGACGAAGTTCCAGAACGTGACCTTGGCCCCGCCGATCCTGTCGGCGAGGAGACCGCCAATCGGGCGCGAGATCGAGCCGACCAGCGGGCCGAGGAAGGCGACGCTCACCGTGATCGCCGGGAACTGGGTCTTGATCAGCAGCGGGAACGCCGCCGAATAGCCGATGAACGAGCCAAACGTCCCGATATAGATCCACGACATCACCCAGGTGTGCTTACGCTTGGTGATGACCAGCTGGTCCCTAAAGCTCGACTTCGCAGACGTCAGGTTGTTCATGTAGCGGTAGGCGCAGAACACGGCGACCGCGAGCGGCAGCAGCCACATCAACCCCGCGTTCTGGATATAGACGCCGCCGGCCCCCGGGGTCGCCTGGTAAAGGTTGATGATCCCGAACCCCATCAAGATCGGTACGAGCAGCTGCACCGTGCTGACGCCGATATTGCCGCCTGCCGCGTTGATGCCGAGCGCCCAGCCCTTGATCCGGTCTGGATAGAAGAATGAGATGTTCGCCATGCTCGAGGCGAAATTTCCCCCGCCGAGACCGGCGGTCGCCGCGACCAGCAGCATCAACCCAAACGGCGTGTCCGGTTGGGTCGAGAAATAGGCGAGCGCGAGCGTTGGGATGAACAACACGGTGGCGCTGAACATCGTCCAGTTGCGGCCGCCGAACGTCGTTACCGCGAAGGTGTACGGAAACCGGATGAGCGACCCGATCAGCCCCGGCAACGCGACGAGTTGGAAGAGCTGATCGGTCGAATAGTGGAAACCGGCCGCAGGCAGCTTGGTGACGACGATGCTCCACATCAGCCAGATCGAGAAACCGAGATGCTCGGCGAGGATCGAGAAGATGAGGTTGCGCCGGGCGATGGTCTTACCCTTGGCTTCCCAGAACTTCTCGTCTTCGGGGTTCCAGTCAGATATCCAGCTTGAATCGCGCGTGCTCATTGGCGGTTACCTTTTCCTGTCGGCTGGCGAGACTGCGGCAACGGGCACGGCGGGGCGAAGGATGCCTAACGGCGAAAGCTCCTACGCGTCACGGCTTGGTCCCGTTGGTTGCGGTGGACCTGCTTTGGCCCACGATCCTGATTAGGGCGGCGGAACCGCCCACGGTGGATGCCCCGCCTTTGGGGCTGATCCATCTCCCTCCATCGCATCGCACTAGTGGCAGCGCGGGAGCAGACTGATAGTCGCAAGCTCCGTGCCAAAGAACATTCAGCGGAAAATCAGGTCTTTTCTAATAATAGTCACGAAGCATTGCCCAGCTTTCAGGCAGACGCTGGATTTTTGTGCAGTGCAAAAGATTTAGGCAAATCTATGGAATGGTAAGTTTAACTTATCATGGGTCGAAAACTGCCCCGTCGATGAAGCTATCAGGTCCCATAGGGATGGGCGCTGGGGATGCCGGCAGCAACCAGTCGGAAGAATGATGGCCTTCGCTTTTGGCAAAAGCTGTCGGCACGGGTAATCCGAGCGAACAGGCGGCTTGCGCATAGAGTTCGGGACGAAAGATCGCCGCCGCCGGGCCAGGATCGGCATTCTTGGCGACGTAACCCCAACGTCGCATTTGGCCGAGGAACCATTGTGCGTGAGATCGCCAGGGGACATTGGTCGCGTTCGAGAAAAAGACCGAGACGTCCGCGTCGGATCGTCCGCGTGAAGCCGCGCCCGGCAGCGATGTCACAATGACATCCGCGGGAATGCCGAGGTAGTATTGTCGCGCGAGGATCATCGCCACTGACAGCGCATTTCCTGGGTTGTCACAATACGCGGCTGCTCGCAGCACCGCGCGTAGCACCGCCTGAAGCCGGTCCGGCGTCTCTTCGGCAATTTGTTGCCGCACCGCGAGAACCTTTTCGGTCCCGTGGTTCCAGATTGCGTGCGATGTTGCGACGGCGCGGCCAGCGCCAGCACGCGCGGCGACTTCTCCCCACGGAGCGCCGGCGCAAAACCCGTCGATCTTGCCGGAAGCCAGTGCGTCGGCGGTCTCCGCCGGTGGGACAACCATGAAGGTGACATCGCGATCCGGGTCGATCCCGCCGGTCGCCAACCAGTAGCGCAGCAGCAGGTTATGAGTGGAGAAGGTATGCACGACACCGAGGATGGGCTTCTCGCCCCCCTTGCGAACCGCGGTTGCGAACCGCCGCGCGGTGTCGAGCGCCGCGATGTCGTCATTCGCATCAAAAACCTGATCAGCCCAGCGCTTGGCCAAGGTCACGGTGTTGCCGTTAAGGCTCAGCGCGATTGGCACGATAATCGCCTCGGGACCGCCGCTGCCGCTCAACCCAAGCCGCAACGCCAATGCGAGAGGAGCAAGTATCATCGCGCCATCGAGGAGCCCGTACGAGAGCTTGTCGGCGATGTTTGCCCAGGAGGGTTCAACCGAGAGCGCCACCTCGATATTTTCCGCTGCAAAATAGCCGAGTTCGCGGGCCATGATCAGCGGCGCGGCGTCGGTCAGGCGCAGCAGCCCGAGACGAAAGACGGTTGCACTGCTCACTTTGGCGCTCTCCCCCCGTTCGCGAGCAACTCGGCGGCGACATCCCCAATTCGCCGGCTCTCATTCATCGCTCGACGCCGCAACCAGCGATAAGCCTGCGGCTCATCGATGTTCCGCTGCCGCATCAGCAGCGACTTGGCCCGATTGATTGTCTCTCGCTCCAGCAGCGAAGCCTTGGCTTTGGTCAGGTCGTCGGCGACCTTCTGGTATTTGCGGAAAATCGCCACCGCCGCCATGACGATCGGCTTGATGTCGGGGAAGGCGGTGTCGATGACATTGTAGGAACTGACACCTGCGGCAATCGCCTCCTCCATGAATGCGCGATCGTCGCGGTCCACGAACATGACGATCGGCCGCGGATTGCCGGCGCTGACGCGGCGAAGATCGTCGAGACCATCGCGATCAGGCCGCGCCATGTCGACGATAATGACGTCCGGCGCCAGTTCGGCGACCGCGTCCAGCAAGCTACTTCCCGCGCGAACGCGAAGGGTCTCTACGTCGCTGATCTCAGCGAGCTGCTGCTCGAGCACGCTCGCGCGCTCAGGCTCGGAGTCCGCAAGCAGCACCTTGAGATGGCCCGGCAACGCTCGCCCTCATTGTCGCGCGAAGCCCTGAGCAAGTGCGATGCCAGCGGCAGGCGCCGCCGAGTGCCGCGTCAATAGGCCCAGCCACCGGCGATGTGCGGTCGAACGCATCAATGAGCGGAACAAGTTCCGGTGGCCGCCGCCGCGGCCCTATACTTTGGCCTGACTCGAGAAAGGAGCCGCCATGCGCCCCCAGGCCGCCGCGTTGAAAGCATTGCTCGACGAGCCGCATCTCCAGATCATGCCGGGTTGCGGCGATGGCATGGGAGCTCGCCTGATCGCGGAAGCCGGTTTCCGCACCGGTTTCGTTTCCGGCTCGAGCATCTCGGCGCTGCGCTTGGCGATGCCCGATATGGACCTGCTGAGTCTTGCCGAAATGGCCGACGCGGTCGAAATCTGCATCGCCGCGGCGCCGGACGTTCTCTGGCTCGCCGACGGCGACACCGGCCATGGCAACGCTCTCGCCGTGCAAAAGACGATCCGCGCTTATGCGCGCCGTGGCGCCTCAGCGGTACTGATCGAAGACAAGGCATGGCCGCGTCCGCTTGGCCATGGCGGCGCAAAGCTGGTGGTCGAACGCGACGCAGCGATACTACGCTGTCGCGCCGCGGTTGAGGCCTGCCGCGACGAAGGCATCCTGCTGCTGGCGCGCACCGATGCTCGGACCTCGCTTGGGTTCGACGAGGCGCTGGCGCGGGTGAGGGGTTTCGTCGCTGAGGGCGCAGACATCCTCTTCCTTGATTCACCACAGTCAGAGGCAGAGATGCGCGCCGCTGTCGAGGCATGCCACGGCAAGCCGTCACTCGCCGTCACATCGCCTGCCGGCAAGCACTTTATGCCCCGTGACGCCGAACTCGAGCGGCTCGGCATTAAGCTTGTTGTCTATCCGCAGGAAATTCTCGCGGCGACCGTGCACGCGGTCCGGGCTGCCCTCGGTGGATTGAAAGGCGGCGCCAGGCCGCCAATGGCAAGCCCCGCGGAATTGGCGACAGCGATCCGATCTACCGATTATCTGGCGCAGGATGCACGGTGGCCCGACCCATAAGCGCAGGACGCTTTGATCGTCCCAGTTAGCCGGTCAGACGCCGTAAAATTCTCGATACCACTTCACAAAGAGCGGTACGCCCACTTCGATCGGCGTTATTGGAGCGAAGCCGGTGTCGCGCTGGAGCGCGTCGGTGTCGGCGCGGGTGGCGACGACGTCGCCTGGCTGCATCGGCAGGATGCGCTTCTCGGCCTTGCGGTCGAGCACGCCTTCCAACACTTCGATGAAGCGCGATACCTTCACCGGCCGGCCGCCGCCGATATTGTAGATACGAAATGGTGCTTCGCTGTCCGCCGGACCTGATTGTGCGGGATTCCAGTCGGGGTTCCGCTCGGGCACGCGATCAATCACCCTCCGCACGCCTTCGATAATGTCGTTGATATAGGTGAAATCACGCTCCAATTCGCCGCCGGCGAAGACGTCGATCGGCTTGCCCTCGAGGATCGCCTTGGTGAACAGGAATAGCGCCATGTCCGGCCGACCCCACGGCCCGTAGACGGTAAAGAAGCGCAGCCCCGTCATCGGAATGCCGAACAGATGGCTGTAGCTGTGCGCCATCAGTTCGTTGGCACGCTTGGTCGCCGCGTAAAGGGTCAGCGGATGGTCGACGGGGTCGTCGGTTGAGAACGGCATCTTGGTGTTGGCCCCGTAGACCGAGCTGGTCGAGGCGTAAACGAGATGCTTCACGCCGCCATGCCGGCACGCCTCGAGGATGTTGAGGAACCCGGTCAGGTTCGAGTCGACATAGGCATGCGGGTTGGTC
>DASYXG010000446.1:0-7878 GCA_035935235.1 Allostellaceae bacterium
CCAACTCGGCGAGCCAGTACGACAGGGTGCTGAAGGTAAGCGCCAGCGGCAGGCCGCTGGAAAACCCCATCAGCAGGACGGCGACGAGACGCGGCTGGCGATAGACCGCGAGCGCCTCCCCCCAGTCGCGTCGCGGGCGCGAGTGGCGCGGCGACGCGGCGCCGCCGCTATCGATCCTTCTCGTCGTCTTTTTTCTCTTTCGGCTTCTTCGCCTTGTCGTCGTCCGCAATGGCGTCGGCCATCACCTGCATTTTGATGATCTTGTCGGGGTTGGTGACCATGCCGTTATTGGCCTTCTCGCCCTTCTTGATCTTGTCGACGAACTCCATCCCCGATTCGACATGCCCGAAGATCGTGTACTTGCCGTCGAGCTGGGGCGCGGCGGCGTACATGATGAAAAACTGGCTGTCGGCGCTGTCCGGGTCGGAGGTGCGGGCCATGGCGACGGCGCCACGCGCAAACGGCTCGGACGAGAACTCCGCCTTCAAGGGATGACCCGAACCGCCAGTGCCGGTGCCGGTCGGATCGCCGGTTTGCGCCATGAATCCATCGATCACGCGGTGGAAAACCACGCCGTTATAAAATCCGGCGCGCACCAGCTTCTTGATCTGCGCGCAAGTCTTCGGTGCGACATCCGGCTGCAACGCGATGACGACGCGACCGAACGCCAAATCGAGGTAGAGCGCGTTCTCAGGGTCGAGCGCCAATGCCGGGCCGGCGCCCCAGGCGAGCGCGGCGACAACCAGGATCAATCGGCTCCAAAGCTTCATCAGCGTCAGCCTGCCGCGTCGGCGGCGATCTGCATCTTCACGATCTTGTCGGGGTTGGCGACCGTGCCGCTCGAGCCGCTGCCCTTCTTGATCGCGTCGACATGCTCCATGCCGGACACCACCTTGCCCCACACCGTGTATTGCCGGTCGAGGAAGGTGGCGTCGGCAAAGCAGATGAAAAATTGGCTGTCGGCGCTGTTGGGGTCTTGGGCGCGCGCCATCGATGCGACGCCACGCACATGCGGCTCGGCGGAAAATTCGGCCTTGAGCCGAGTGCCCGAGCCGCCGGTGCCGGTGCCGGTCGGGTCGCCGGTTTGCGCCATAAAGCCTTCGATCACCCGGTGGAAGACGATGCCGTCGTAGAAGCCGCGGCGGACCAGCGCCTTGATGTGGGCGCAATGGCCGGGCGCCAGATCGGGACGCATTTCGATGACCACGCGGCCGGCGGGAACATCGAGATAGATCGTGTCTTCCAAATCCGCTGCCATTGAGATTCCTTTCGTTTACGCCACCGCGCGGCGGCGATCGTACCAGCCGCCCTTGCGGAAGCGATCGAGATAAAGCGGCAAGATCGCCTCGACCGCGGTCGGCTCGATGCCGAGGGTCGCCAAGGTCAACGCCCCCGACGAGACAATGTTATCGCGCCGCAACATCTCGACCTGGTCGACGGTCAGCGGCGGGTTGGGCAGGATCGCCATCAGCCGCGCCTGCAACGCGGCGAGTCCGAACGGCAGATCGACAAACCAGCGTTTGCGTTTGATCTCGGCGAGCATCAGCTCCATCAGCTGGCGGAAGGTATAGGTTCTCGGCCCGCCCAGCTCGTAGGTGCGGCCGGCCGCGGCGGGATCGTCGAGCGCGCGGATCACCGCGTCGGCGACATCCCCCACATAGACCGGCTGAAACCGAGTCTCGCCGCCGCCGATCAGCGGCACGAACGGCGACAGCCGCGCCATCGCGGCGAAGCGATTGAAGAAATCGTCCTCGGGGCCGAACACGATCGATGGACGCAGGATTGTCGCGGTCGGGAACGCATCCTTGACCGCCTGCTCGCCTGCCGCTTTTGACCGCGCGTAGGCGGAGGCGGCGCGCGGGTCGGCGCCGATCGCCGAGATGTGGACGAGCTGCGCGACCCCGGCCTCGCGCGCCAGCCGCGCCAGCTTCGCCGGCGCCGTATGGTGGACGAGGTCGAAGGTCTGCGCACCGTGCTCGCGCAGGATGCCGACGCAGTTGATCAGCGCGTCCTTGCCGGCCAGAAAGGCCGGCAGCAGCCGCTCGTCGTCGATGGCGATGTTGACGAGGCCGACCTGGCCGACTTCGCCCTTGAGCCTGAGGAATTTGGCGTCCGCCGCGTGGCGCCCGCCGACGGCCAGCACCTCGCCGCGTTCGGCCAGGCGCTTGACGACGTAGCGGCCGATAAACCCCGACCCGCCGAGAACCGCGATCTGGTGCGTTTTCATTACCGCGCGGCTTAGCAAACCCACAGCGGTTCGGCAATGTCGAAGGTACTCCGGTAATAGCTACGCTATTGGCGGCTTACCGCTGAACCGCGCTTCCATGACTTGGTTAATTTCCGCCCAGGTATACTGGCCGGTGGCATCGGCAGCCAGAGAACCCTGGACGTGTCCGGCATCCCGCTTGGTGAAATAATAACCCGCCCGTAGACCGAGCGCCTGCGCTTGGTCAGCGTAAGCTTTGTAGACCGGATCGCCACCATCACTGACCATCTGACCGTTGTGGTAGCAATAACAATCGGCAGCCAATCCCCATTGATGCCATCCAGCACCAGGCAGCGCATCAGTCAGCCATTGGGGCTTCCTCGCCTCGTCTCGGTAAGAGGCAAGCAGCGCCGCTAGCCAGGGGGCCTGCGCGGCTTGGAGTTTGGCGACCGCCGCATCGACCGCCGCGGGTGAACGCTGATCCCACTGACAATAGTATTGGGCCTGCGTTTGGGGTGTACGAAGGCCCTGGGCGATACGGAAGTCCATTCCGTTGGCTTGGCACCAATCAAGTAGCTGCGACAACGTGGCGGCAAAGGTCGGGTCAAGCCCAAATCCATCGGTATTGGCCACTGGGCGTCTCCTCCTATAGTCGAGCTTGTTAGTACAACCTCTACGACTCTCGACGGAATACATTCGCGCTCTGGTAAACGATTGTCGACAGCAAACCGGCAATCAAATCTGCACGATGTCACTAAAGTCGAATCTGCTGTCGGGCGGGTTCTCGCCGACGCGCAAGGTCGCGTCGCCGACAAAATGATAAGGCGGCACCGGCAAATTGTAGGGCGCCGGCACGCTCTTGAAGACGCGACCGGCGAGGTCGTATTTCGAGCC
Organism: Allostellaceae bacterium; assembly: GCA_035935235.1. Lineage (GTDB taxonomy): Bacteria > Pseudomonadota > Alphaproteobacteria > ATCC43930 > CGMCC-115725 > DATARH01. The sequence goes on from DASYXG010000446.1 coordinate 3,101, forward strand.
GTGGCAGCGGCAGAAATAGCCGCCGGGCCAATTGTCGACCGCCACGGCCGCCGACCCCGCCGCCTCGAAACCCGGCAGGCAGCCGAGATGGGTGCAGATCGCGACCATCACCAGGTATTCCGGGTTCGCCGAGCGGTGCCAGTTCTTCGCGTAATCCGGCTGCTGCGCCGCGAGCGAGGCGGGGTCGGCGAGCCGCGCGATATCCTGTGGCGCCTGCAGCGAGGCCAGCTCCTCGCCCGTCCGGCGGCGGATCACCACAGGCCGACCGCGCCATAGCACGGTGATCTGCTGACCCGGCTGGAGCGGCGACAGATCGACATCGATCGGCGCGCCGGCGGCGATGGTATCGGCGGCCGGGTTGAGCGAGGCGACAAACGGCCACAATGCCGACGCCGCCCCCACCGCGCCGAGCGCCCCCGCCATCAACACCAGGAAATCGCGGCGCAGAACCTCGGCATCAAGCCCGGCATGCGCTAGCGTATCGGTCACTCCGGCCTCCCACCGTCGCCAAATCCGCGCCGGATATAGGTGTGGCGAGGCCGGCAAACCGCAGGGAGGAACGCCGCGCGGCTATTTATCGCAATGAGGGGGCCGTCTTATCCAAGCCGCGGGGGGCTAGTCTGCCGCTTCAACAGCACCGGAGACTGCGGAAGTGACCGGCCGCTGACGTTCCGCCAGCTCTCCCTCGAGGCGCTCCAGATTGTCGAAGAGCCGGCGGCTGGTGAGGCTGAGGAAATAAAATCCGAACGACGGGTTCTGGAAGAACAGCTCCCGGACCTGATCGTAGGTGATCATCAGCAACTCGGCCGATTCGATGCACTCGATGGTAAAGGTGCGGCGATGGTCGGGGGCCAGCATCCCGAGCTCGCCGACGACCTCGCCGACGCGGATCTCGATGTCGACCTCCTTCAGCCGCACGCGGCCGGTAAGCAGGTAGTACATTTCGCTCGCCGTATCGCCTTTACGAAACAGCACCTCGCCCTCGGCAATGCGGCTCTGCGACATGAACGGCTTGAGCCATTCCATGCTGCCGTCGCCGCGCGAGGCGTGGCGCACGCGATCGATCAGCAGCTTCATCTGCCGCAGCCGGACGATATTGATCGGCAGCAGCGTCAGGTGGAGCAGGAGGACCGGATAGGCGGGGAGGAAATAGCCGTAGCCGATGAACAGCAGGTTGCTGGCGATACCGAGGCATCGCAGCGGCACCATCGTCCGCATCGAAAAGGTCGCGAGCGTGCACAGCGCCGCCGCATACCCGAGCAGCTCAGGCCAATGCACCTACCCGCCTCCCCTTGCGTGGGTGCCTGGATTATCGGGGTAGAATAGAACCGCGCGCCGAGCGGCTCTACACAGAAAAATACTTGGCCTGCGGATGGTGGACGACGATCGCCGAGGTCGATTGCTCGGGGTCGAGCTGGTCCTCGTCGGTGAGGGCGATGCCGATTTGATCGGCCTGCAAGAGCGTCAGCAGCTGCGCCTGATCGGCGAGGTTGGGGCAGGCCGGATAACCGAACGAATAGCGGCTGCCGCGATAGCCTTGCGCCAGCATCTCGTCGTGGTCGCGCGCCTCCTCGGCGGCAAAGCCGAGTTCGCCGCGGATGCGCTTGTGGACGTATTCTGCGAAGGCCTCGGCCATCTCGACCGAGAGGCCGTGCAGATAGAGGTAATCCTGGTAGCGGTCGGCGGCGAACCATTCGCGCGCCGCCTCCGAGGCACGCCGGCCCATGGTCACCACCTGGAGCCCGATCACGTCGCGCTCGGGATTATCGATGTCGCGGAAGAAATCGGCGATGCACAGCCCGTCGCGCTTGTTCTGGCGCGGGAAGTCGAAGCGCGCGACCTCGCGTTCCCTTCCACCGAGGGCGCCGTCGGGGTCGAACAGCACCACCTCGTTGCCCTGCGCAGCGCAGGGCCAATAGCCATAGGAGGCCTGGGGCTGGAGGATGTTCTCGCGGATGGCGATGTCCATGATCCGCGACAGCAGCGGGCGCAGCTCGGTGCGCGCCCATTTCTTGTAGTCGGCGAGGCTGCGGCCTTCCTTGCGGAAGCCCCATTGGAATTGATAGAGCATGCGCTCGTTGAGGTAGGGCGCCACCGACTTGACCGGCACGCGCTCCAAGACGCGCGGGCCCCAAAAGGGCGGCACCGGCACCGACTGACCGGCGGTCAGCTCGGCGCGGCGGATGCGGATTTCCTCGAGATCGATCGGCCGCAACACCCGCGCGTCGGCGGCGCGACCCAATTTGCGCGACTGGTTCTTCGGCCGGCTTAGGTTCTTTTCCTGCACCTCGGCGAGGTAGCCGTCGAAATCGTTGCCGACGATGCGGTCCATCAGCGCGAGGCCATCGAAGGCGTCACGGGCATAGGCGACGCGACCGGCCTGGTAGGCCTTGACGCAATCCTCCTCGACATAGCGGCGGGTGAGCGCCGCCCCGCCGAGCATCACCGGCACATCGAGCCCCATGCGGCTCATCTCTTCCAAATTCTCGCGCATCACCACGGTCGATTTGACGAGAAGCCCCGACATGCCGATCGCGTGCGCCCGATGCTCCTTGGCGGCGTCGAGGATCGCGCCGATCGGCTGCTTGATGCCGAGATTAACCACCCGGTAGCCGTTATTGGTGAGGATGATATCGACCAGGTTCTTGCCGATGTCATGCACGTCGCCGCGCACCGTGGCGAGCACCACGGTGCCCTTCTCCTGGCCCTCGACCCGCTCCATGTGCGGTTCGAGGTATTTGACCGCGGTCTTCATCGTCTCGGCCGATTGCAGCACGAAGGGCAGCTGCATCTTGCCGGCGCCGAACAGTTCGCCGACCGTCTTCATCCCGCCGAGCAGGTGCTCGTTGATGATGTCGAGCGGCGAATGGCTCTGCATCGCCAGGTCGAGATCGGCCTCGAGGTCGAGCCGGTCGCCCTCGACGATGCGGTAGGCGAGCCGCTCCTCGAGGTTTTCCGGCCGGCCCTGCTTTTCGGCCTTCTCGACCGTGCGGTCCTCGAACAAGGCGATAAACGCCTGCAGCGGGTCATAACCGTCGCGGCGGCGGTCGAAGATCAGGTCCTCGGCGACTTGCCATTCCGCCTCGGGGATGCGGTGCTGGGGCAGGATGCGCGAGAAATGCACGATCGCGCCGGTCATGCCGCGCTTCAATGCGTGGTCGAGGAAGACCGAGTTCAGCACCTGCCGCGCCGGCGGGTTGAGGCCGAACGAGATGTTGGAGAGGCCGAGGATGATCTGGCACTCGGGCAGCTCTTTGGCGATGCGCTCGATCGCGTCCAAGGTGTTGAGGCCGAGCTTGCGGTCGTCCTCGTTGCCGGTGCAGATCGTAAAGGTCAATGGGTCGAACAGCAGATCGCTGGGCGGCAGGCCGTGCTGGTTGACGGCGAAATCGTAAAGCCGTTTCGCCACCGCGATCTTGTCGTCGACCTCCTTGGCCATGCCGCGCTCGTCGATGGTCAGCGCGATCACCGCGGCGCCAAAGCGGCGCGCCAACTCTAGCCGTTTGTGCGCCGCGTCCTCGCCGTCCTCGAAATTGATCGAGTTGATGATCGGCTTGCCGCCATAGAGCCGCATCGCCGCTTCGAGCACCGGGTATTCGGTCGAGTCGACCACCAGCGGCGCATTGACCGCCCCGCGCATGCGGGTGACCATTTCGGTCATGTCAGCGACCTCGTCGCGCCCGACAAAGGCGGTGCAGAGGTCGAGCGTGTGCGAGCCTTCCTTGGCCTGCTCGCGCCCCATCTCGACGCAACCGTCCCAATCGTGTTGCTCCTGCAAGCGGCGGAAAGCGCGCGAACCGTTGGCGTTGCAGCGTTCGCCGATCGACAGATAGGCGTTTTCCTGGCGCAGGCTGACCTGGCTGTAGAGCGAGGCGACGGCGGAGGTCCAGACGGGCTTGCGCGATTTCGGCACGGGACGCGGGCGGTCGCGACCGATGCGGCGCAGCATCGCGTCGAGCGCGGCGATATGCTTGGGCTCGGTGCCGCAGCAGCCGCCGATGATGTTGGCCCCGTCCTCGAGCACGAAGCGCTCGAGCCATTGGGCGAGCTCCTCGGGCGAAAGCGGGTATTGGGTGCGCCCGCTGACCAGCTCGGGGAGGCCGGCGTTGGGCTGAACCGAAATGAGCCTTGGCCAGTTTTCGCCGAGCCATTTGACGTGCTCGGCCATCTCGCGCGGGCCGGTAGCGCAATTGAGCCCGAGCCCGTTGACGTCGAGCGCGTCGATGATCGTCGCCGCCGCGGCGATGTCGGCGCCGACCAGCAAGGTGCCGGTGGTTTCGACCGTGACCTGGACGAAGATCGGGATGTCCTTCATTGCGGCCGCGCGCGCCCGCTTGGCGCCGTTGACCGCGGCCTTGATCTGGAGCGGGTCCTGGCAGGTCTCGATCAGGATCGCATCGACTCCGCCGGCGACGAGGCCATCGCACTGCACGGTCAGCGCGTCTTCCAGCGGCTGGTAGGCGACATGGCCGAGACTCGGGAGGCGCGTTCCCGGTCCGAGCGAGCCGAAGACGAAACGGGCGCGGCCGTCATGCGCGAACTCGGCAAGCGTTTCGCGCGCCAACTCGGCCGAGAGCTTGTTGAGCGCAAACGCCTTGTCGGCGATGCCGAACTCATTGAGCGTGATCGGCGAGCCGCCAAAGCTGTTGGTCTGGATCGCGTCGGAGCCAGCGGCGAGGTAGCCGCGATGGATCTCGCGCACCAGATCGGGCCGGCTTTCGGTCAGGATCTCGGTGCAGTTCTCGTGATTGTGGAAGTCGCGGACGATGTCGAGGTTG
>DASYXG010000447.1:0-2238 GCA_035935235.1 Allostellaceae bacterium
CTCGCCGAGACCTTGCGCCAGCCGGTGTCGCTCAATATCGGCGCGATCGGACGCTCTTACGGCATGCTGCTGCGCTCGCCGGCCTTCAGCTGCTTCGCGCTGTGCACCGCCTTTACCAGCGCGTCGTGGTTCACCTTCATCGCCACCGCGCCCTATCTGATGTCGGAAACCCTGCATCAGCCGCCGAGCGCTTATGGGCTGATGATCATGTTGCCGATGGCGGCCTATATCCTCGGCAACGCTGCTGCCGCACGGCTGGCGCGCTGGGCCGGCACGGGAACCTTGGTCGTCTGGGGCGTCTCGCTGTCGCTCTGCTCCGGCGCGGCGATGTTGCTTTGGTGCGTCTGGCCCGGACTCAGCCCGTGGACGCTGTTCGTGCCGATGGCGGCGAGTTCGATTGGCAACGGGCTCAGCCAGCCGGCGGCGATGGGAGCGGGGCTGAGCGTCTACCCGAGGGTCGCCGGTACGGCGTCCGGGTTCATCGGTTTTCTGCAGATGACGGCGTCCGCGCTTGGAACACTCGCCGTCGGCCTGTTGCCGCATGAGACCGCTTTCGCGATGGCCGGTGTGGTGCTGACGACGCAGATTATCGCCTTCGTGCTTGGCGCCGTGGCGGTGCGGCTGCCGGCGGCAAGCGGGCCTTAGTCGAGAGCGCGCCGCGGGATCGCGCCGCCGCCATCGACCGAGAGGCTCGCGCCGGTGATGTAGGCGGCGCGATCGGATGCGAGGAACATCACCGCTTCGCCCAGTTCTCCGGGTTCGATCGGGCGGCGGAGCGGCACTCGCGCCGCCATCGCCTCGACGTAGCCTTCGGGGAACTCGGTGCCGGCGCTGCCGAGCGCGAGGCCGGGCGCGACGAGATTGGCGCGGATGCCGTGCGGCGCGAGCTCTAACGCGATGCCCTTCATCAGCCATTCGAGCCCGCGCTTCGAGGTGCAATAGGCGAGGCCGTTGGTGCGCAGCACCTGCCCGGCGCCGGAGCCGATGAAGATGAAGACGCCTTTGCGCTGCGCCACGATCATCGCCGCGGCGAGGGACTGGGTAATCAGGAACGGCGCGCGCAAATTGACCGCCATGATGCTGTCCCAGGTCTCGGCGGGCGTATCGAACAGCCCGCCGAACGGATAGATGCCGGCATTGTTGATGACCAGGTCGGGGACGGACCAATCGAGGATTTGTCGGCAGAGCTCGGCAATCGCGTCGGCATCGGTGAGATCGGCGCTGGCCGAGGCGCTGCCGGCGGGAGCGAGCCGCGCGCAAATCGCTGCCAGCCCTGCTTCATCGCGATCGGTGAGAAACAGCCGCGCTCCGGATGCGGCGAAGTTCTCCGCGAGCTGCGAGCCGTAGATGCCGGCCGCCCCGGTGATGACGACCGTTTTGTCGGCAAATTCCCCTGGCATTGCACTGCCTCCTTCCGCAGCTCTGTTCCGCTACGCTACAAAAGATCGAGCTCCGGGAGGATAGAACGATGATCAGCGCGATCGATGAAACCCATGACCCGAAACGGCAAAGCTGGGTCGCCTCGGCCAACGGCCATTCCGATTTCCCGCTGCAGAACCTGCCGCTAGGCGTGTTCAGCCCGCCGGGCAACAATGTACCCGATGCGCGGGCGCGCGGCGGCATCGCGATTGGCGACAAGATCTTCGACATCAAAGCAGCGCTCGCCGCGGGGCTGTTCTCTGGCGAGGCGGAGACCGCGGCAAGAGCGGCTTCGGGCGGCACGCTTAATCCGCTGCTGGAATTGGGGTCGGGGCATCGGCGCGCCTTGCGCCACCAGGTTTTCGATCTGCTCGCCACCGACGGCAACAACGCGAGCAAAGCACGCGACCTTGCGCCAAGCATTCTGCACGACGCCAATACCTGTGCGCTGCATTTGCCGGCAAAGTCCGCCAGCTTCACCGATTTCTTCGCCGGAATTCACCACGCGACCAATGGCGGGCGGCGGCGCAACCCCAACGATCCGCTCGGGCCGAATTACAAATACGTGCCGGTCGCCTATCACAGCCGCGCTTCGTCGCTGCAGCCTTCGGGTGCGCCGATCCGTCGGCCGAGCGGCCAGCGCAAGCTGCCGGAAGAGAACGCGCCCACCTTTGGCCCATGCCGAAAGCTCGATTACGAACTCGAGGTGGCGATCTGGGTCGGACCCGGCAACAAGCAGGGCGAGCCGATCGCAATATCCGAGGCCGCCGATCACATCGTCGGGCTCGGCTTTGTCAACGACTGGTCGGCGCGGGATAT
>DASYXG010000448.1:0-20354 GCA_035935235.1 Allostellaceae bacterium
TCGTCATCGACATCCTTGAGGCGGAGTTGCACCGCCGCGACATCGCCGCCCGAGAGCGCGGCTTCAAGCAGCGGGGCGAACTCGTGCGGATCGAGCGCTGGCGGCGTGATCAGGTAAAGTCGCGTTGTCGCCCGGTCTTCATTCAGCAAGATCGGTCTCTTCCCTGATAAATCTTGATGACTTGGTCAAGCATATCGGGAGTCAGGCCTTCACGGTGGAGGCGCGGTGGATCTCGTCGATCGATTGGGCAAGCGCAACCTCGAATTCGGTGTCGCTCATCGAAACGCGAAGGTCCTGGACAAGCGCGCGCGAGAAGCTCGCGATCATGCCGTGATTGGCGGCGAGCCGCTGGCAGGCGTCGGCGCGGGCATAGCCGCCGGAGAGGGCGACGACTCGGGCGACACGAGGGTGATCGACCAGCGGCTTATAGAGGTCGGCGACGTCGGGCAGGGTCAGCTTGAACATGACCTGTCGGCCGGCCGGCAGCGCGTCCGTCCGCTTTTTCAACTCGTCGAACAGGATCGCTTCGGCGCCCTTCTTGTCCGGGCTTTTGATCGACACCTCGGGTTCGAGGATCGGCATCAGCCCATGCCGGGCGATTTGTTCGCCGACCTCGAACTGCTGTGCGGCGATCGCGGCGATCCCTTCCTTTGAGGCGAGATTGATCACCGAGCGCATCTTGGTGCCGTAGACGCCGAGCTTGGCCGCGCGGTCGCACAGCTGATCGAGCTGCGGCATCGGCCGCATCAGCTGGACACCATCCTTTTCGGGTTCAAGCCCGCGGTCGACTTTGACAAATGGCACGACATGCTTCTCTTCCCACAGATAGGAAGCGGTCGGCTTGCCGCGCACCTCGCCGTCCATCGTGCCTTCGAACAGGATCGTGCCGATGACCTTGTCGCCGGTAAAGGCCGGAGCGGTCATGATGCGCACCCGCATCTCGTGGATCAGCCGGAACATCTCGGCCTCGCCGCTATAGGCGGTGTCCGGAATGCCGTAGAGGCGCAGCGCTCCGGGCGACGACCCGCCGCTCTGGTCGAGGGCGGCGATAAAGCCGCCCTTCTTAGACATTTGGGCCGTCATCTGGTCATTGGCCATGATCGTCACTCCAGTGTGAAATCCGTCTTTTCGGCGGCCTATGGCGTCCGCCCTTTTTAGCAAAACCCCGGCCCCGAGGCGAGGATGAACACCCGGCGCGGGACGGTGATTAAACCGAGGCGAGAGCATCGGCGCAGCGCTCTCGCAGCGTGTCGGACGAGGCGAAGAACAGCTCGCCGAGATCGAGGAGCGGCTGGGGTCGAGTGGTCAGAAGGCTGACGCGGGCCTGCTGGGCGATCGCCGTGAGCCGCTCGGCGACATCGGCGCGGCCAGTGAAGATTGCCGCCTCGACGCCGGCGCGCAGCGCGGCCTGTGCCGCGCCTGCGTCATCGCCGCAATCGAGGATGGCGGTGAATTTCGCTGTCGGAACGGCCGATCGCACCGCATCGATAAGTGCCGCGAACCAGCCCGCGCCGGCAAAAATCCCGGCGCCCGGTGCGCTCAGCAGGACGATGTCACGATCCGCTGCCGTGGCGGCTTGAAGCGCCGCGACCGCGTGGGTCAACGAATGAACGACGATTGCTGGTTGCGAATGCTCGCTCAGTGCATCGCGCCAAAATGCGCGGCGACCTCGACCATGCGGTTCGAGAAGCCCCATTCGTTGTCGTACCAGGACAGGACGCGGACGAATTTCTTGTCGAGCACCTGGGTCTGGGTGACGTCGAAGGTCGAGCTGTGCGAGTCATGGTTGAAGTCGACCGAGACGGTCGGCGCCTTGTTGATGCCGACAATGCCTTTGAGCCGGTTCGACTTGGCGGCGTCTTCCATCAGCGTGTTGACTTCCTCGGCGGTGGTCTCGCGCGCCGCGTCGAAGGTGAGGTCGATCAGCGACACATTGGCGGTCGGCACGCGGATCGCGGTGCCGTCGAGCTTGCCCTTGAGCGCCGGCAGCACCAGACCCACCGCGCGCGCCGCGCCAGTCGAGGTCGGGATCAGCGACAGCGCCGCGGCGCGCGCTCGGCGCAAATCGCTGTGCAGCGTGTCCTGCAGGCTCTGGTCACCGGTATAGGAGTGGATCGTCGTCATATAGCCACGCTCGATGCCGATCCCCTGATGCAGCACATAAGCGACCGGCGCCAGGCAATTGGTCGTGCACGAGGCATTCGAGATGACTTGGTGCTTGGCCGACAATTCGTCGTGGTTCACCCCCATGACGACGGTCAAATCGGCGCCCTCGCCGGGAGCCGAGATGATGACCTTCTTGGCGCCGGCCTCGAGATGCTTCGCCGCGGCTTCGCGCTTGGTGAAGATGCCGGTGCATTCCAGGGCGACATCGACCCCGAGCTCTTTCCACGGCAGCTTGGCGGGGTCGCGCTCGGCGGTGACGCGGATCTTGCCGCGCCCGGCATCCATCCAGTTCTCGCCGGTCGTTACTTCGCCGCCAAACCGGCCGTGGACGCTGTCGTAGCGCAACAGATGCGCGTTGGTTTCGACCGGCCCGAGATCGTTGATGCCGACGATCTCGAGCTGCTTCTCGGCATGCTCCAAGGCCGCGCGCATCACCAACCGGCCGATCCGGCCGAACCCGTTGATCGCAACCCTGATCGCCATGGCCATGCCTTTCTGTGAAGCGGTGGCCTCAGCTTAGATCAGATTGCGTCCGCGCGTGAAGCGGTCGGCTTGCGTGACCGACCTGCAGATTGAGTGACCGCCGGTGCGCCCGCCAGGGCCTTCGGGAAATTCCCGAAGGCCCTGGCAGGTCGCCGCGCTTTGGCGGAGGTCAGCGGTACCAATAACCATCGTGATGTGCCTGCCACCAAAGATGGTGGCGCCAGGCCCAATATTGGTGCTCGCGCCACTCGTGCGCGCGCCAGTCGTTGTGATAGTAGCCCCCGCCATAATACGGCCAATCGGCCTTGGCGGGTGCCGCGGCGACAAGGCTGGTGCCGATGACGGCGGCGGCGGCGAGCGCGAGAATGATACGGCGCATGGGACGCTCCATGGCATGAGGTTGAGACGTTGCAATAACGAAACGCATCCGTTTCGTATTCCGGCTGGTTTGGAAAATTTTATTACCTGAGCCGCGCAGTCACGGCGAGGTGCAGTTAGCTCTCGACGCCCCAGGCGGTGGCGTTGCGCAGCAGAGTGACGAACCCGTCAGTCTCCCACGGCGCGCGGAAAGTCGGCGGGGTCTTGTCCGCCGGGTCGGTAAGGGCGCGGGCGGCGCGGATCGCCGGATTGTGGCAATGACCGAGCGCGTAATAGGTGACGCCGCCCTGGCCCACCGCTTTGGTGTAGCCGATGACCCGGGTCTTGCCGTCGGCTTGCAGCGAGGTGTCGGCGGGATAGAGGGCGCCGACGGCCGATGATGCGGCGTTAGCGCCGTAATCTGCGGTCAGCAAAATCTGCGTCGAGCCGGGGTCCTGTAGCTCGATGAAATAGGGCTCGTCCTTGACGACGAACGACGCGCCGAGACCCTTGGTGAGCGGAGAGCTGGGGTTCTTTATCTCGACCCGGAATTCGCAAATCGGCGGATGGGTCAGGAAGAAGCTGCCGAGCAGGGCGTGGTGCTCGCCCTTTACGGTGCGGCGCATCCGCACCCCCTCGACCCGCTCGGCGCGCCCGCCGCTGGTGCCGTGCAGCGCCAGCCACTTGCCGCCACCCTCCAGCCAGCTCCGAATGGCGCGGGTCTGCGCGGCATCGGGGTAGGGGCCAGCGACATAGGTGATGAGCATCTGGCTGACCGGCAGCCATTTCTCGACATCGGTGAAATCGTTGGCGACAGAGGCGGGAACGTTGCGCTCGGCCAGCAACCCCAGCAGCTTCAACCGCGCATAATCATGGTCATGCCCGCCCATCGAACCGGGCGGGAAACCGCCGACGATGAGATGCGCCCGGCCGGATTTTGCGTCCGCCATCCGTCCCTCTCTACAGCAGCGATTTGGCCGCTTCGGCGACCGCCTCGGCAGTGATGCCGAAATGCGGGTAAAGCGCCTCGATCGGCGCCGACGCGCCAAACCCGGTCATCCCGACAAAGGCCGAGCGCTCGCCGAGCCAGCGGTCCCAGCCGAGCCGCACCGCCGCCTCGACCCCGACGCGCGGCGCGCTGCCGAGCACCGATTTGCGGTAGTCCTCGTCCTGCTTTTCGAAAAGCTCCCAGCACGGCATCGACACCACCGCGGCGCGGATGCCCTGGGCGGCAAGCGCGGCGCGCGCGTCCATCGCGATCGCCACTTCCGACCCGGTCGCGAGCAGGGTCACCTGGCGCGCGCCCTCGGCCTCGGCGAGAACATAAGCGCCCTTGGCCGAGCGGTTTTCGCCGTGCACCTCGGTCCGCTGCAGCGGCAATGGCTGGCGGGTCAGCGCCAGGATCGAAGGCGCATGCCGGTTCTCGAGCGCCAACTGCCAGCACTCGGCGGTCTCGACCGCGTCGCCCGGGCGAAACACATTGAGATGCGGGATCGCGCGCAACGCCGCCAGGTGCTCGACCGGCTGGTGCGTCGGCCCATCCTCGCCTAGGCCGATCGAATCGTGGGTCATCACATAGATGACCCCGGCCTCCATCAGCGCCGACAGCCGGATCGCCGGGCGGGCGTAATCGGTAAAGGTGAGAAACGTGCCGCCATAAGGGATCAGCCCGCCATGCACGGCGATCCCGTTCATCGCCGACGCCATGCCCATCTCGCGCACGCCCCAATGCATGTAGCGGCCGGTGAAGTCGCCCGGCTTCACCTCAGTTTCGCCTTTGGCCTTGGTGTTGTTCGACGGGGTGAGGTCGGCCGAGCCGCCGATCAGCTCGGGCACCGGCCCAACCAGCCCATCGAGCGTCACGCCCGAGGCTTGCCGCGTCGCCAGCTTGGCGTTCGTCGCGCGGAAATTCTCGCAAATCGCGGAGACCGCCGAGCCGAGATCCGCCGGCAGCTTTCCGGCCAGCCGGCGCAGGAACTCCGCGCGCTTGCCGGGGTCGAGTTTGGCGAGGCGGCCTTCCCACGCCTGGCGCGTCGCCGCGCCGCGCGCACCGACCCCACGCCACCACTGCTTCACATCCTCGGGAATGATGAAGGGCGGGTAGTCCCAGCCGAGCCGCTCACGCGCGCCCTTGATTTCCTCGGCGCCGAGCGGGGCGCCGTGAGCCCCGGCGGTGCCAGCCTTGGTCGGTGCGCCGAAGGCGATGATCGTCTTGCAGGCGATGAGGCTCGGCCGATCCTGGCTCTGCGCCCATTTGAGCCCGGCGGCGATGTCGGCATGGTCGTGGCCATCGACCCGCTTGGTCGCCCAGCCATGCGCCTCGAAGCGCTTGATCTGGTCGTCCGACACCGCGAGGCTGGTGGCGCCATCGATAGTGATCGAATTGTCGTCCCACAGCACGGTCAGCTTGTTGAGCTTGTAGTGCCCGGCCAGCGACATCGCCTCGTGGCTGATCCCCTCCATCAGGCAACCGTCGCCGCAGAAGACATAGGTCCGGTGGTTGACGACATCGTCGCCAAATTGCCCCGCGAGCAGACGCTCGGCGAGCGCCATGCCGACCGAATTGGCGATGCCCTGGCCGAGCGGTCCCGTCGTGGTCTCGATCCCGGTGGCGAGGCCGCGCTCGGGATGGCCGGCGGTCTTGCTGCCGAGCTGGCGGAACCGCTTCAGCTCGTCGATCGTCATGTCGGCATAGCCGGTCAGGTGCAAGAGCCCGTAGAGCAGCATCGAGCCATGGCCGTTCGACAGCACGAAACGATCGCGGTCGGGCCAATCGGGCTCGGTCGGATCGAAGTTGAGGAACTGGCTGAACAGCACGGTGGCGATGTCGGCCATGCCCATCGGCATGCCGGGATGGCCGGATTTCGCCTGCTCGACCGCATCCATGGCGAGGGCGCGCAAGGCGTTGGCCATCCGGCGCAAATGCGGGTCGCGGGGATGGGTCAAGGAGGCGGGTAGGGAGGAAGGATCGTTCATACCGGCACTCTACCCTTCATTGTCTCGACGGCAAACGCCCGGCGCATGGCTCCTGCACCGCGCCGCCGATTGTGTCGTAGCAGGCCATTGGCTAGGTTTCGTGACACTCGGCACGGGAGGGCAGCCATGGCGGACATCATCGTTGGGACCGGCGACTACAAGTACCGGATCATCGAGAACTGGGCGAAGCTCCCCAGCGGCTGGTCGTTCAAGGAAGTCGGCGCGGTTGGCTGCGACAAGAACGACAATGTCTATGTCTTCAATCGCGGCGAGCACCCGATGATGGTGTTCGACCGCGCGGGCAATTTCCTCCGCTCATGGGGCGAGGGACAGTACCCGCGGGCGCACGGCGTCCATATGGGACCCGACGACTCGATCTACCTGACAGACGACGGCGGGCATTTCGTCCGCAAGTGCCGGCTCGAGGACGGCAAGGTGCTGCTCGAGCTGGGCGTTCCCGGCAAGCCGGCGCCGTACATGTCGGGCGAGCCGTTTCATCGCTGCACCCACACCGCGCTGTCGCCGAAGGGCGAGATCTACGTCTCGGACGGCTATGGCAATGCGCGCGTCCACAAATACTCGCCCGACGGCAAGCTCTTGATGTCGTGGGGCCAGCCGGGGTCGATGCCGGGCGAGTTCAACATCGTCCACAACATTTGCACCGACGCCGACGGCTGGGTCTATGTCGCCGACCGTGAGAACCACCGGGTCCAGGTGTTCGACGGCAACGGCAAGTACGAGGCGCAGTGGAACAATCTGCACCGCCCGTGCGGCCTCTACATGGACCATGTCCGCAACCCGGTCTGCTTTATCGGCGAGCTGGGGCCGGTGCAGCCGGTCAACCGGGACGTGCCCAATCTCGGGCCGCGGGTCAGCATTGTCGACCATAAGGGCAACCTCTTGTCGCGCTTTGGCGACATGCATGCCGGCACCGCGCCGACTGCGTTCCTCGGGCCGCACGGGATGGCCTGTGATTCGCGCGGCGATCTTTACGTCGGCGAGGTGTCGTGGACGCAGTGGCCACAATTTTATCCGACGACGCCGCGGCCCGACTACATCCGCTCGTTACAGAAATACGAACGGGTTCGCTGACTTCCATCACCCTGCGAAAAACTTGCCGCTAATGCGTTGACGCGCCTCGCGGCGCTCTGCATAAATTACAGGCATGAGCGAGCTCGACGACGCCCTCGTGCAACTGGAGCGCGCGGTGCTGCGACTTGAAGCGGCGCCGCAACTTGGCGACAGCGATGCGGCGGCGCGGCTCCAAGCCGAGCGGGCCGCGGAGACCGCCAAGATCGAGCAGACGGCGGCGCAGATCTTCGCGCGGGTCGAGGCGGCGCTCGCCAAGATCGGCCAAGTCCTCGCCGAGGAGTGCTGAAATGGCGGAGGTCGTGGTAACGGTCAACGGCCGCGCCTTCCCGCTAACCGTCGCCGATGGCGAGGAACCGCGCATCCGCCGCCTCGCCTCCTATGTCGACGGCAAGGTCGGCGAATTCGTCAAGCTGCACGGCCAGATCGGCGAGGCGCGGTTGATCCTTCTGGCGGCGCTGGTCATCGCCGACGAACTCTCCGATACCAACGACATGGTCCAGCGTGGCGGCGGCCGCGCCGTGGGTCCCGACAGCTCGGCGGCGATGGCGAGCGGCATCCGTACCATCGCCGAGCGCATCGAGACCATTGCGGCGCGACTGGAAACTTCCTAGCTAATAGGGCTGCGAGCGGGGCTGCGCGGTGCGTTAGGCCTAAATACCCTGGGGCCGATTCCTACCTCACGGGGGCTGTCTCTGCCGGAGCCTTGGTTCCGGTATATGGCTCCCACCTGCTAAGGCGGGCCACGAGGGAATTCCAAGACCGACGGCCGAGGCGGCTCCGCTCGCGCCTCCTCATACGGAGCCCGCGTGAACATCATCCTCCTCGGCGATGTCGTCGGCCGCCCCGGGCGCGACGCGGTGAAGGCGCGTCTGCCAGGGCTGCGCCGCGACCTCTCGATCGATGTCGCCATCGTCAACGCCGAGAACGCGGCGCACGGCTTTGGTCTGACCGAGAAGATCTGCGGCGAGCTTTACGATGCCGGCGCCGATGTGCTGACCACCGGCAACCACGCCTGGGATCAGCGCGAGATCATCCCCTATATCGAGCGCGAGAAGCGGCTGCTGCGCCCGGCGAATTTTCCACCCGGTACGCCGGGCGCGGGGAGCTGTCTGCATAAGCTCGGGGATGGACGAAGCCTGCTGGTCGTCAACCTGATGGGGCGGCTGTTCATGGACGCGCTCGACTGCCCGTTTCGCGGCATCGACGCGATCCTCGCCGGCCAGGCGCTCGGGTCCGGCGCGGCGATCGTTGTCGATTTCCATGCCGAGGCGACCAGCGAGAAGGCCGCGTTCGGCCATTATTGCGACGGCCGGGTCTCGGCGGTGGTCAGCACCCACACCCATATCCCGACCGCCGACCATCAGGTGCTGCCGGGCGGCACCGGCTACATCAGCGACCTCGGCATGTGCGGCAATTACGACTCGGTCATCGGCATGCAGAAGGAGCCGTCGATCCGCCGCTTTGTCACCAAGATGCCGACCGGCAACAAGCCGCAGGTCGCCGAGGGCGGCGAGGGGACGCTGTGCGGCGCTTTCGTCGTCATCGACGACGAGACCGGTTTTGCCCGCCGGATCGAGCCGGTGCGGCTCGGCGGGCGCCTCGCGCCGTACGTGCCGCTTCCGTGATATAGGTCGGCATGGCCAAAATTCTGATCACCTCGGCGCTGCCGTACATCAACGGCATCAAGCATCTCGGCAATCTGATCGGCTCGATGCTGAGCGCCGACGTCTATGCGCGGTTCATGCGCGCGACCGGCAACGAGGTGCTGTTCATCTGCGCCACCGACGAGCATGGCACGCCGGCCGAGATTGCCGCGCTCGAAGCCGGCATGCCGGTTGAGGAATACTGCGCCAAGCAGCATGAAATTCAGGCGCAAATCTATCGCGACTTCGCACTGTCGTTCGATTATTTCGGGCGCAGTTCGTCGCCGCAGAACCACGAGCTGACCAACCATTTCTATCACCGCCTCGACGATGCCGGCTTCATCGAGGAGCGGACAATGCCGCAGGTCTATTCGGTCGATGACGGGCGCTTCCTGCCCGACCGCTACATTATCGGCACCTGCCCGCATTGCGGCTACACCAACGCGCGCGGCGACCAATGCGAGAACTGCACAAGGTTGCTGGAGCCGACCGACCTCAAGGAGGCGCGCTCGGCGATCTCGGGGAGCAGCAATCTCGAGGTTCGCCAGACTAAGCACTTGTTTTTGAAGCTGCCGATGCTGGCCAACCGGGTCGAGGAATGGATCGACTCGCGCAAGGACTGGCCGCTGCTGGTGAGCTCGATCGCCAAGGGTTGGCTGCGCGAAGGGCTGCAGGATCGTGGGATCACCCGCGACCTCAAATGGGGCGTGCCGGTCGACCGGCCGGGCTTCGAGGGCAAGGTGTTCTACGTCTGGTTCGACGCGCCGATCGAATATATCGGCGCCACCAAGGAATGGGCGGACGCCGCGCCGTCGGGCGAGACGCGCGACTGGAAGCGCTGGTGGTATGGCGCGGACGACGTGCGCTACGTCGAGTTCATGGCCAAGGACAACGTGCCGTTTCACACGGTGAGCTTCCCGGCGACGATCCTCGGCTCGGGCGAACCGTGGAAGCTGGCGGATTACATCAAGGGCTTCTCCTGGCTCAATTTCTACGGCGGCAAGTTCTCGACCAGCCAGAAGCGCGGCATCTTCCTCGACCAAGCGCTCAAGGAATACCCGTCGGATTATTGGCGCTATTGGCTGGTCGCCAACGCGCCCGAGACCGACGACGCATCGTTCACCTTCAGCGGCTTCGCCGGGGTGTGCAACAAGGACCTCGCCGATACGTTCGGCAATTTCGTCAACCGCACGCTCAGGTTTTGCAGCGTGCGCTTTGGCGATGAAGTGCCGGCCGGCGGCGAGCCGGGGCCGATGGAGATCGAGCTTGCTAAGAATGTGCAAGCCACCCTGGCGCGCTACACCGCCAGTCTCGAGGCAATGCAATTGCGCCGCGCCGCGGAGGCGCTACGCGAGCTGTGGGTGCTCGGCAACGTCTATGTCGACCGGGCCGCGCCGTGGACGGCGATCAAGACGGACCCGGACCGCGCTAAGGTTATCCTGCGCGTCGCGATCAACCTGATCCGGCTCTACGCGATCGTTGGCTCGCCGATCATCCCCGACACCTGCGCGCGGTTGCGCGACGCGCTCGGGGTCGAGATCGGCGACGCCTATTGGCCTGCCGGCATCCCGGCCGGGTTGCAGGTGTTGCAGCCCGGCCACAAATTCGAGGTGCCGCCGCCGCTGTTCAAGAAAATCGCACCGGAAGAGGTTGCCGATCTCTCCGCCCGCTACGGCGGCGACGAGGACGCCGAGGCGGCAGCATAAGCCAGGCGATTCGTCTTTATTGACCGGTACTTGGCGAGAGAAACTTCGCTAACGTGCGGTAACGGCAAGAACTCCGCTCTCGCCTTCGCCGAGTCGCCCCAATCCTGCCATATTGGATTGCTAGTCCGCCGCCTAGCGACAACGGCTCGCGCGGCGCATTTTCCGGCCGCGTGCAAGAAGGTTTGAGGGGACGAGTACGGAATGGCCGGCCATTCGCAATTCAAGAACATCATGTTCCGCAAGGGCGCGCAGGATAAGAAGCGCGGCAAGGTGTTCACCAAGATCATCCGCGAGCTGACCACCGCCGCGCGGATGGGGCTGCCCGATCCAAACGCCAACCCGCGTTTGCGTGCCGCGGTGCTCGCCGCGCGCCAGGCCAACATGCCGAAGGACACGGTCGAGCGCGCGATCAAGCGCGGCGCCGGCGGTGGCGATGGCGAGAATTACGACGAGGTGCGCTACGAGGGCTATGGGCCGGGCGGGGTCGCGGTCATCGTCGAGGCGCTGACCGACAACCGCAACCGCACCGCGAGCGACATCCGCGCCGCCTTCACCAAATCCTCGGGCGCTCTCGGCGAGACCAATTCGGTCAGCTTCATGTTCGACCGGGTCGGCGAGATCGTCTATCCGGCCGCCACGGCCAGCGCCGACGACATGCTCGAGGCGGGGATCGAGGCCGGCGCCAGCGATGTCGAGAGCGACGACGAGCGCCACGCCGTGCTGTCGGGCGTCGATGACTTCAACGCGGTGCGCGACGCGCTCGAACAGCGTTTCGGCGAGGCCCAGTCGGCCAGGCTGGTATGGCGGCCGAAAACCTCGTCGCCGGTCGATGAGGAAACCGCGCAAAGCCTCTTCAAGTTGCTCGAGACGTTGGAAGACAGCGACGACGTCCAGAACGTCTACGCCAATTTCGAGGTCGCCGAAGACGTCATGGCACGGCTGAGCGCGTGATGCCCATAGGGATCAGCCCAATTGCCCTCTCCGCCCAATGGGGGGAGAGGGAGGCCGAAGTGGAGCGACGGCAGGGAGAGGTGGGCGTGCGACGGCGTTTCCCTCACCTCAACCCGACCTTCTCCGCCCCCGGGGGCGGAGAAGGAGCAAACCCTTCGCGTTGTGGCAAGACGCAATGCGGCGAGGGGTTTTAGCATGCGCGTTCTCGGCCTCGATCCAGGGCTGCGGCATACCGGCTGGGGCGTCATCGACGTCGACGGCAATCGCCTCAGCCACGTTGCCGATGGGGTGGTCAGCGCCCCGGTCAACCTGTCGATGGGCGAGCGGCTGGTGGTTTTGTTCCGCCAGATCACCGAGGTGCTCGACCGCTTCCGCCCCGACGAGGCGGCGGTCGAGGAGACATTTGTCAACAAGAACGCAGCAACGACCTTGAAACTTGGGGTTGCCCGCGGCGTGGTGCTGCTGGCGCCGGCCGAGCGCGGCCTGCCGGTTGCCGAGTATTCCGCCAACCTGGTCAAGAAATCGGTGGTCGGCGCCGGCCATGCCGAGAAGTCGCAGGTCGAGCTGATGGTGCGGCGGTTGTTGCCGGGCTGCACCGTGGTCAAGGCCGACGCCGCCGATGCGCTCGCGGTGGCGATCTGCCACGCGCACCGGGTCGGCACGCTCAATGCGTGGCAGCCGACGGGACAACAGGACGCGCGATGATCGCCAAGCTGACCGGCATACTCGACCATATCGGCCCCGAGGGCGCGGTGATCGATGTCGGCGGCGTCGGCTATCTGTGCTTCTGCTCCGGCCGCACACTCGGCCAGCTGCCATCGCCAGGCAGCCCGGCGCGACTGTTGGTCGAGACGCATGTCCGCGAGGACCATATCCACCTCTACGGCTTTATCGACGCGGCAGAGCGCGACTGGTTCCGGCTGCTGACCACGGTGCAGGGGGTCGGGGCGAAGGTGGCGCTGGCGATCCTCTCGGCGGTGGCGCCCAACGACCTCACCCTGGCGATCGTGTCGCAGGATCGCACCACTCTCAGCCGCGCCGACGGGGTCGGGCCCAAGCTCGCCGCGCGCATTGTCAACGAATTGAAGGACAAGGTCGGCGGGCTGGCGCTCGCCGCCACCAACGCCGCTGCGCCCGCGCCCGCGGCTGTCGATGCCGGACCGACCGGCGACGCGGTCTCGGCGCTGGTCAATCTCGGCTATCGCCGCGCCGAGGCGTTTGGCGCGGTCGCCGCCGCCTCGCGCCGGCTCGGTGACGGCGCCGCGGTCGATGCGCTGATCCGCGCCGGGCTGCAGGAGCTGGCGCAAGGGGCGCTCGCCAACACCGTTGCCGAGGTGGCGACGTGAGTGCGGTTCCTGATCGCCTGGTCGCACCCGAGCCCGGCGCGCAGGACGCCCCTGACGCGACGATCCGGCCGCAGACCCTCGGCGAGTTTGTCGGCCAGAGGCAGCTGCGCGACAACCTCACGGTCTTCATCGGCGCCGCGAAGAGCCGCGGCGAGGCGCTCGACCATGTGTTGTTCTCCGGGCCGCCCGGGCTCGGCAAGACCACCTTGGCGCAGATCGTCGCGCGCGAGCTGGGGGTCGGGTTCCGCGCCACCTCGGGGCCGGTGATCCAGCGTGCCGGCGACCTCGCCGCGCTGCTCACCAGCCTGCAGCCGCGCGACATCCTGTTCATCGACGAAATCCACCGGCTGATGCCGGCGGTCGAGGAAGTGCTCTATCCGGCGATGGAAGATTTCCAGCTCGACCTGATCATCGGCGAGGGCCCGGGCGCGCGTTCGGTGCGCATTGACCTGCCGCCGTTCACCCTGATCGGCGCGACGACCCGCTCGGGCCTGATCACCCGCCCGCTGCGCGAGCGCTTCGGCATTCCGCTGCGTCTGGTGTTTTACGAGCCGGCCGAGCTGGCGCTGATCGTCGCGCGCGGCGCCCGGGTGCTGGCGCTGGCGTTGGAGCCTGACGGCGCCGCCGAGATCGCCCGCCGTGCCCGCGGTACCCCGCGTGTGGCGATGCGCCTGTTGCGCCGCATCCGCGATTTCGCGGCGATGCAAGGTTGGGCCTCGATCGGCGCGACGGCGGCCGACGAGGCGCTCGCGCAGCTCGACGTCGACGCGCGCGGTCTCGACGGGATGGACCGGCGCTACCTGAGATGCATCGCCGAGAATTATGGGGGCGGGCCGGTCGGGGTCGAGACCATGGCGGCGGCGCTGGGCGATCAGCGCGATGTCATTGAGGAGGTGATCGAGCCCTATCTGGTGCAGGAGGGGTTCGTCCACCGCACCCCGCGCGGTCGCATGCTGACCGAGACTGCGTTCCGCCATCTCGATCTGCCGGTGCCGGTCAACGTACCTGGCCAGTTCGATCTGCTGGCGCCGCTCGCCGCCGCGGAGGATTTGCCGTGAGCGCGCTCAGCCACAGCTTTCCGCTGCGCGTCTATTACGAAGACACCGACGCCGGCGGCATGGTCTATCACGCGAACTACCTCAAATTCGCCGAGCGTGGCCGCAGCGAGATGCTACGCAGCCTCGGTTTCCCGCATCGCAAGCTCGGGGCGGAGGAGGGGGTCGGATTCGCGGTGCGGCGTTGCGCCGTCGAATACCGCGCGCCGGCGCGGCTCGAGGATACGTTGAGCGTCGATACCGTGCTCACCGAGATCGGCGCGGCGACTCTCAACCTGCACCAACAGGTCTGCCGCGACGGCGAGGTGCTGGCGGACCTCGACATCCTCGTCGCCTGCATCGGCCGCGATGGCAAGCCGCGCCGCCTGCCGAGCGCGCTGCGCGCCACCCTCGCTACCGACCCGTCCTCGCCATAGTTGCGCCGCAACTTAGTGTTGCCTCATTTCCCATGCTGATCGTCCAAATGACGCCATAAAGGCCCGCCAAGAATGCAGCCGCTTGAAACCACGCAACTTCCCGGTTCCGTGTCGCATACCCTCTCGATCCTCGACCTGGTCGGCCAGTCGGACATCATCGTCAAGCTGGTGATGGTACTGCTCCTGGCCGCCTCGTTCTGGTCGTGGGCGGTGATCTTCGACAAGGCGCTGCGCCTCCGGCGCCTGCGCGCCGCGGCCGCAAGCTTCGAGGAAACCTTCTGGTCGGGCGGCTCGCTCGACGATCTTTTCGACCGCGTCGGCCAGCGCCCGGTCGATCCGATGAGCGCGGTGTTCGCCGCGGCGATGCGCGAATGGCGGCGCAGCGCCGCGAAGGGCCTTCTCGGCACCGCGGTAATGCGCGCCAGCCTACAGCAGCGCATCGAGCGGGTGATGAACGTCACCGTCGGCCGCGAGATGGAGCGCGCCGAGCGCTTCATGGCCTATCTCGCGACAGTCGGCTCGACGGCGCCGTTTGTCGGACTGTTCGGCACGGTCTGGGGCATCATGGACAGCTTCCAGTCGATCGCCGCGTCGAAGAACACCAGCCTCGCGGTCGTCGCGCCCGGCATCGCCGAGTCGCTGTTCGCGACCGCGCTCGGCCTCGTCGCCGCGATCCCGGCGGTGGTCGCTTACAACAAGCTCTCGACCGATTTCAGCCGCTACGCCGGAAGGCTCGAGGCCTTCGCCACCGAGTTCAGCGCGATCCTGTCGCGCCAGTTGGACGAGAGGCCGTAGCCGATGGCGGTAAGCCAGGCGAGGGTCAACGGCCGTGGGCGCTATCGCCCGATGGCCGACATCAACGTCACCCCGCTGGTCGATGTCATGCTGGTGCTGCTCGTCGTGTTCATGGTGACGGCGCCGCTGCTGACCGTCGGCGTCCCGGTCGATCTGCCGCAGACCGCGGCGCCGCCAATCAACGAGCCCAAGGAGCCGACGGTCATCACCGTCAACAAGGAGGGCCAGATCTTCATCCAGGAGACCAGCGTTCCGATCGATTCGCTGGTCGAACGGCTGAAGGCGATCACCGGGTCCAACCCCGACGCCGTGCTCTATGTGCGCGGCGACAAGGATATCAACTACGGCAAGGTGCTCGAGGTGATGAGCCTCATCAGCAATGCCGGGTTCCGCAAGGTCTCGCTCGTCGCCGAGGCGCCTAAGGGTCAGACGCCGGCGAAGCCCGGCGGGCGCTGAGGCGGGAGCCGGAGGCCGACGCCGATGAGCGTGATGGTGCTCGAACGCGGCGTACCGCTCGACATCGACGGCGCCGAGCCGATGCCGCGCGGCGGCATTATCGCCTCGGCGGCGATGCATCTCGGCATCTTCGTGCTGATCATCGTCGGTCTGCCCAGTCTGTTCCGCCCGCATATCCCCGACGATCAGCCGATCGCCGTCGAGCTCGTGACGATTGCGCCCGAGACGCGTGCGACCAAGCTCAACCCCAACATGCCGCGACCCAACGCCAAGCCCGATACGCCGGTCAACGCCGCCCCGGCGCCGGTACCGTTACCGAAGCCCGAGCCGCCGCCGCCGACCCCGGCCGCGCCGCCCTCGGCGACCCCGCCACCGCCCGCCGCCGCCGAGAACGTGCAGCAACAGCCCGACAAGACGCCGCCTCCGCCGCCACCCAAGCCGGTCGAGGCGCAGGCGCCGCCGCCGCCTCCACCCAAGCCCGAGCCAAAGAAGGCCGAGGCCAAGACCAAGGCGCCGCAAACCACGCCGACCGATCAGAAGCCCGACGCCAAGACCGATACCGCAGCCTTCGATTCGCTATTGAAGAACCTGACCAAGACCCCGCCGATCCCGCAGCCCGACGCGAAGCCGCAGCGACAGCAGGTCGCCGCCGCCGCGCCGCCTTCCTCGCAGCCGCACGCGCCGCTCGGCAGCCAGCTGACCGCCAGCGAGCTGGACCTCGTGCGCGAGCAGATCGCGCATTGCTGGAACATCAACGCCGGTGCGCGCGACGCCAAGGATCTGGTGGTGGAAATCCGCGCCCAGGTTCAGCAAGACGGGACCGTCACCCGCGCCGACATCGTCGATCAAGGGCGCATGGGCGACCCGCTATGGCGCGCCGCCGCCGAGAGTGCCCGGCGCGCCTTCTTCAACCCGAACTGTACGCCGCTGAAACTGCCCCCCGAGAAGTACGCGACGTGGAAGGACCTCGTCGTCGATTTCAGCCCGAAGGACATCGAATGATCCCGATCCGCAAAACATCAGGCGCCTTTTGGGGGGCGCTCGCCCTCGTTGCCCTGGTGATGACGGCGCCGGCGCGCGCCGAGCTCCATATCGATATCACCCATGGCCAGACTCAGCCGCTGCCAATCGCCATCCCGGCGCTCCCCGGCGACGGCGCGGCTGGGCAAATGGGTAGCGACATCGCCGGGGTCGTCTCGAACGACCTGGGCGGTTCCGGCCTGTTCCAGCCGCTCGATCCGAAGAGCTTCATTCAGAACGTCGCGGCCGGCGGCCCGCCGCGCTTTGGCGACTGGCGCCAGATCAACGCCCAGGCGCTGGTCACCGGCTCGGTGCAGATGCAGCCCGACGGCAAGGCCAAGGTCGAATTCAGGCTCTGGGATGTCGGCGCCGAGCAGCAACTCGCCGGCTTCGCCTACACCACGACCAAGCAGAACTGGCGACGCATCGCCCATATCATCGCCGACGAGATTTATAAGCGCATCACCGGCGAGGACGGCTATTTCGACACGCGCATCGTCTACATCGCCGAGTCCGGGCCGGCGCAGAACCGGGTCAAGCGGCTGGCGATCATGGATCAGGACGGCGCCAACCATCAGTACCTGACCAACGGGCAATCGCTGGTGCTGACCCCGCGTTTTTCGCCCTCGGTGCAGGAGATCACCTATCTCTCCTACGCCGGTGGTACGCCGCGGGTCTATCTCTACAATATCGACACTGGGCAGCAGGAATCGATCGGGGATTTCCCGGGCATGTCGTTTGCGCCGCGCTTCTCGCCCGATGGCAACCGTGTCCTGCTCAGCCGCGCCGAGAACGGCGCCAGCAACATCTATGTGATGGATTTGCGCACCCGCCACGCGACCCGCGTCACCGACGGTACCGCGATCGATACCTCGCCATGCTTCTCGCCCGACGGTAGCAAGATCGCGTTCAATTCGGACCGCGGCGGCTCGCAGCAGCTTTATGTGATGAATTCGGACGGCAGCGGCATCCAGCGCATCAGCTTCGGCTCGGGGAAATATGCGACGCCGGTATGGTCGCCGCGCGGCGACCTGATCGCCTTTACCAAGATCGACGGTGGTACCTTCTTCATCGGGGTGATGCACCCCGACGGGTCGGGCGAGCGGCTCTTGACCCAGGACTTCCTGGTCGAGGGACCGACTTGGGCGCCGAACGGCCGGGTGTTGATGTATTTTCGCGGCAGCCCAACCGATAAGAGCGGCCATGGCGGCGGTTCGCGGCTATTCACCATCGACTTAACCGGAGCAAATCAGCACGAGGTTCCGACCCCGGGCGATGCTTCCGATCCAGCTTGGTCGCCTTTGCTTCGCTAGAACATGCGGGTATAGTCCGCGCGCTTTGCACCTCGGGTTTTGTAATCCCCTCTGCCAATAGCGCGATTTATCTTGAGGCTGTTCCCGTTACTGGGGATTTAACAACCGATCCGCTGAAGGAGACTTAACGATGCTTATAAGAGTGATCGGAATAACTGCGGCAGTTCTTCTGCTTGCGGCGTGCAGTAGTAATCCCCCGCCGGCGACTGGCCCGGGCCCGCACGCCATGGGCCCGCCGGGCAGCTTCGCGCCCGGCTCGCAGCAGGACCTCGCGGCGACCGCGGGCGACCGCGTGTTCTTCGCCTACGACCAATCGGACATCTCCTCCGAGGGCCAGCAAATCCTGCAGCGTCAGGCCGAGTGGCTGAAGCGCTACGGGCAGGTGACCGTCACCATCGAGGGCCATTGCGACGAGCGCGGCACTCGCGAATACAACCTCGCGCTCGGCGAGCGCCGCGCCGCGGCGGTGAAGAACGTCCTCGTCGCGCTCGGCATCCCGTCGGCGCGCATCAAGACGATCAGCTACGGCAAGGAGCGGCCGATCGTCGTCGGCTCGAGCGAGGAGGGCTACGCTCAGAACCGCGTTGGCATCACCACCGTCAACGGCGGCTAGCGAGCCCTGCGGCGCGTATCGAGGGTGGCTGTGGCGGCCTGCCGCATGGCGCCCTCGTTTTGCCTAAAACTCGCGGTATCCGTTGACTGGGCGAGTGGCGAACCTGCTCGCGTCCGGCCGCGGGCGGGTGCCCGGATCGTCTGACGCGACGCCGATGCAGTTCGGATCGTCCGCCGGTTGCGCGAGGCGTCGTCTTATGTTCCCCGATCCGAGCCTGTCCCATACCCGGTTCGCGTTGAGCGTGCTGGCGGCATTGGTTCTGCTGCCGGCCGGGCTTTGCTATGGGCAGTCGATCGACGACCGCCTCGACCGGCTGGAGCGCGATCTCAACATGCTCCAGCGTCAGGTTTATCGCGGGGCGCCGACCGCCGGTGCGCCCGGCCCGGCCGATCCCGCCAATGCGGCCAATCTCGAGATTCGCATGGAGCGGCTTGAGTCCCAGATGCGCGACTTGACCGGCCGGGTCGAGCAGGTTGCCAACGGGCTCGAGCAATTGAAGCAGCGAGTCGAGCAGATCAACTCCGATATCGACGTGCGTCTAGGCCAGATGCCGGGAACCGCGGCGGCGGGGGCGCCGCCGCCGCCCCGATTTCCGGAACCGCCCGCCAGCGCGACCGCCACCGCCGCGCCGACCTCACTGATGCCCTCGCCCGGAACCGTGGTGCCGCCGCCCGGCGCTGGTCCGACGCCGATCTTCAACACGTTGACTCCGCCGGGCGCTGGCCCGCCGCGGCCGCCTCCATCGCCCCCGCAGAGCGCCAGCGCCGAGCCGCCGCCCGCCACCGGTTCGACAACTCAGCAATTCAACGCCGCGATCGGCCTGGTAAAGCAGGCGGACTACGCCGCCGCCGAGGCCGCGCTCAGATCCTTTATTGCGGCGCACCCGAACGATCCGCTCGCCGCCAACGCTCAATATTTTCTCGGCGAGACCTTTTACGCGCGTAACAAATACATGGACGCCGCGTCGGCTTTCGCCGACGGCTATAAGCGCTATCCCAAAGGCGCCAAGGCGGCCGACGATCTGTTGATGCTCGGCATGTCGCTGGCCCGAGCCGACCAGAAAAAGAATGCCTGCGTCGCGCTCGCCCAGCTCGACCAGCAATTCCCCAACACAAGTGCGTCGATCAAGGAGCGCGCCGGTGCCGAGCGCAAGCGTCTTGGCTGCTGAGGCCGCGCTGGCCCTGACCGAGGCCGAGTTCGCTGCCGCGCTCTCGGCGGTCGGCGGGTTCGAGCCGCACCCCTTTATCGCGGTTGCGGTGTCCGGCGGTCCGGATAGCCTGGCGCTGGCCATCCTCGCCGACCGCTGGGCGCGGGAGCGCGGCGGCCGCGCCGTGGCGCTGACGGTGGATCATCGGCTCCGTCCGGAAAGCGCGGAGGAGGCAGCCCTGGTCGGCTGCTGGCTCGCGACGCGCGCCATCGCCCATGTGGTGCTGGTCTGGGATGGGCCGAAACCCGCGACCGGCATTCAGGAGGCGGCGCGGGCAGCCCGTTACCGGCTGCTGGTGGAGTGGTGCGCGGCGGAGGGGTGCCTGCACCTCTTGACCGCGCATCAGCGCGAGGATCAGGCGGAAACCTATCTGATCCGTCAGCGCGCCGGCAGCGCCGGCGACGGGCTTGCCGGCATCGCCGCGGTGCGCGAGCTGGTCAATGTGCGACTGGTGCGGCCGCTGCTCGGCGTGCCCCGGGCGCGGCTTGCCGGGCTGCTCGATGCGGAGCGGCAGCCTTATCTGCGCGACCCGAGCAACCGTAATTCGGCGTTCGAGCGCGTCCGCATTCGTGACGGCCTCGATTCTCCGACCGTCGACTCGGCGGTGAAGGCCGCCGCCGTCCATGCTCGCCGTCGGATCGAGCGCGAACGTGCGTTGGCCGCGCTGCTGGCGCGTGCCGTGGTCTTGCATCCCGCTGGGTTCGCGGTGGTCGAGCCGGCGCCGATCGTCGCCGCTGGCGAGCTCGGCGAACGCGCGCT
>DASYXG010000449.1:0-20619 GCA_035935235.1 Allostellaceae bacterium
GCGGCGATCACCGACACTAATTCCTTCGCCCCGGGCAATTACATCGTGACTAAGACCGGTAGCGGCTACGACGCGATGAACACCGCGACCGGCCAGGTGACCGCGCTCGGCGGCGGGCCAAGCCTCAGCCTCGATGGCATGTCCGTCACCGTCTCAGGAACGGTCAACACAGGCGACTCGTTCGAAATCGAGCCGACCGCGACGGCGGCGCAGACACTGCGGGTGGCGGCGACCGATCCGAAGGCCATCGCCGCCGCGTCAGCCTATGTGGCAACGGCTGGAAGCAATCTCGGGAATGTCAGCGCGAGCGCCTTTAGCACCGCGGCGGGCGCCTCTCTGCCGGCTGGAACCGTCATCGTCCCGGCGAGCTATTTCGGTCAAAACCTGACTGTCAAATTCACCTCGGCAACGAGTTTCAACCTGCTCTCGCCCGGCAACATCGTTATCGCCTCGGGCAGCTTTAGCGCGGCCAGCGGAGCCCAGGTTGCGGTCGCCTATCCGAGCCCACCCGCGCCGGCGGGAGAGGTCGCGGCATTCTCGCTGTCGCTGGGAACACCGGCGACCGGCGATACATTCTTGCTGACCCCGGGCGGCGTAAACAGCAACGGCAATCTCTCGGCGATGACCAACCTCGCCAATCAGAATCTCCTGTCGGGACAGACCCTCGGCAACGCCTACGCCACGCTGGTCGGCCAGGTCGGCAGCGCTGGCCAAGCGGCGAACTTCGCCGCCCAAACGGCGCAAGGCGTGCTCACTCAGACTCAATCGGTCCAGCAGTCGATTTCCGGCGTCAATCTCGACCAGCAAGCCGCCGATCTCGTCAACTATCAGCAGGCCTATCAGGCGGCGGCGCAAGTCATCGCCAGCGCCCAGACCCTGTTCCGGACCCTGCTGACTGCGGTCCAGGCGGCATAGGCGGATAGAGGCGTCAGCGATGCGGATCAGCACCAATGAGTTCCTGCTCGGCTCGCTCAACGATCTCCTGGCACAGCAGCAGAACGTCAACCAGCTCAACCGCGAGATCGCCACCGGCGAGACATTGCTCAGCCCCTCGTCAGATCCGGCGGCGGCGGGCCAGGTCGTCGGGCTCGCCAATCAGGTCGGGCAGCTGACCTACGATACCGCCAACGGACAGGCGGCGACCCAGGCGCTGCAAAGTGGCGTCGGCGCCTTGCAGCAGGTGACCAACCTTCTCGCCCAGCTGCGCCAAAGCGCAATCGCGGACGCGAACGGCGGTTCCACCGCCACCGACCGCCAATCGGCTATCGCCTCCGCCCAGTCGATCCTCGAGCAGCTGGTGCAGCTCGCCAATACGCAGGGCGCCGATGGCGGCTATCTGTTTGCTGGTTCGAAGTCGAACGCGCCCGCGTTCTCGACCTTGCCTACCGGGCAGGTCGTGTTCAATGGCGACGCCGCGACCAACCAAGCACAAATCGCGCCATCCCTCGCCGTCGCTTCGACGATCTCGGGCCAAAGTATCTTCATGAACATTCCGGCCGGGACGGGTGGAGTAGCCCTCACGGCAAATGGCGCCAATGTCGGCGGCGCCTACGCTCTCGCCGGTGGCGTCACCAATCTGGCGCAGGTCACTGCCGCGAGCCTAGCCGGGACCCAGTACGACGTCAGCTTCACTGGCAGCGGTTCGAGCCTGACCTATACCGTCACCAGCGGCACCGGTACGCCGGGCAGCGCCGGCTACAACGCGATCTCGGGCATCATCGCGTCGGGCAGCTACGCCGCGGGTTCCGACATCGCCTTTTCCGGCATCGACATCAAGGTGAACGGCACGCCGGCCGCCGGCGACAGCTTTGCCGTGAAACCCGGCGCGAGCTCGAGCTTGTTCCAGACCGTGCAAGACCTGATTTCGGCGCTGCGGATGCCGCAAGGCACGGGCGCGCAGACGGCGCTGGCGCAACAGGCGCTGCAGAATGTCCTCGCCAATCTCGGCGGCGCGCAGACCAGCGTGCTGTCCGCCCAGGCGACGCTCGGGACCAGCCTCGCCGAAATCCAGTCGGTGCAGACGCAAACGAGCGCGCAGACCACCAATGCCAACACCGAGATATCCAACCTGCAATCCGCGAATCTGCCGCAGGTATTGGCGAATTATAGCGAGAGCCTTACCGCGCTACAGGCGGCGCAGCTAGCCTTCGCCAAGGTGCAGGGCCTGACGTTGTTCGCCGACATTCATCCGTAACAGCAAGTCCGTCGCCCGCGCTCGACCGTTTGGCGCAAAGATGACGAATACCGGAAATTCGTGATAAATTTAGAAATTCTGGCGGAAGGCTGCCGATGAATGACATAGCGCTCGCCGGCTTGCGCTCGGCGCCCGCCGACTCCGGCGGCCTGATCGCCGGCTCCACCGCGCTTGTCGTGCTGGGCATGCACCGCAGTGGCACTTCGGCGCTGACGGGTATGCTGCATCATCTCGGCGTCGCGCTCGGCGACCGGCTGATGGCCGCCACCCCCGACAATCCGCGCGGCTATTGGGAGCACGGCGACATCGTCGCTATCCACGAGCGGATGATGGCCGCGCTAGGCTGGGGTTGGGACGACATCCGCTCGCTGCCGGCGGGGTTTGATCGCGAGGAGACGGCGCAAGCAGCGCGGCGAGAGCTGGTCGCGATCCTCAACCGCGATTTTGCGGGCGTACCGCTCTGGGGGCTCAAGGATCCGCGGCTCTGCCGATTGATGCCGCTTTGGGTGGAGCTTTTCGCCGAGGAGCGCGTCGAGCCGCGTTACCTCCTGGCAATGCGCCATCCGCTCGACGTCGCCGAGTCGCTCGCCGCGCGCGACGGAATGAGCGCGGCCTGGGGCGCGCTGCTCTGGCTCGGTCACTCGCTCGACGCCGAGCGGGCGACGCGCGGCGCGAAGCGGTTCATTGTCCATTACGAAGATCTTGTTGGCGCGCCGGGCTGGCGCGCCATCGCCGCCGGGATTGCGAGCAAGTTCCAGCTCGACTGGCCGCAGGCAGGGCCGGACGCCGAGGCGGCGGTTGACGCCTACCTCGCCCCCGAACTGCGCCGCCGCCGCGGCAGCGACAGCGTCGGCTCGGCGAGTGGCAAGCTCGCCGCCTGGGTTGCTGCGGTCTATCACGCGTTTCGCGCCGACCAGCATGTCGAAGAGGTTTGCGATGCCGTTGGGCGCGAGCTCGCCGCCGCTGGCGAACTATTCCTGCCGGTTATCGGTCGGGTTCGCCACGAAGCAGCCAGGGAGCGCGCCGAGCACCAGCGCTCCCTCGCAGAGGTGTCGCGGCAGTTTGATCGCAGCCAGCACGAGGCTGCCGAGTTGCGCGACCAACTCCAGCGCGTGCTGCACGAGGCCGCCTCGCAGAAGCAGACCACCGGGGCCCGGACCGTCGAGAAGCTGGGCTTGGCGAAGCCGCCAGACGTTGAAGAGGCTTTTCCTCGCTGGGTCATGGCGCGCCGCACGACCGCGACCGCTCGGCTCGATTGGGTGGCGGAGCGGGTGCGGCAATGGCCGTTCGAGCCGACCCTGTGCCTCGGCATGATCTTGCCGGCGGGTTGCGAGCCCTACCTCGCGCTCACCTTGCGCTCGCTAGCGTCGCAGATCGCCGGCAAGTGGTTGCTGCACATCGTCGCCGAAAGCGAGATCCCGGAGGGACTGGGCCAGGAGCCGCGCGTCGCTTGGCACCGCGCCGAGCGCCGCTCGGCCGATGTGCTCACCGCCGTGCTCGCGGCGTCGGGTGCCGATTGGGTGGCACTGATCGATTGCGGCGACCAGCTCGCTCCGCATGCTCTCTTCGCCGTCGCCGACGCCTTCTTCCGCCATCCCGAGTGGCAAGCGCTCTACAGCGACGAAGCCCGCATCGACCCAAACGGCGTTCTATCCGGCCCACATTTCAAGCCCGACTTCAATCTCGATCTGATGCGTGGCCTGCCCTATGTCGGCGCGCTGATGGCGGTGCGGCGCGAGGCGTTCGCCGCGATCGGCGGATTCGACGCGACGTGGGACGGCACCGAGGAATACGATTTGGCGTTGCGTCTCGCTGAGTTGCTGGGCGCTGACGGTTTTGGCCATGTTGCCGACATTCTCTATCAGCGACTTACCGTTTCCGGTCGCACGCGGCGCCCGGCGGAAGAGATCTGCGCCGATATGCCCAAGATCGTCCAGGCGCATCTCGATCGCCAAGGCATTCCCGCGACAGCCGAACAGGGAATGCCGGCCCATACCTGTCGGGTGCGTTATCGCCATGATGGCCCTGAGCCGTTGGTCTCGATCGTCGTCCCGACAAAGAACCAGCTTCCGTTGCTGAAGCGATGCGTCGAGGCTGTGCTCAAGCTGACCGAATACGAAAATTACGAGCTGATCGTCGTCGATAACGGCAGCGACGAGGCCGATGCCTGCGCTTATCTCGAAGCGATCGAGGATAAATACGAGGAAATCGGCAGCCGCATCCGGGTCCTAAGGCATCCGGGCCCGTTCAACTTCTCGGCCATGAATAATCGCGCGGTGCTCGAAGAGACGCGCGGCGATTACATCTGCCTGCTCAACAACGACGCCGCACCGTTGGACGGGGCGTGGCTCGGCGAGATGATGGCGCTGGCGCGGCGTCCCGATATCGGCGCGGTTGGCGGCAAGCTCACTTATCCCGACGGCCGCATCCAGCACGGCGGCGTCATCCTTGGCGTTGGCTGGGGGTCGCCTGCCGATCATCCTTATATCGGTGATCCCGGCAACTCCATGGGCTATTGGGGACGCCTCCTGGTGCCGCAAGATTTTTCCGCCGTGACCGCGGCGTGCTGCGTTACGCGGCGCGCGGTCTGGGACGAAGTCGGCGGGTTCGACGAGGAGAATTTCTCGGTCGCGTACAACGATGTTGACTACTGTCTGAAGGTTCGCGCCGCCGGCTACCTTGTTGTTTGGACGCCCGACGCCCGGCTGCTGCACGAAGCGAGCGCGAGCCAGCGCTCCGCTGTCGAAACCAAGGCGCTTGAAGAAAAGAACGCCCGCTTCGCTCGGGAGCGGCTGGCGATGTTTCGCAAATGGATGCCGCAAATCGCCTTCGATCCCGCCTACAACCGCAACCTGTCGTCGCTCGGCGCCGGCTTCGCGGTTGAGACCGAGGGGGCGCAGACTTGGGACCCCGAATTCCGCCCGCGCGAACGCGTGCTGGTCTACGCCGCCGACCGCGAGGGCTGCGGCGAATACCGGATCATCGCGCCGAGCCGGGCCCTGCTCAAATCCGGCATGGTCCATTCCTACGAGACGATGCGCCTGATGACGCCGCCCGAATTGGCGCGCATGGCGCCCGACAGCATCGTTTTCCAGCGTCAGCTCGAATGGACCCAGATCGAAATCATCGAGTGGGCCAAAAACACCAGCAAGGCGTTCCGGGTCTTCGAGCTCGACGATCTGATCACCAATCTGCCGCCGCAGAGCGCGCATCGCTCGTCGATCGCGCCCGACATCGCCGACCGGCTCAAGAAAGCGCTCAAACTGTGCGATCGGTTTGTCGTCAGCACCGAGCCGATGGCCCGCGCCTATGGCCGGATGTGCGACGAAGTCGTTGTCGTTCCCAACCGGCTCGAAAGATCGCGATGGCTTGGCCTTACGCCGCGACGGCGCGAGGGCAAGCCGCGCGTCGGTTGGGCCGGCGCTATCGGCCACCGCGGGGACCTCGCGCTGCTCGCCGGTGTCGTTCAGGCGACCGCGAAGGAAATCGATTGGGTCTTCTTCGGCATGTGTCCGGACGCGCTAAAGCAATATGTCGCCGAATTTCATACGTGGGTGCCGCTCCACGATTACGCTCAGAAGCTCGCGTCGCTCGACCTCGATCTCGCGGTCGCGCCGCTTGAGCATCACCCGTTCAATGAGGCGAAGAGCAACCTGCGGCTGCTCGAATACGGCGTCCTCGGCTATCCGGTCGTATGCACCGACATCCTGCCTTACCAGGGCGACTTGCCGGTGGCGCGAGTCGGTAACCGGCATCGCGACTGGGTCCGCGTGATCCGCGACATGGTCGCCGACCGCGAGGCCTGCCGGCGCGCCGGCGAAGAGCTGCGCCAGGCGGTCATCCGCGACTGGATGCTCGAAGACCACCTCGATGAATGGAAGCGCGCTTGGTTGCCATAACGGGCAGAAGTCAACGGTCCCGAACGGGAGCAATTTTGTCCCGTGCTGTTGGAGTTTGCGTAAAATTCGAAACAAATTTCTCGCCAAAAACGCGCCAAACCTCCGCAACAGAATTCAGAAACGTCCGTCTCCTTAAGGGTGAGAGGCCTCCTGTCAGCGCCGGATATCGCCGGCTTGGCGGTTGGTTTCATGTTTACCCCAATCCTGGCCGGGGAATTTCCCGGGTGGGCGGCAGGAGGAGAAAGACGATGTTAACCGGCGTCATCAACACCAACGTCAATGCGCTTTATGCGTTGAATTCGTTGAATAGCACGACGAGCACGACCCAAACCCTGGAGCAGGAGCTCTCCTCGGGCCTCTCGATCAGCAGCCCCGCCGACAATCCGGCTGGCTATATCGCGGCGCAGGGCTTCACTTCCCAGCTCAGCGGCACCAACCAGGCGATCTCGAACGCCAATCAGGCGATTTCGCTAGTGCAGACCGGCGATGGTGCGATCACCCAGCAGGTCAACATCCTGCAGAATATCTTGAGCATCGCCTCGCAGGCGGCCAACGGCACCAATACCTCGCAGCAATTGGCATCGCTGCAGCAGGTGGTCTCGCAGTTACAGACCGAGGTTTCGTCGATCGCGAACCAGACCAATTTCAACGGCGTCAACCTGCTCGACGGTACGTTCCAGAATGTCAAGTTCCAGGTCGGCGCCCAGGCGGGCCAGACGATCGGCTTGACCATCGGCAGCACCGCGGCCAACGGCATTGGCGCATACCAATCGTCGGTGCTGGGCGGCGGCATCTATGCGGCGACGGGCGTTGGCACCGGCGGTGTCGGCGACAGCACCGGCGCTTCGTTCACGATCAGCGCGGCCGGCGCGTTCACCGCGGGCAACGTCGGCGTGTCCGGTTCGGCCGGCAATGCCAACGTCGCGGTCACCGCTACCGAGTCGGCGCAGAATTTTGCCGCCGGCGTCAATGCCGTCACGTCGAAGACCAACGTCAGCGCCACGGCCGACACCAGCGTCGCCTTTACCGTTACCGCCGGCACGATCTCTTTCTCCCTCGGCAACGGCACTGTCGCGGCGCAGACCAACGGCACCTCCATCTCGGCAACGGTGTCGAGCGTAACCGCAGCCGGCCTCGCGAATTTGGTCAGTCAGATCAACAATGCGACTGGTCAGACCGGCATCGTTGCCTCGGTCGACTCCAATAATCACCTCGTGCTGACCCAATCGCAGGGTGACAACATCTCGATCAAGAGCTTTGCGGGAACTGCGACGCTGGCTGCTGGTGGCACGACGCTCGGCGGTGCTACGACGTCCGCCCTGGTCCAGGGTTTGGCGACCTTGCAGTCGACGCAGAGTTTCGGTCTGTCGAACAGCGACGCCGGTCTTGCACTGACCACCTCGCTGGCGGCGCTGTCCTCGGTGAATGTCAGCACCCAGTCCGGAGCGGCCGCGGCGCTCAACGTCGTCAATTTCGCGCTGCAACAGCTCGAAAACGTCGGCGGTCAGCTTGGCGCCGTCCAGCAGGAGCTCCAGGCCACGGTCTCGAACCTGCAGTCGACCAGCACCAACATCACCGCGGCGCGGGGCGTGGTCCAGGATGCCAACATCCCGCAAGTGACGACGCAGCTGACGCAGCAGGAAATCCTGCAGCAGGCCGGCGTCTCCGCGCTCGCGCAGTCAAGCACGTTGCAGCAGTCGTTCCTGAAGCTGCTGCAGTAGTCAGCAGCCGGCGCTCTCGCCGGCGGGTAACCCGTCCCCGGCATTTGGCCGGGGACGGGAGTTCCCGCACAAGGACGAGTTTGACCCATGGCCACGATCACCAATCTCCTGAGTTCGAGCCAGATCACCTCGCTGATCCAGCAGGCGAGCGCGGCTTTTCAACTGCCGGCCGCGACGTTGCAAACTCAGGAAACCCCGATCAAGGCGCAGATTTCGGCGCTGGGAAAAGTCCAAAACGCGCTGTCGGGCTTGCAACAAGCGCTTGCCGGCCTCGCGGATGTCGGGTCGTTGGCGCAACGCACGGTGTCGACGACGCCCGATGGGGCGGTCCAGGCAAAGGCCACCAACGCCGCGGCGCCGGGCAGTTATTCTCTTTCCAATATCGAGCTGGCCCATGCCGAAACGCTGATCTCCTCGGGCTCGTCGAGCTCGAGTGGGAGCCTCGGCTCGGGGTCGATAGCGATCAAGGTCGGTGGCGGCAGCACCGTCACCGTGAACGTCGCGAGTGGGTCTTCGAGCCTCTCCGCCATCGCTGCGGCGATCGATCAGGCCCACGCGGGGGTGGCCGCGACGGTGGTCTTCGACGGCGCGTCCTATCATCTGGTGCTCACCGGCGCCGCCACTGGCGCTGCCAATGGCTTTACTGTCAGCGGGACGGGTGGGCTTGCCGGGCTCAGCTATGGCGCCGGGGTCTCCGGTGGCTTGGCCCAGACTCAGGCCGCGACCAATGCCAGTTTTTCCTTCAACGGGCTCAACATCACCAGCGGCTCCAACACCGTGGGTTCGGTGATCCCCGGGGTTACGCTGACGCTCGCCGCCAGCGGCTCGGCGACGGTCACCGTTAGCCAAAGCATCTCGGGGCTGGACACTGCCGCGCAGGGCGTGGTTCAGGCGCTCAACGCGGCGCTCGGTACGATCAATCAGGAGACGGCGTTCTCGGCGACGAGCGGCGGCGGCCCATTGCTCGGCAATGTCGGACTCGAAGTGCTGCGCTCGAACCTGCTCAACGCAATCACCGCGCAGAGCGGCGGCGGCTCGCCCTATTCCTCGTTGAGTGCGATCGGCTTCGGGATCACCAGCAGCGGCACCGTCACCTTCGACGACTCGGTGTTTCAGACCGCCGCCAACGCCAATTACCCTGCGGTCGCCTCGCTGCTCGGCTCGGCCGGTCTGGCAAGCAATCCCAACGTATCCGTCGAAAGCCTCGCCGGCACGCCGCCCGGGACTTACGCAGTCAACGTAATCAGCAACTCGGGCGGTACCGTCATCGGCACCGTCAACGGCCTCGCGGCCAGCGGCACAAACGGTGTCCTCACTGTCAACGACACGGGTTCGTCGTTCAACGGTCTCACATTGCAAATTCAGCCCGGCGTTACCGGCGATCTCGGCACCGTCACGATCAGCCAGGGCCTCTTCGGCGGCTTGTCGAGTCTCGTCAACGGCGCGCTCGACAGCGGGTCGGGCAGCGTCACCGGCGAAATCAGCGGCCTCAATACGTCGATCAACTCGATAGATCAACAGATCGCCGCCTTGCAGAAAGAGGCGACTCAAGAGACGCAGCAGCTCACCGCTCAATTCTCCGCGGCTCAGGCGACGTTGTCGCAGCTGACGACGGTGAGCAGCTTTCTTTCCTCTTATTTCAATCAGCCTTCGGGCGGATTAGGAGGCTGATCATGAATGGGTCGCGGCAAGGGAGGGGCGCCGCAAGCGCCTATCGCGCCGTCGAAGGCATCGGCGCGGAACCCGAGGATTTTATGAAGATGGCGCTCGATGCCGCGCGGCTGCAGCTGCTGCGCGCCGAAACGGCGATCGATGCGAATCAGCGGGCAGAAAAGGCGCAGGCGCTGAGCTCGGCCGGCAGCATCGTCGAATTCATGCTCGGCCTGTCGGGCTCCGCGCCTGGCTCGTTGAGCGAATGTCTCGTCAGCGTGTATCAATACGTGCTGGCCGCGATCCTCAAAGGCAACGCGGGGGACGATAAGGAAGCCATCAGTGCTGCGCGGGTCGCACTCGACGAGCTCGCCGCGACTTGGCGCAAGATCTTCCCCGACGGGAATGGCTTGGAGGAGAACGGCCTCGATTCAACGCTGAGCGCGGGGCGAGACCATGCCTGACCCGATCAACAGTGTGAGCACGACGAACCCGATCGCGCCGGCGGTGGGCGATGCCGGCGCGGCGAACTCGACCGGTGCCGCAGCTCCGCAAACGGCAGCGAGCGCTCCCGGCGCCGATCTTGTCGATGTCGCTCAAACCGAGGCGTTGCTGCAGTCGATCGTCCAGGCGGCGGACAAGGTTCCTGGCGTTGATCAGTCGAAGGTTGCCGAGCTGAAGCAGGCGATCGCTTCAGGTAGCTATCAGGCTAACCCGCAAGCCATGGCCCAAAAAATCGTCGAGCTGGAAGCCCTGCTCGTCACTGCGGGGCGGGTTCGATGAAGCTCTCGCGCTATTCAGGAAGCGAGCCGCAGAGCGCCGAAGATCGGATCGGCAGCGGCGCGCTCCGCCTCGCGAATGATCCAGTCTTGCACCTGGGCCAGACGCGCGGCCGCTTGGTGGATGTCGTCGCGGTCGATATCGGCAATGGCTTCGAGCAGCTGCTCGATCCATTCGTCCCGCTCGCCGGCCGCTTCGGAAATTGGCGTCTGGGCGGTGCATCGCGGCACCAGCGTAACCGTGCGCGCTCGATTGCTCTGTCTCACCCGATCGCCTTCCCCCTTGGCGTTTCGGCATCGATCGCCGAAACCAGTT
Organism: Allostellaceae bacterium; assembly: GCA_035935235.1. Classification (GTDB taxonomy): domain Bacteria; phylum Pseudomonadota; class Alphaproteobacteria; order ATCC43930; family CGMCC-115725; genus DATARH01. The sequence continues at coordinate 10,560 of DASYXG010000449.1, forward strand.
CGGCCTCTTACGCAGACTCCTCCCCAGCCGGTTAATTCTGGCAGGGGTAACTGATCCATGAGTTGAATGTAACAGTCTGTAAACGGCAGCTTGACGATAAACGGAATTATTTCAATCAAATGCTAGGAGTGAGTGATGCGCGCCCGAGCCGAAATCGTTTTCCCAAATAATATCAGGGATATACGACTGCGACGCGGCATGACCCAGGCGCAGGTCGGGCGTATGATGGAGCCGCCGATTGGCGAATCGGCTGTGTCGAAGATGGAGAGCGGCGAGCGCCGGTTGACGAATTTGCAGCTCGCCAGCCTGGCGGCGATCCTCAATTGCCCGCCCGAGGAGATACCGGTCGTTACCGGCCGCGATCCGATCGACGGGGTGAGGCGTTGGCAGCAGGCACAGCAAGAGGTTGTTGGGAGCAGCATCGCCAGCGGGGCTGCGGCGGCGGGTTACGTCCTCGCACAGCTACGCAAGAAGCATGGCAGGACCATGCAACAGGTGGCGAGCGCGATCGGCATGACTCTCTCCGTCTACCATCGCATGGAGATGGCAAGCCGGATGATTCAGGCGGAGGAAATTGAGAAGGTCGCCAAGTTCTACGGCATGACGGCGGCAGACATCGTCGCGTTGATCGAGCGCCGCACCACCGACAATCTGCGGCAGTTGAAGGAAGGCGTGCCGGTCGAGCAGTTGTTGCCGCGCGTGCCGCGCTCGCTGCTGAAGGAGGATGCCAAATGGGGCCGGCTCGGCGCGCTGGAACGCTACGCGCTGCGCCGAAGCATTCGCTATTCGCCAGCGGCACCGTCGCCGCAACCGACCTCACTCCCGGTGCGCGGGCGGATGAAGGCCGGACAAAACTCCGTCAATCGGTTCACCATCGACCGCGAGGCGGTGGCCGAGCAGGTCGCGATTCATGATCTGCTGCGACCGAGCGAAACCGGGTTCCTTGTCCGCAATTTCTCGCAACGGCTCGGCGTGCTGTTGCGGCCTGGGGCATTGGCCTATGTCGACCCGGAGATCCCGGCGGCGATGGGCGACATCGTGTTCTTGACCCGCACGGATGGCACCGCTGACGCGGCGGTCGTGGTTGGCGACGGCATCGGCCCGCTGATGCTCAAAATGTATAACCCGGAGGAGCAGATCCCGATCGGCGACCCCGGCATCGCTGCGGTGCTGCGGGTTGGGATGCTGCTTCTGCCCTAGGCGATTCGCGCATTCCTGCTCATCCGGATGCGATTTTCGAAGACGCGTCTTGGACCAAAACAGCGCTAAAGCCAGACGGTGCTTTGGTCTTTTGGTGTCGCTCGCCAACCTGTCCACACCGACTTGCCGAAATTCCGAAATTATCGGGCTGTCGGATAAACTTCCGGCGTGCCTCGCAGCCTGGCGCTTCGCAGCGGAGAGTGGTCGCGCGCTAGCCAAGCGCGCGTGCGTGCTTGGCTAGCGCGATCGCGGTCTCTCGTCGCTCTCAGTCTTCTCGCGGCGGGCGCGGTCCCGCCGCTCGCGCTTGCCGTGTTGCCGGGCGGGTTGGCCGTACTCGCGGTACCGCGCACCGGTATCGTCCTGGTCGCGGCGTTGGTCTTCGCACCGGCAATCGCTGCCGCTGCCGCTACCCTCCAGGGGTTCGATACCGTGCTGTCGCGGCTGCGCGCCGAGGCGGACGCCGTGTATCGACAGAGCATTGGCCGAGTGCTGCTTGGCGCGTTGGTTTTCTGTTGGGTTTTCGGCCTGCTCGCAGCTTCTCCGGCTGACCCGGCGGTCATTCGATGTGTCCTGATCGCGTCGCTCGGTCTTGGGACGGCGTGGCTGTTCTTCCTTTATCTGATGCTCGATCCCGCGCACGGGGCGTTGATACGTCACGTGGCGTTGATTACCGACGTCACGCTGCTGTCGCTGCTGCTTGCGGCGGGTGGCGCCCGTACCGCCGCCTTGACGCCAGTCTATCTCTATCTTGCGATCGCCTACGCCGACCAGCCAGGGCCGCGCAAACTGATCGCCGGAATCGGCTTTTGCGTCACCGCCTTTGTCGCGGTGGTGATAGTCGCGCCGTTCTGGCGCGGAGAGCTGCTCGCGGCCGGTGGGATGCTGGTGGCAATGATCGCGCTTCCCGCCTATGTCGGCGCCCGCTTGCGTCAGCTCGGGGCCGCGAAAATCGAGACCGAGGTCGCGAACGCGGCGAAAGATCGCTTTCTGTTGACCCTCAACGCCGATCTGCGCGAGCCGATGCGGGCGATCGCGCGCGCCGGGGCCGGTATCGACTCGGCCACCACCGATCCCGGGCTGTGGGCCGCACTCGCCCAGGCTCGCCTCAATGCCCGCACCATGCTCTTGGAGCTCGACGACGCGCTCAACTGCCTCAAGCTCGGCGCCGGGACGCTGAGCCCCGAAACCCGCACCTTCGATCTTTACCGGCTGGCGAACGGCGCCGTGGCGGCGCTGCGCGCCGCCGCGTCCGAGTGCGGTGCGCTGCTCGACCTGCGCATCGACCCGCTGCTTCCGTACCAGCTCTTTGGCTGGCCACATCAGCTTCGCCAGGTCCTGATCGGCCTCGCGGCGAATGCGTTGCGCCACGCCGGTAAGGCGAAGGTGCGGATCGATCTCGGCGCGGCCGATTTTGGCCCCCAGACCGTAACCCTGCGGGTCGCCGTCAGCATCGCCATCGCCGACAATCATCTTGATGATGCCGCCGCAGACCCGACCGATGACGCTCGACCGGTTCTGGGACTCGCCGTCGTCAAGCGCATCGTCGAGTTGATGGGCGGGCGTCTCGTCGTCGATCCCGTCTCGGGTCGCGGCGTGTCGCTCGCCGCCGAACTGCCCTTGGCGATAGACCAGGCATTTTTGGCGCGGCCGCTCGATCTCACCGGCCTGCCGGTGCTTATTGTCAGTCACGATGCCCAGCTTGCCGACGAGCTGCTCGAACCGCTCGAAGCCTGGCGTGGCGACCCGCACTGGATTGGCGCCGAGGAGGCGGCGCTCGACTATCTCGGCGCGGCGGAGCCGGGCGCGCGGCGCACGCTGCTGATCGTCGATGGGCGCGGCGATGTGTTGCGAAGCTTAAGCTGGGCGCACCGCGCCGCCGCGTTGGGCGCACCAGAGCGGCCTCAGATCCTGTTTATCGCCGACGAGGCGCGTATCGACAGCATCATCGGCCTTGCCGATGGCGAGCTCGATGTCATCCTGCCGGCGCCGTTGACCCCGGACGTACTGCGCAGCGCGCTCCACTCGCTCATGATCGAGCCGGCCGAGGAGCTATCCGCCAGCCTCCCGACGCCGCTGCCCGCGCGACCCCCGCGCCGCTCCGCCGCGAGCGAGTCGTCGGGGGACGAGCTCGGCGACGTCTCGCCGCTTCGAGAACCGCCGACCCCGCCACCGCCGCCAAGCGAGACGCCGGCTAACCGCCCCTGGCAGGTCCTGGTCGCCACCGGCAATCTCTCCAACCGTCGCATCATTGGCTCGCTGCTCGGCGGAGCGGGTCACGTGGTTCATCTTGCCGCTAGCGCCGACGAGGCGCGCCACAAGCTTGAGACGCTGGAGATCGATGTACTTCTGCTCGATCTCGCCGGTAGGCGCGGCGCGAACTACGAGGCCGCGCGGCTATGCCGGCGAGCCCGCCCTAGCGTCATCATCATCGCGCTGACAACCGATTCGGCCGAGGAAGCCGAGCGCCGAGCCCGAGAAATCGGGCTCGATGCGGTGCTGCGCAAACCGGTGCGGACGCGACCGCTCCTCGCCGCGATCGAAGCGGCGGTGGCTGGTCGAACGCCGGAACCGATGGAGCCTTCTGTCGTCACTAGCCTGTCGGCCCATCCGCGTTTTGCGGCAGACGCCGCTCCATCCGACCGGCCCGCCGGCATTATGCCGGTGCGGCAGTCGAGCGTGTTCGTTCGTAGTGTCATTGACAATTTCCGCATCGATGGCCGGCGCGTTATCGCCGATCTCGACCAGGCCGCTGGCGCTGGCGACACCCAGGCCTTCGACGCTGGGCTTCAGGCATTGTGCAACAGCACCGCAAATCTCGACGCCAGCCGCCTGCGCGAGTTGGCGCAGTCGATGCGGGGCCTGTCGCCAGCGGTGCTGCGACGGCAGGGCGCCGATTACGTGCAGCGCTTGGATGCGGAGCTCCGGCGGCTCGACGGGGTGTTGGTCGAGGGGCTGCGAACGGCTAATTAAGCGGCGACCGGACCGTTTTCGCGTGTTTGGCGCCGCTCGGCGATCAGCGCGATCGCGCGATCGCGGTTCTCCCAGCACGCCTCGACGTAATAGATCGCGCTCGCCGCGACGAATATGGAAAGCGCGTTATTGTAGGTGATCACCGCGACCTCGAACCGCGCCGTGCCGTCTTCGCGCTCGCCCAGCCGCAATAATGCGCCGGCGAGATTGTTCTCGATCATGGCCCATTGCATCGGGGCGCGCTCGTATGTGCACTCCTGAAGCGCTTCCTCGTACGAGTGAATGGCATCTTCCATCCGACCCACCCCAGGGTCGCGCTCGGCGAGCCAGGCGAGGGCGTTGCCGAGATTGCTCTGCGCCATGGCCCAATCGAGCGGACGCTGCTGGCGGGGAAATTCCTTCAGCACCTCGCGATAGGCGACAATCGCCTCGCGCAGCCGGTCGGGCGCATTCTCGCGCTCGCCGAGGCTCGACAGCGCATTGCCGAGATTGCACAGCGTGCGCGCCCAATCGAGCGGACTGCGGTCGCGGCGGTATTCGCGCAGCGCCTCGCGATAGGCGGCGATGGCTTCCTGGAGATGCTGCGGGCCGCTCTCGCGCTCGCCGAGCGAGGCCAGCGCGTTGCCGAGATTTCCTTGCGTCATCGCCCAATCGAGCGGCGCGCGCTGGCGCGTCCGCACGCGCAACGCCTGGCGGTAAGCGGCGACCGCTTCCTCGAGCCGCGTCGTGCCGGTCTCACGCTCGCCAAGGCTGCGCAACGCGGCGCCGAGATTGTGTTGGGTCATCGCCCAATCGAGCGGCACTCGCTCCTGCCGGTATTCGGTGAGGGCCTCGCGATAGGCAAAGACCGCCTCTTCGAGCCGCGCCGTGCTCACCTCACGCTCGCCGAGGGTGCGCAGCGCCGCGCCGAGATTGTTCTGGGTCATCGCCCATTCGAGCGGCGAGCGCGAGCGGGTGTAGACTTCGAGCGCTCCGCGATACGCGGTGACCGCTTCCTCGATTCGGCTGCGGTTGCCTTCACGCTCGCCGAGCCGGCGCAGGGCATTGCCAACGTTGTTTTGCAGCATCGCCCATTCAAGAGGCTTCTGCTCGCGGCTGTAGCGCCGCTGCAGGTTGCGCATCGAGGTGATGGCTTCGTTGAGCCGTGCCGTCGTGATTTGGCGGCCGCCATCGCTAGCGGACAGGGTTTCGTCCGCCTGGGTGGTCGGAAAGCGGGCGAGTGCGATGTTGTCCAAGATGCCGGGCCGCCCGCTAGCCGGCGGCGATTGGCGACTGGCCGGCCGCCAAGCAATAATCGAACGTGTCGCCCGCGCGCATGTCGTCGCGGTCGAGCGTGTCTCTAGCGCCTCCGTTCTTGAGAAGAATGGAATAGCGCCGGAGCGAAAGAAGAGTCGAAAGAAAGCCCGGCCTGTCCAGCGCGGCCCTGACCGCGGGACGTGGCGTTGTCGCGAGCTGTCCTTCGGTCACGGTCTTGTTCTCCGGAGCAGATCATGCGGTAGAGCGGGACCTTACCACCAAATCTTGATCCGATACAGTTATGCCGCCATGCGCTATCGACAGACGATGGGAGTGCCGGCACATCGGCCAGTCTTGGTCGGAAAAACCAATTAAACCTTCATAAACCTGGGCTTAGCATAATCTCGTCGCCCAACGACAATGGCTGCAACAAATTCCCATGAACAAATCTGAAGAATTGACCTCGCCCGTTGACTTCGGCTCCGATGGCGAGCCCGAAATTCGCCTGGCCTGGACATGGTTGCACCGGGCCTATTTGAGCGCCTATCGGAACGGCTGCAATTACCAATTCTCGGTTCCCGCTAACGATCAGGATATCGACATCCTCAACCGGGAAATCGTCGTGGCTATGATCGCTTACGCCAGGGAGCAAAAGCGCTAAACACCGCCGAGCCCCGAGCGGATCACGCTCGTTTTGGGCTCAGCAGCCACGCGCCGGTCAGAAAAGCGACCGCCATGACGGCGGGGATGACCGCGAAGCGGAAATCGCTTGTCGCCAGGGCGCCGGCGCTGGCCCAGGTTATCGAGCACAGCGCCTCGGCGAAGGTGGCGATCCGCGACGATACGTGACGCCGGCGAAACAGGCTTCGTTTGACCTGCGCGCGGAACCAGAATTGGATCGCGGTCGCCGACGCGCTGGCGATGATGACGCCGATTGCGGCGACGACCGCGAGAAGCGGCGCGATGACCGCGAGAAGCACAACGAGCGGGCCGAACACGACCCCGATCCCGGTCGCCACCGCTTGGGCCTTGGCGCGCCATACGCGATAGGCGGAAACCGGCGCGGAGGCGATCAAGTCGGGCGCATCCTCGCCGGAAATGGCGAGCCAGGCGAGGCCTCCCGCCAATTGGCCGGCCGCCATGATCGCGACCGGGACGACCAACGCTGCGCTGCTTCCTTGGCTGTAGAAGCTGCGCGACAACAGAAAAAACGGCGGCACTAGGTAGAGCAGCTGCATCAGGCTTTGCGACATCAGCCAGGGATCGCGCAACAGCAACACCCATTCCTTGCCGCGCAAGGCCTGGCCCGGCGATTTCGGGCGAAAATTTAGGGTGCGCCGGCTTGCCGAGCGTCGCCCGGCTGAAACATTGCCGGCGGCCACAGCCAGCTCTCCAAAGCGCGGCGCACATACGCGGACTGCGCTGGCGAACATGACCGCACCGAGGGCGAAGACGACCGCCAGCGCCGACCAATTGCCCATCATCGCGTCGACGGGCAGCCACCATGAACTGCCGGGCGCAGGAGCAAGACTGAGCATTCGCTCGGATTGGAAGAGCACGAGGCGAGACATCGTGCCGACGGTCAGGATCGCCACGATCTGCACGCCGATCACAAAGCTTGCGCCGATCACCGCGGCGACGATCTGCGCGACAAGCCGTGTTCGCTTGGGGCCGATCGCCCGGAACAAGGTGATTGTCAGCATCAGCGAGATCGCCACCGCGGTCATCGCCATCGCCAACACCACGCCATAGGCGGCGAGCCAGCGCGCGCCGTGCAGCCAGGCCAGAATATTGATCGCCGGCGCCGCCAAGGCCAGCGACATCCCGGCGACGCTCAGCGCCATCGCGCCGATGCGCACCGCAAACAGCCGCTCCTCCGAGGCCGATGAGGACAGGATCAACTCGAGGTCGCCGCGCGCATAGAAGGCGCGGGTTACCGCCTCCATCGCCTGCGACAGCATCAGCGACCAGTACAAAAGCAGGGTCCCACCGAGCGCTACCAGCAGCGGCTTGTCGGGAGGGAAGGCAATGGGCGCGCGCGCCAGCGTCGAATAGGCGACCATATGCATGAACCCGAAAAACACCAGCAATCCCAAGACCACGGTGAAGCCGCGCCGGCGCCGGCCGCCCGACAGCAGCCACGCCCAATCCCGCCATAACAGCCGCGTCTCGTGTTGCGCGAACCAGGGGAGCGTTCCGGCCCTGATCATGCGGCGATGCTGCCCGGAGCGGTGTCGGCCGATACCAGCGCGAGGAACGTGTCCTCCAGGCTGGCGCCGCCGTCGCCCGCCTGGCGCTGCAGCTCCTGGAGAGTGCCCTCGGCCACCAGCCGGCCGCTGGACATCACGCCGATGCGGTCGGCCATGCGCTCGGCGACCTCGAGGATGTGGGTCGTCATGATCACCGAGCACCCCTCGGCGACCCGTTCGCGAAGCACGTTCTTGACCAGGCGCGCGGAGGCGGCGTCGAGGCCGGTAAACGGCTCGTCGAGGATGATGAGTCGCGGTTCATGCACCAGCGCACCTGCCAAGGCGACCTTTTGGCGCATGCCTTTGGAGAGTCCTTCGCAGCGCTGCTCGGCATAAGGTGCCAACCCGAGCCAAGCGACCAGATCGCGGGCTCTTGTCTCGGCGGTGCTGCTGCTGACGCCCCAGAGACCGGCGACAAAATAGAGATACTCGAGCGGCGTCAACCGGTCGTAGATCATTGGCTCGTCGGAAAGCCAGGCCATGATCTGCTTGGCGGCGATCGGATCGGCCGACAGGTCGATGCCGAAAACCTTGATCGAACCGCGATCCGGCTTCAGCAGCCCTGTCACCATCCGCAATGTCGTGGTCTTGCCGGCGCCGTTCGGCCCGAGCAGCGTATAGAATTCGCCGGCGCGCACGGTGAGATCGAGTCCATCGACCGCCGGGCGGTCGAATTGTTTGCTAAGGCCCCGAATTTCGAGGGCCGGTTGGGACGAATTCTTAACCATCGCCGCGCATCCGCTCGCCACCAATTTGGGTGCAGATTAGGCGGTGAAGGTGCACCCAGGGTTAATTATTCGCTCGCCAGCGTCCCTATAGGCGCTCGAGGCTTACCGCGACCCCGATCAACTGGTCGAGCCGCTCCGGCGCGTCGAGCAGCTCGCGGCTCGGGCCGGAGAAGACGACGCGGCCGCGGTCGAGGACGATGGCCTCCGGCGCGAATTCAAGCGCGATGCGCGCGTGCTGCTCGATCAGCACCATGGCCAGACCGCCATCGTGCTTTAGCCGTTCGAGGCCGGCGAGCAGGCTGTCGACGATCACCGGCGCGAGCCCTTCCAGCGGCTCGTCCATCAACAGCAGCGACGGGTTCCCCATCAGCGCCCGCCCGATCGCCAGCATCTGCTGCTCGCCGCCGGAAAGCTGGTTGCCGCTGTGCGACCTCCGCTCCGCCAACGGCGGAAACAGATCGTAGACCCGTGCCTGGGTCCAGGCCCCCGGCCGAGCCGCGACCGATAGGTTTTCCGCCACCGTCAGCGAACGAAACACCTCGCGTTCCTGTGGCACGAAACCGATGCCGAGGCGCGACCTCCGGTACGTCGGCAGCTGGGAGATGTCCCGACCGGCAAAGCGCATCGTCCCGGCGCGCAGCCGCGTATGCCCCATGATCGTCGCCAGCAAGCTGGTCTTGCCGACGCCGTTGCGCCCGAGCACTGCGAGCGTGCCCCCTGCCGGCACCGCCAGTGATACCCCCTCGATCACCACGGTCTCGCCGTAGCCCGCCTCGACGCCCTCCAGCACCAGCTCGCTCATCGATGGCCGCGCTCGCCGAGATACACGTCGCGGACTCGCGGGTCGGCTGCGATTGCCTCGGGCGGTCCCTCGACCAGGATGCGCCCCTGCACCAGCACGGTAATCTGCCGCGCCAGACGGAACACCAAATCCATATCGTGCTCGATGATCAGGAGTGCGATGTCGGGCGCCAGCCGCTCGATCATCGAGATGATGACGCCGCTCTCGCCCGAGGGAATGCCCGCGGCCGGCTCGTCGAGTAGCAGCACTTTGGGCTGCAGGCCGAGCGCGACCGCGATCTCGACCAGGCGCTGGCGCCCATAGGCGAGCGCATTGACCGGCAGTAGCGCCTGATCGGCAAGTCCGAGGGTTTCCAGCAGGCCGTATGCCTCGTCGATGATCGCCCGGTAGCAGCCGGACGGCCGCAGCAGATCGCCACCCACACCCTCGCGCTCGGCGATGGCCAGCGTCACGTTTTCCAGCACGCATAACCGGCGGAACAGCGCGTTGATCTGAAATGTGCGGACGAGGCCGCGTTTGACTCGCGCCGCCTGGCCGAGCGCGGTGATATCGGCACCGTCGAGGTGGATGGCGCCGCCGCTCGCGCGCAGCGCCCCGGTGACTAGATTGACGAAACTGGTCTTGCCCGCGCCGTTCGGGCCGATCAGCGCATGGCGCGCACCCTGTTCGAGGCGGAAGTCGATGTCGCTGGCGACATGGAGCGCGCCAAAGCTTTTTGACAGGCCGCGAGTCTCCAGCGCCGGAGCGGTCATTGGCTCCGCCATCTCCATAGCCGCTCGAATATCCCGAGCACGCCGCCGCGGGCGAACACGACGACCGCGACCATCAACAGCCCGAGCCAGAAATACCAGTACACCGGGTCGGCCTTGGAAAAC
>DASYXG010000450.1:0-2710 GCA_035935235.1 Allostellaceae bacterium
CACTCCCTCCGCCACGTCTCGGCGGTTGATGCAGAAAATCGTGCTATGGTCCCGGATCGTTGGCAGCAATGGCCGGGCCCGCGATAATGTGTTGTCCGAATCAGCAGAATATAGGGGCCGGCGCCGTGGCTTTCGGTTTCCGCGAACCATGAGATGACGCCAGGCGGTTCCGAGAACGATCAAGACCGGACAATCATCGCGAGCCCGCGTGGCGCCGCCACGCTGGGACCCGGCACCAAGATATTGAACGACACCTATGTCATCGAAAGATGCCTCGGCAAAGGCGGCATGGGCGAGGTCTATGAAGCCGAGCACATCGAGTTAGGGTCGAAGCGCGCGATCAAGATCATTCTGCCGGAATACGCCAAGAATACTCAGTATGTCGGATTGTTTATCGAAGAGGCGCGGAAATTAAGCCGCGTCAACAACGACGCGATCGTGCGGTATTTCGAGTTTTCCCGCGACGAGACGGGCGCCCGCTATCTGGTGATGGAGTTCGTCGACGGGGAGTCGCTGTCGGCGGTGCTGGATCGCCGTCGCCTTACCCCGGCCGAGGTCATCGAACTGATCGTGCGCTTGGCCCAGGGGCTCGCCGCGGCCTACGACCAGGGGATCAAGGCGCATCGCGACATTTCGCCGGCCAATATCCTGCTGCCCCAAGGCCGGGTCGATCTCGCCAAGGTAATCGACTTCGGCATCGCCAAATCGGCGGACGGGGGCATGACCCTGATCGGCAGCGATTTTGCCGGGAAATACTCCTACGTCTCGCCCGAACAGGTTGGTCTGTTCGGCGGCCCCGAACAGGTCGACGAGAAATCGGACATCTACAGCCTCGGTCTGCTGGCGGCGGCGGCGGCTATCGGCTTCGGCAAGCGGCTCGATATGGGCTCGGAGCCGGCCAGCGTGACGCTGGCCCGCCAGAAGGTCCCCGATTTGACCGGTATCCCCGCCGAGCTGCGGCTGCTGCTCAGCCGAATGTTGCAGCCACGCCCGCAAGACCGTCCCGCCTCGATGCGCGCGCTCATCGAGGAGGCGAAGCGGATGGGTGTGGGTCCACTCGAACGACGGGATACCACCGGTCCGCGATCCAAGCGGCGGCGACCGGTCTGGCAGCTGGCGTCGGGGCTGGCCGGCTTGGCGGCGGTGGGCGCTGTCGCGCTCTTTCTGCTCTGGCCCGGCCCTGCCCCAGTGCCGACGACCCTCGCCACGCCGGAACCTCCGCTGACGCCGCCAGTCGCGCTGCTGCCACCGGTCCCCGCGCCTCCCGTGCCCAGCCCGGCAGTGACGCTGCCGCCGCCGGCGCCTGCCCCGATCGACCCGGCCGCGGCAGCGCTCGCCGAACTCAACGATGCGATGAAGTCTCTCGATTGCGCCTCGCTGCGCTCGAGCGCCGGCCGGATAACCGGCACGATCGCCTCCGCGGACGACCAGGCTAAGCTGGTGGCGATCGCCGCGAAGGTGCCGGCCGATCAGCGACCGGACCTGCAGGTCGAGATCGTTCCCCCGCCGCTGTGCCGGTCGATCCTTGCGCTCGCCGACCTGAGAGCCGACGGCGTCCTCAAAGCGGGCGGGGTCGAGTTACAAATGGCCCAGGCCGCGGTACTGCATCCCGGCGATCCGATCGCCGTCGACGTGAAATCGCTGAGCACATCCCCGTTGAACCTGCGGATCGACTATTTCACGCTGACCGGCGACGTGCTGCATATGTGGCCCAACGCGGATTTCCCGAGCGCTACGCTCGCCGCCGGCGAGGCGCGCAAATTCCTCAACAGCGGGCCGGGGAACAAGGTGTGGCAGGTGGGCGGGGCGCCGTTCGGCACCGAATACATCACCGTCATTGCCACCGCGCAGCCGCTCGGCGGTGACACGACAACGCGGGCGGTCGAGCCGGCCGCCGACTATCTGCGCGAGCTGAAGGACGCGCTAGCGCACGCCTCGGGCACGGCTGGACAGCCGAACTATGTCGCGACGGTGTTTGTTCACACTGCCGAGAAGTGACCGGTCAGCCGCGCTCGGCAACCATCAGCTCTCGAGATTCACGACCACGACGCGCCGGTTCACGGCGGAAAACGGGCTGCTCCCCGGCACCGGGTCAGCGGCACCTTTACCGACCGTCTCCAACCGCCCATCGGCGACGCCCATTTCCTTCACCAGATAATCTTTGACGGCGTCGGCGCGCTCCTTCGACAGCTTGTCGTTGAGGCCGGCTTCGCCATAGGCGTCGGTGTGACCCTCGATCATAAAATGCGCCTGATCGGCGAGTTCGTGATTGAGGGCATTGCCGAGGTTCTTCAACGTGTCGATCGAGTCTGGCGTCAGCTGCGCCGAGCCGAACTGGAACTGGATCGTGCGCAGCGTCGCGCTGGGGTGGGCCGCCGCGGGCGGAGTGGCGGCGACAGGCGTCGTCTGCTTTGGCTTCGGAGCAGCGGGTGGCGGCGGCGCCGTCGAGGTTGGCGCGACCGCCGGATTGGGCGGAGCGGGCGGCAGCGTGCCCATGGTCGGCAGCCCGCGGCTCTTCGGCGCCAAAGCCTGACCGATGTCAGATTCTGTCGGTGTGCCGGGATTTTCCGCTGACGCAATCCCGGCGGCCAGGACGATGGCCAAACCAAGAGCAGCGGAGACAATGGTGGGATGCAGCCTCATCGCCCTTCCTTCCGACCTCGCTTGGTGCCGGCGATGCGCTTCCGCTCAACCGGCGGGCACCTTCAAA
>DASYXG010000451.1:0-3619 GCA_035935235.1 Allostellaceae bacterium
CGGGCGTCGGAGGCGGCGCAATAATCACTGGCCGGCGCGAAACGCCGCATCCTGCCGCCCTCGCGAAAGCGTGAGTTGGCGCGCATTCTTGGCACGCCCAAATCTGACGCGTAGCGATGGCAGGGTGTTGCGATGCTGATACGACGCAAGAAGGGCTGGGAGCTTCCCGAGAGCGCGGCGGTCGACGAGGCGGTCTTCCGAGACCGGCGTCGGCTGATCAAGGGGCTTGCGGCGGGACCGATCCTGGCGAGCGAGCTGCTGGGCGGCAGCGCGGCGCTTGCCGCCGACGAGCCCGACCCGTCGGCGGGGCTCTACCCCGCGAAGCGCAACCCGAAATACACGCTCGACCGGCCGCTCACCGACGCGAAATATCCCGAGAGCTACAACAATTTCTATGAGTATACGACCGACAAGGATGTCGATGCCTCGGCGCTGAAGATCAGACCGTGGACCGTCAAGATCGACGGCATGGTCGACAAGCCGTTGACCCTCGACATCGACGATCTACTGAAAAAAATGCCGCTCGAGGAGCGGCTCTATCGCCACCGCTGCGTCGAGGCTTGGTCTTTCACCGTGCCGTGGACCGGCTTTCCGCTCGCCGCGTTGGTCGCCATGGCGCAGCCACAGAGCGCGGCCAAGTACCTGAAAATGGTCACCTTCATGGATCCGAGCATGGCGCCGGGCCAGAAGCAGTTCTTCTATCCGTGGCCCTATACCGAGGGTCTGACCATGGCGGAGGCGACCAACGATCTTGCCTTCATGGTGACCGGATTGTACGGCAAGCCGCTGCCCAAGCAGGACGGCGCCCCGCTGCGCCTCGCGACCCCGTGGAAATACGGCTTCAAGTCGGTCAAATCGATTACCCATTTCGAATTCACCGACAAGCGCCCGGTGTCGTATTGGGAGGCGCTGCAATCGAGCGAATACGGGTTCTGGGCCAACGTGAACCCTGATGTGCCGCACCCGCGCTGGAGCCAGGCGACCGAGCGCGTGCTTGGCACCAATGACCGCGTCCCGACGCTCCTCTACAACGGCTACGGCGAATACGTCGCCTCGCTCTACGACGGGCTCAAGGGCGAGAAGCTCTTTATGTGACGAGGGAGCCTGCGCCTTCGTCATCCCGGCGTAGGCCGGGATCCATGCGACTGGCCGGTACAAGCACGGCTATCTGAGGTATTTCTTCTCCGCTGCCTTCATCGCCGGCACGCGCTGCAGCTCAAAAATCTCCTCGACCGAGGCGATCTGCTTGTCGACCTGGTGAATCCCACCATCGCGGCGGATTTGCGCGAAGACCTGGCGCATCGCGCTGACCGCCGCGCGGATCGCGTGATTGGCGTAAATCACGATCCTGATTTTGCCGAGCGCCCGCACCTTGCCCTCGGTCAGGTCGGGATAGGCGGTCGGCACGATGCTGAGCGGGATCGGCCCTCGCCAAGCCCCGGTGAAGGCGACGATCTCGTCCGGTGTCTTGCGCTTCGAGTGCACCAGCAGCAGGTCCGCGCCGGCCTCGGCATAGGCCATGCCGCGCTTTAACGCCTCGTCGAGACCCATGTCGGCAATGAGCGCTTCGGTGCGGGCGATGATGAGCAGGTCGTGCGCCTTGCCCGCCTCGTTCGCCGCCGCGATCTTGCCTTGAAACTCCTCGATCCGCACCAGCTCCTGCCGCCCGCCAGCCAGCAAGCTGGTGTCCTTGGGGAAGAGCTTATCCTCCATAACCACCGCGGCGGCGCCGGCCTCGGCATAGGCGCGAATGACATGCAGCACGTTGATCGCGTTGCCATAGCCGGTGTCGATATCGGCGACCATCGGGATCGTTGTCTGCTCGATGATTGCCCGGGTCATGTCGAGATGCTGGGTAAACGACAACAGGCTCGCGTCGGGCACGCCATAAGCCGCCGACAGCTCGAACCCGCTCGCCCAGATGCCATCGAACCCAGCCTCCTCGGCGAGCCGCGCCGAAAGCGGGTTGTGCGCCGACATCAAGGTGATCAGGTCACCGCCGGCGAGCTTGTCTTTCAATGCGTTGGCCATCGTTTCTTGCGTCTCCGCTCAAGCTGGCGCGGTCATCCGCATGATATGCGCCGCGTCGTCAGCGTCTCGATCTCGCGGATCGCCGCGATCAGCGCCGCCACATCGACAAACGGGGCGCCAAACGCGGCGCACTCATTGACCTTGGCGTCGAGCTCGAGATCGCTCATCGGCCGGCCCGGCGTGCCGCGTCCGTCCTTGACGCGCTCGCTCAGCACCGACCCGTCGGCCAGCAGTATCTCGACAACCGCCGCCTCGACCGGGATCGATGGGTCATCTGCCGCGCGCACCCGCGCCTTCAGCGCCTGCACCGCCGGGTCGGCGACCGCGGCGTCGGTGAATTGCGCGATCCCCGCCGCGCCCTGCAGCAGCGCCACCGCGACGCTGTGCTGCAGGCTGACCTTCGCCGAGCGTCCGTCGGCGACAACTGGCCGGTCGGTGCGCTCGCGCAACAACGGATGGCCGCGCACCGCGACCGCGGTGATCTGGTCCACCGGCGCGGTGATGCGCTTGCGCAATTCGAGGCAGGCGTCGATCACCGGGAACAACACCACCCCGCATGGGTAGGGCTTGTAGGCATTGGCCAAGATCTCCCACTCGGCGCCGAGCCCGCCGGTGATCTTGCCGAGATCGACCGTGTCGCTGGCGACCGCGGCGAACCCGTATTTGCCTTCGATCGCGCTTTCGGCGGCAGTGAACCCGCCCTCCGCGAACAGCGCGCCGGCAAGTCCGTTACGCGCCGCGTTTCCCACCCCGATGCTCTTCGACATGCTGCCAAGGCTTTCGACGAGGCCGGCCGATTGTGTCGCGGCGTGTCCCAACGCCCAGTTCATTCGTACCGGGTCGAGCCCCAGCAGCTTCCCGGCCGCCGCGGCGGCGCCGAAGATGCCGCAGGTCGCGGTGATGTGCGCGCCGCGCCGGTAATGGTGCGGCATCAGCGCGTTGCCGACCCGGCACGAAGCCTCGACCCCGAGGATGAAGGCGTGCAGCAGCTCGATGCCACTGGCGCCGCGCGCCTCGGCCAGCGCGAAGAGGCCGGGGGCGACCGGCGCCGCCGGGTGCATCACCGTCGGCAGATGCGTGTCGTCGTATTCGAGGACATTGGCGCTCGCCGCATTGACAAAAGCGGCGTTGAGGATGTCGCAGCGCTCGCTCCGGCCGATGAGCCCGGCCTCGCCGGGTCCGAAACACGGGCTCAACACCCGGATCGCCAACCCGATCGCCTCATCGCCGCAGCCACCTAGCGCGCAGCCGACATAGTTCAACAGACCGCGCACGCCTTCGCGCCGCGCCGTGGGCGGGATGTCACGCCATTGCGAGCCGGCGACAAATTCCGCCAGCTCCCGTGTAACGCCGGAACGCGTGGTCATCGCCACCTCCCGCCGAGCCTCGTCCACTATAACCGCCGACGCCAAGGGCGTATTGTGCCAAAGGGCAACATGGTCGGCTGATGATGCGCATGACAGCAGTGTTGTCGGGTCTCTCTGCCGTGGCGTTTGCGTTCTGGGCTGCTTCGGCCGGGGCGCAGCAAGCCGCTCGGGCTGCGTCCGCCTCCGGCGACCAGCCGCTGGTGTTCGATCTCCCGCCGGAC
>DASYXG010000452.1:0-2129 GCA_035935235.1 Allostellaceae bacterium
ATCCTGCCGCTCCATACCAGCTTCGCCGAACCGCGACGCCATCTCGGCTACCGGGTTGCGACGCTGCTGGCGCCGAACCTGTTTCGGGGTGACGCGACGCGCTTTCGCGGCCACGAATTCCACTACGCAAGCATCGTCGAAGAAGGCGATGCCGACCCGC
The DNA here is from genome assembly GCA_035935235.1 of Allostellaceae bacterium. Lineage (GTDB taxonomy): Bacteria > Pseudomonadota > Alphaproteobacteria > ATCC43930 > CGMCC-115725 > DATARH01. Next base: position 161 of record DASYXG010000452.1, read on the forward strand.
TCTTCGCGATTGCGGACGCGAGCGGCAATGGTCTCGGGCACGCCGGATTACGACGCGACCGAGTCGCCGGCTCGTTTATCCACCTGATCGACGAGACGGATTAGAGCCTCGCGCCGCTCTCGGCGTCGAATAGATGGATGTGTTCCGGGCGCACCGCGAAGCGAAGAGTTTCGCCCAGCGGCGGGTCGATCGTGCCGGCGGCGCGAGCGGTCACGACGATGCCGTCGCCGCCCAGCCTGCCATGGACGATAGTGTCGGCGCCGAGCCGCTCCAAAAGCTCGATTTTGAGCGGCAAGGGGCCGCCCTCCGCCAACTCCAAATGCTCGGGCCGCAAGCCGACCAGCACACGCGTTCCAGCCACGACCTTGCTCGCGACCGGCAAGGCACAATTGCCAATCATCACGCCGGAGCCGTCGCACCGTCCCTCGATCAGGTTCATCGCCGGCGAGCCGATAAACCCGGCGACGAAGGCGGTCGCCGGCTGCTCGTAGAGGTCCAGTGGCGGGCCGATCTGATCGGCGTTGCCGGCGTTCATCACGATGAGCCGGTCGGCGAGGGTCATCGCCTCAACCTGATCGTGGGTCACATAAAGCGAGGTGGTGCCCAATTCCTGCTGAAGCCGCTTGATCTCGACCCGCATCTGCACCCTGAGCTTGGCGTCGAGGTTGGAGAGCGGCTCGTCGAAGAGGAACACCTTGGGATCGCGGACGATGGCGCGGCCCATCGCAACCCGCTGGCGCTGCCCGCCCGAGAGCTGGCGCGGCTTGCGATCGAGGAGGCCATCGAGCTGGAGGATGCGGGCGGCGCGGTCGACCCGCTTGGCGATCTCCTCGCGCGCCGTGCCGCGCATTCTGAGGCCATAGGCCATATTGTCGAAGCAGCTCATATGCGGGTAGAGCGCGTAATTCTGGAACACCATCGCGATGTCGCGATCCTTGGGCTCGACCCCGTTGACCACGCGGCCATCGATCGCCACCGCCCCCGAGGTGATGTCCTCGAGCCCGGCGACCATGCGCAACAGGGTCGATTTCCCACACCCCGAAGGCCCGACCACGACCACCAGCTCGCCATCGGCGACATCGCAGCTGACACCGTGGACAACCTCGCGATCGGCATAGGATTTCTTGACGTTGTCGAGGGTCAGCGTGGCCATTTATGTCTGCCCTTAGGGTTCCCGGCGGAAATGCTGTTCGCCGACGCGAGTTTCCGCTTGGCGAAAACCGGCCTTTTTCAAACGGGCGACCATACTCGACTTATTGGCGTCCTTAACAACCGCAGTGAGCACCACCATGCGGTTAATCGCTTTGCTCAGAAGAGTAGGGAAAACACCTTTCCCGCGATGGTTCGGCCCGGTGCCGGCATATCGCAAGTCGAGAACCTCGTTCTCGCCCCAGAAGCGCTCTAGTTGGTTGGGTTCAACCAACAAAAAGCCGATAATGTTCCCGCCATCTTCTGCGACCCAAGACTCTCCCGTTCGAACGCAATTTCGGACAATGGCGTAAAGGGCTTCTTCTCGCTCCAGCGTATCGACCAACACGGGAATCTCGTCAGCAACCTTGAGCAGCAGCGCATGGATGTCGGCGGCATCGCCAATCACCGCCGGGCGATAGGCCAGCTCGCTCATTTCTCGCTCTCGACCAGGCCCTTGACGAACCAGCGCTGCATCAACAGCACCACCAGCACCGGCGGCACGATCGCCAGCAGCGCGGTCGCCATGACGATCTGCCATTCGGTCTGGGTGTCGCCATTTCCGATCATCTGGCGAATGCCGATGATGATCGTCGTCATCGACGGCGTATTGGTGACCAGAAGCGGCCACAGATACTGATTCCACCCGAAGATGAACAGAATCACGAACAGCGCGGCGATGTTGGTCGCCGACAGCGGGATCACCGTATCGACGAAGAACCGCAGCGGCCCGGCGCCGTCGATCTTCGCCGCCTCAACCAGCTCGTCGGGGATGGTGAGA
>DASYXG010000453.1:0-5916 GCA_035935235.1 Allostellaceae bacterium
TAGAAGTGCGGCTTAGTCCTGCGCCAGCCGGTAGGGCTCGCACGTTTTGGCGTCCTGCCCGTTGGCGATCTGGCAGCGGGCATAAAGGCTCTGGGCAAACGAGAGCGCGTCGCCCTGCCATGCCTGGAAGGCCTGGCGGTCCTGTTGCGTCAGTACCGGGTCGAGTTTGCTCATGACCCGATTGCGCTGATAGGCGTCGCGCGCGAGGGGGAACACCATCGCGACCAGCAAAATAAGAGCGGCTCCAGCCAGAATCCGTCGCAGCATCGAACATCCCTCGTCTCGAGCGGCAAGTAATGTCGCTCCTGATTTTGGGGACACGTTCTATTCTTGATTGAGGGCTTTTCAAGAAAATTTAAGGTTAAAGCAAACCGTCGTTTATCTCGCCGGCGCCGGCGAAATGACGCCGCTTTCCCAAAGCCAGTGTTTCCTCAGCCAATCGAGCTCGGTGCGATCGGGATTGTCGGAATACCAGCCGTTGCCATCGATCAAATTTCGAATGCTATAGAAGTATTCGTCATACATCTCGCCGACGCGTTCCATCGAGAAGTTGCTCGCGGCCCAGTCGCGGCAGACCGCGGGGCGAATAGTGCCGATGTTGCGCGCTGCCCAGACGAACTGCTCGAAGGTGCGGCAGCGATAACCGGTAACGCCGTGGATGTTGTATTCGCTGAAGGCGCCCCAATCGGTGGTGATCACAGGAGTTCCCGAGAGCATCGCCTCGACATGGACTCCGCAAAACGGCTCGAGAAAGATCGAGGGCAACAGCATCGCTTTGGCTCTCGACATCAGCCGTTTGCGGGTCTCGACATCGGCGACCCCGACATGCTCGACGAACTCCGCGCGCGGCCGGGTGCCGCGCGTTCCCATGCGTTCGATCAAGCCCGGGCCGGCGACGATCAACCGGTCGCCGGTCGCCTCGGCGATTTGCATCGCCAGGTGGACGCCCTTGCCGTCGTTGATCCGGCCCAGGAAATAATCGTCCTTCTCCTCGCTGTACTCGAAATCGTCGAGTTCGAAATAGTTGGGGATGACGACGTCGTACCACATGCGGTTGTTCATCCGTCCGACGCTTCTGAGGCCGAGATAGGCATGCAAAATCGCGTAGGACTCGAACACCTTGTAGGGCGCGAAATGACCGCCGGGATAGCCGATACCGGGTTCGCAGACGATCAGGTCGCGATGCGCCTCAGCCGCGGGACGATGGCCCGAACCGAACATGCACAACAAGAAGTCGCCTTGTTGCTTGCGTTGCCCGATTTGCGGGATCGCGTTGTCGTGAAACGACTTGTAGGCGTAGTCGCGAGTGTCGAAGGGCGGGAAACCCTGGGTACGCCAATCATGCGCGCCATAGGACCGGCGCAGGACCTCGTCATCGGTGACGGTGACGTGCTCGTCACATTCCACAACGGAGTCCCGATGGCCGTAATGGATCACCTGATGTCCGCGCTGCTTCAACAGCGCGCAAAGCCGCACGACCTTCTGCGTGAACGCGCAGACATTGTATTCGCGCGTTGAGACCGTGTGCGGCAGCGCGAGTACGTGAAACCGCGAGCGCGTCTCGCGCGAATGGCCGTTGGTCATACGTCGATGTCCTGAATCGCCGGCGTGGCCGCCTTGCCGCTAAAGCCTAGAAGGTGCAGGCTGACCGGGCAACGACGAACCAATTGCCTCAGGGAGTAGCCGATGGCCGCCGTCCGCAATGTCGCCCGCGAGAAACTCGAAGCCGGCCACTTGGCCCTCGGCGTCGGCATCCGCATGACGCGCAGCGTCGAGATCGCCAAGGCGATGGCGGTCGCCGGCTTCGACTGGCTGTTCCTCGACATGGAGCACGGAGTGATGTCGTTGGAGGCGTGCGCGCAGATCTCGACCGCCGCTCTCGATGCCGGCATCGCCCCAATCGCCCGCGTGCCCAACGGCGAATACCCGATCGCAACACGCGCGCTCGACAACGGCGCGCTCGGCATCGTCATGCCGCATGTCGACACCGCCGACGAGGCGCGGGAGGTTGTCAATCGCCTCAAATACCCGCCCGTTGGGCATCGCTCTATGGGCGGGATCGGGCCGCATTACGGGCTGCGCTCGGCATCGAGCAGCGAGGCCGCATCCACCCTGAACGCTGCCAATCTCACCGTCGTGATGCTGGAGACGCCGACCGCGATGCGTAACGCCGGCGACATCGCCGCGGTGCCGGGGGTCGACGTGCTGCTGATCGGGACCAACGATTTGTGCGCCGAAATGGGCATCCACGGCGATTTCGGCAACGAGAAGGTCGCCGAGGCTTACAAGACGATGATCGCGGCCTGCAAGCAGCACGGCAAATTCCCCGGCATGGCCGGCATCTATAACGAGCAGATCATGCCGCGCTATATCGAGATGGGCGCGCGCTTCATCCTCGCCGGGCAGGACGCCCAGTTCCTCACTGCAGGCGCCGCGCAACGCACCGGCTTCCTGCACAAGCTGCACGATTAGAGGCTGGTCCGTTGGTCGCGGTTCTCGGCGAGAGGCTATCGGCTCCGGTCGGGGTTGCGATTGACGACCTCGATCTGTCGCGGCCACTGACACTCCATGCGCGCGAGCGCATCGTCGCCGCGCTGCTCGACCGCCATGTCGTCGTCTTCCCGAACCAGGCGCTGACCCGCGAACAGCAGTACGAATTCACCGCGCAGTTTGGGGAGGTCGAGAGCCATGGCGGCGGACGCCCCGGCAAGCGCCAGGGCGTGGCACACGTCACCGCCAATCTCGATGCCGACGGCAACCCCAGCGACCGCTTCGCCAAGGGCGCCAATTACCGCTGGCATACCGACAAACCCTATTATCGGGTGCCGCCGGCGTTGACGACGCTTTATGCGGTCGAGTTGCCGCCCCTCGGCGGCGACACCGAGTTCGCCAACACCGCGCTCGCCTACGAGGCGCTACCAGAGACGATAAAACAGCGGATCGTCGGGCTGTGCGTCGTTTTCCAATGGGAGCATGGACGCCGGCCAGGTTATTACGCCAACGAGTTGCCACCGGTCGATCACCCGCTGGCGCGCACGCACCCAGAGACCGGCCGCAAGGCGCTCTATCTCGGCCACCACGCGATGGGAATTGTCGGCCTGCCGGAAGCCGAGGGCGTGGCGCTGCTCGACGAGTTGCTGCGCCACGCGACCCAGCCGCGTTTCACCTACGCCCATCGCTGGCGGAGGGGCGACTTGGTGATGTGGGACAATCGGTGCCTGTTGCACCGCGCCGTCGCCAATTACGAGATGACCAAATACCGCCGCGTCATGCACCGCAACGTCGTCAAGGGCACGGCCCCATACTAACCCACCGGGCTATGCCACCGTCGATTTCGGCGTCGGCACGATGCGGGTGATGACCATCTTTTCGCGGTCGAGGCAGTCGGGCACACGCGGCGCGATCTTGGTCTTCCAGTAATCGGTCTCGTAGACCGCCTTGTAGAGCGCCTCGCGCTGCGCCTCGCTTTCGAACCGGCGCATCCAGACGTATTTGGAATCGTCGGTTTCGCCGCGGAAGCTGCCGGTGATGACCATGCCCTTAGACACCTGGAAGGGGATGATCTCCTCCTCCATGATCTTGACCCATTCATCCATCTTGCCGGGGCGGACGTGGTATTGGCGCAGTTCGTAAAAGGCCATGGCGCTCTCCTCGCATTAGGTTCGGCCCGGATGTTAGCCCCCGGCCGGGCGGCGTCTCAAGCGCGGCCGTGACGCCGCATAAGGTTGGTGAGTTCACCGACATTCGCCCACTCGTCGATGCGATCGATTGTGGCCTCGGCGGCGGCGGCGCCGTCACCCGTCAACACCACCCCGGCCAGCTCGCGGAACTTGCCCCGCATCTCCTCTTGCGAGAACGGATCGTTGAAGTCGCCGCGATGGCTGTCGCGAGCGCAGGTCGCGCTACGGCCGTCACCGAGGGTCACGGTGACGCGGGCGGGCCGCAGCTTTGGCGCGACGGCGCTCATCGCCGGGTCTTCGACGATATGAACCTTGTGGCGCAACGCCGCGATCTGCGGATCGGTCAAGGCGCTGTCGTCGAGCGCCGAGAACCCGGCGCCCCCGCGTACCACCATCGTTGCGGCAGCATGCGGCAGCGAATATTTCGAGGCAAAGTAATTGGGCGGGTCTGGGTTGCGCATCACCGAGGCAAAGCGATAAGTCGCGGCATCGATGCGCGCGACCTCCGCGGCCCGCGGCTTTAGCTCAGCAAGCGCCGCCGCCAGACAATCGAGCGCCGGATGGATCGGATTACAGCACGCGTAGAGCCGGTAATAATTGCGCGTGATCTGCCACTCGCTGCCGAGCCCGTCGAGTAGACGCTCGGGCGCGAACTCACTGCCGACCAATTGCCCGAGCGCCTCTTCGACCGCGTCGGGCTGCGCCGCGAAACCGGCCAGCGCCAGCTCAGGCGCGAGCGCGGCGGCGAACCCGCTCATTCCGCCGGCGACATTGAGCGCGGTCGCACCGGCCACGGCATTGGTGTAGCTCGGGGTCAGCACGAGAGTTGTGGCGATGCGCATCGCCAAGCTGCACCCCGCCGCATCGAGCCCGCGCAGCCGGGCGCCGGCCGCCGCCGCGGCGAGCAGCGACACCTGGCCATTCTGATGCGCCAGCGGACGTGGCGTGAAAGCACCAGCGAGCCGACCGGCGACCTCATAGCCGAGGATCAGCGCCGCCATGATATCGGCGCCCGAACTGCCCGCCATCTCGGCCACCGCAAGCACGCCGGGAAGCACCTGCATCGCTGCCTGGCCGGAAACGAGTCGCAAGCCTTCGCAAAGCTCAATTGCCCGGCCGGCGATGCCGTTGAGCAGCGCCGCCGTGCGTGCGTCGGTGCGCGGCCAGCTAGGCGCGTAGACCGTAACGTTGCCGCCGCTTGCCAGCTTTCCGCGCAGCGCCGCCACCTCTGGCCGGGTCGAGCCCGCGAGGATCACCCCGAGTGTGTCGAGAAAGGTAATCTTGGCGTGCTGCCGCACCGCCTCGGGTATGTCGCTGTAGCGCGTTTCGGCGACGAAGCGCGCCAGTTCCTCGATCTGCTGGCCCATCTCCCCTCGCCTCCCCCACCGCGTTAGACTTGCCTCATGACGCTAGCAGAGACCGCGCGGTTTGCCTTCACCTCCGATCTGACGATCTGCCGGCTGCTCAATGGGATGTGGCAGGTGTCGGGCGGGCACGGGCGAGTCGATCCGGCGCAGGCGATCGAGGCGATGCTTGCCTATCACGATGCCGGGTTCACCACCTGGGACCTCGCCGATCATTACGGCCCGGCCGAGGACCTGATCGGCGCGTTTCGCCAACAGCTCACCGCCCGTCGCGGCGAGGCGGCGCTCGCCGAGACTCAGGCCTTCACCAAATGGGTGCCGCCGCCGGGCCCGATGACCCGGCGAGTCGTCGAGGATGCGGTCGCGGTATCGCGCCGGCGGATGCGCGTCGACTGCCTCGACCTGCTGCAGTTCCACTGGTGGGACTACAGCGACCGGCGCTATCTCGATGCGCTAAAACACCTCGCCGATCTGCGCGACGAAGGCCAAATCCGCCATCTGGCGCTGACCAATTTCGATACCGAGCGGCTGGCGATCATCGCCGACGCCGGCGTCCGCATCGTCTCGAACCAGGTGCAGTATTCGCTGGTCGACCGCCGGCCGGCGGCGCGGATGGTCGAATACTGCGCTACGCATGGAATCACGCTACTCACCTACGGCACCCTGCTCGGCGGGCTGCTCTCGGAATCCCGGCTCGGCCGCCCGGAGCCCGGCCGCTTCGACCTCGCAACCGTCTCGCAGCAGAAATACAAGAACATGATCGACGCCTGGGGCGGCTGGGCGCTGTTCCAGGAACTACTTGCAGCACTCAAGCTGATCGCCGACAAGCACGCGGTCGGCATCGCCGCGATTGGTGCCCGCTACATCCTCGA
>DASYXG010000454.1:0-3681 GCA_035935235.1 Allostellaceae bacterium
ATCTTTTGCCAATTCCCCGGCGCGCTCGGCGAGCTCGCCCAAGGGTATCAGCACCGCGCCTTCGATATGGCCGAGCGGCCCGGTGAACTCGTCGGGCTCGCGCACGTCGAGGATTTGCACCGGGGTCTGATGTTCCTCGAGCCCGTGCGGATCGATCTCCCACAAGCCGGCGAAGCTGTAGCGTAGATGCGCCCAGTTCGGGTCCGCACCCGGCCCTTCCTGGCTGTCCGGCCGGCCGCACCGCAAATTGGCCGGCACCGCGACATCGAGCAGCTTGGGATGGGCGAGCCGCAGATTCTTCATGTAGCCGGCGAAATCGCCTAGCGCGATATCGCCGCCGAGCCGCGGGTTGTAGCGCCGTTCCTCGCCGACGCTGGTGACGGTGAGGCCGCGGTAATCGTGCGCCGGATAGAGGAGGCAATCGTTGGGCAACGCAAAAATCTGCTCGCGCACCGAACGGTACATTGCTGTCGCGTCGCCCTCCTGGAAATCGGTGCGGCCGCTGCCGCGGATGAGCAGGCAATCGCCGGTGAACGCCATCGAATTGTCGTCGAGCACATAGGTGAGGCAGCCGCCGGTGTGGCCCGGAGTGGCGCGAACGAGCAACCGACGGCCGCCAAAGGCGATAACGTCGTCCTGTACCAGATAGCGATCGGCTCCCTCCGCGCCGGACGATTTCGCCACCATGATCTTGCTGCCGGTGCGCTGCTTCATGAGCCAGGCGCCGGTAACGTGGTCGGCATGAACATGGGTTTCGAGCGTCGCGGTCAATTTGAGACCGAGCTCGTCGATCAGCGCGGCGTCGCGCCGCACCTGTTCGAAGACGGGGTCGATCAGCACAGCCTGGCCGCTGGCGCTGTCGCCGAGCAAATAGGTGTAGGTCGACGATTGCGGATCGAACAGCTGGCGAAAGATCAACATCGGGTCCCCCGCACAATGCCCTCATCCGATATGCTTCGACTCCGCTGCGGGAGGCAAGAGATGAGCGATATCGTTGTCACCGAATTCCGCCCTGATGACCGTTGGCGTTGGGCCGAGCTGTGGCGCGGCTACCTCGATTTCTATGAAACCAGCCTGCCGGAAACCAATTACGAACATACCTGGAGGCGGCTGATGGCGCCTGGGCCAATTTATGGTTTCGGCGCGCGGCTCGGTGACGCTTCGGCTCCGCTTATCGGGATCACCCATTACCTGTTTCACGATCATGCCTGGTCGCCGAAACAAGTCTGCTATCTGCAGGATCTGTTCGTCGACGCGGGAGCGCGCGGTACGGGCGCTGGGCGGGCGCTGATCGAACGGGTCGCTCAGGTCGCGCGCGAGCGCGATTGCCTCAGGCTCTATTGGTCGACCAAGGAGAACAACACCACCGCGCGGCTGCTTTACGACCGGCTGGCGAAGTTCAACGGGTTCATTCGCTACGATTACGCGCTCGGGTGAGCTATTCTTAAGGTGTTCGCCAGAGGATGCGACCCGTGACCCAGTCTTATCTGCCGCCGCTGCCGCCTTACCCGACTTCGCGCTTGCGGCGTAATCGCCGCGACGTGTGGTCGAGAAAGCTCGTCGCCGAGAATACGCTCACCGCCGCCGATCTGATCTGGCCGGTCTTCGTTCATGACGAGGCCAAGCGCGTGCCGGTGGACACGATGCCCGGCGCCTATCGCCACTCGCTTTCGTCGCTCGTCGACGCCGCCGGCGAGGCTGCCGCGCTCGGCATCCCGACGATCGCCGTTTTCCCTGCGGTCGATCCGGCGTTGAAGGACCCCGACGGCAGCGAGGCGGTCAATCCTGCTAACCTGATCTGCCGCGCGGTCAGCGCGCTCAAAAAAGCCGTACCCGAGATGGGCGTGTTATGTGACGTGGCGCTCGACCCCTTCACTTCGCACGGGCATGACGGCGTTATTCGCGACGGCTATGTCGCGAACGACGAGACCGTGGCGATATTGCAGCGTCAGGCGATCGTCCAGGCCGAGGCCGGCTGCGATATCATCGCGCCGTCGGACATGATGGACGGCCGGGTCGGCGCCGTGCGCCGCGCCCTCGACGAGGCCGGGTTCGACCGCGTGCGCATCATGTCCTACGCGGCGAAATACGCCTCGTCCTTCTTCGCGCCGTTCCGCGACGCGATCGGCTCCGCCTCCTCGCTCGGCAGCGCCGACAAGCGCACCTACCAGATGGACCCGGCCAATGGCGATGAAGCGCTGCGCGAGGTCGCGCTCGACATCGCCGAGGGCGCCGACATGGTCATGGTCAAGCCGGGCCTGCCGTATCTCGACGTGGTGCGCGCGGTGAAGGACGCGTTCCGCATGCCGACCTTCGCCTACCAGGTCTCGGGCGAATATTCGATGATCCAGGCCGCCGCCGAGCGCGGCTGGCTCGACGGCGAGCGGGCGATGCTGGAGAGCCTCTTGTGCTTCAAACGCGCTGGGGCGGACGGGGTGCTGACCTATTTCGCGGTCGAGGCGGCAAAACGGCTCAAGGCCGGGTGACGCGCACCTAGCCGTCGGGTTTCGTCCGCGCCAACACGGCAAAAGGGCTTTCCCCTTCCGGTTCGGGCGGAAGCTCATCGATCGCCACGCCGGGTGCGCGCGGAAATGGCGGCAGCGACAGCGAAAACTCCTGCGCCACTGCCTCGCCGATATCAATTGCGTCGCCGGTCAGCGGCTCGAAGGCCGGGTCGTCGTCGCTTTCACTCTCCGGCTCGGCATCGGTCGGACCGTAGCGCAGCGTGAAGCTGGCATTGGCGCTGCCCGCGACCAGTTCGAGCGAGACCACGCATTCCTGCGCGAACTCGGCGGAAAACTGGGCGGTCAACAGGATCGTGCCGCCGCGCTCACGCACCAGCTCCACCGTCGCCGCGAGGCGGTCGAGCGAGACCAACGCAAAGCGCTTGACGAGAGCCGCCCGCTCGGCATCGCTGGCGACGATCTCCTGACGGAAGGGCTCGGAGCCGATCCGCGTCAACGGCACCGGCCGCGAGAACTCGGGGGCCGGATCGCTCATGGCGAGCCGAATTCGATAGCGCCGGCGACCAGCGCCGCTATTGGCTCTCCTGCCAGCCGGGCCGCCTCGCGCCGTACATAGGCTGCCATGTGCGCCACTCGTTCGGAGTCGCTGGGCGCCGTACCGTAGAGATTGCGCGTCAGTGCCGCCGCGAGCGCCGTGTCGTCGCCGGCGAGACCCTCCTCATAGGCGCGGATTCGTCCGTAGAAGGCCTCGGCCATACGCGTCACCTGGCGTCCGACGGAGAGGTCGCCCGTGCCGATCTCGCGCAGCGAGCGATCGAAATCGGCGAACATCGTGTCGAAAAATTCCTGCCCAACCGCAGCCGCCGCGGTTTCTCCCTTCAAACGGTGCAAGAAGAAGAAAGCGTGCAAGCAAACCAGCTCGAATCGCCCGTCGAGCGTATCGGGGACACCGTATCCGGTGAAAAACGCAGGCCGCCGCGCTTGCTCGACCACGCCGGCGTAAGCGCGTGCCGCGGCGTCACGGTGGGGGTTGCGCCGCAGCCGCACTATTCGCTCACCCTCCGCGACGCGAAGCAGCGTTGACAGCAATCGCGCCACGGCTAAAGTCCGCAGCCAATAGGGGCTCACTCGGCAGTCGCTTGGACATCATACCGCCTCGCATGCAAAAAACGCGGCGAAGCCCGCAGCCGTGGCTACCGGCGTTCGCGGTGGCGCT
>DASYXG010000455.1:0-2745 GCA_035935235.1 Allostellaceae bacterium
AAACCTGAAAATCCTTTGCTGTTAGTGTGCCGAGAAAATCGACGGTGAAACCGGCTGGAACCTTGCCTCGCCACGGTGTGATGCCGTCAAACACCCGAGCGTAGCGGCTGAGATCGTTCATCGCTGCTTCCCTAGGGATGCTTTGCTGGTCTGTCGCACGATCGTCCGGGCGCCAAACATGGTGATCCTGCCTGTCGGCTGCCGACCGCTCCCTCTATGACCCGGCAACGCTCATGATAAGCTCGGATTGGAGCGTGGCAGAAGCGGCTTGCGAGGGCCGGATGGCTGATCAAGGATTCCGCGTTGTCGTCGCCGGCGCCGGGGTCGCCGGCTTGTTCATGGCCGAGACGCTAAAGTGCGCCGGCATCGACTTCGCCGTCTACGAAAAGGCCGGCGAGGTCGGTGGCACCTGGCGCGACAACACCTTTCCCGGCCTCTTTGTCGATGTCCTGTCGCGCCAGTACGAATTTCCGTTCCAACCCAACTACAATTGGTCGCGCAAATACGCGCCGGCCACCGAGATTTGGGCCTACATCAGGAAGGTCGCGCGCGACCGCGGCCTCACCAAGTTCGTCCGCTTCAACGAGGCGGTGACCTCCGCCCGCTTCACCGGCGGGCGCTGGCGCATCGAAACGGCCAAAGGCAACACCGACACCGCCGATGTCTTCATCTGCGCCACCGGTTTCTTGCACCAGCCCAGGCTGCCCGATATCCCCGGCCGTGACAGCTTCGCTGGCCCTTCGTTCCACTCGGCGCGCTGGGATCACTCCGTGCCCTATGAGGGTAAACGCTGGGGCGTCATCGGCAGCGGCGCCAGCGGCGTGCAGATCACCGAGGCGCTCGCCTGGGCCGGCTGCGATGTCACCCAGTTCATCCGCCGCGCCCAATGGGTCCACATCCGCGACAACCCGCATGCCACTTGGCGCGAGCGCCTCAAGTTGCGCCTGCCCGGAGGCTACGCCCGCGAGCAGCGCCGCCTCTGGCAGATGATCAACGAGGGCGATGCCTGGCGCCTTTATCCCGGCCCGCAGCGCGAGGCGATGGAGCGCGAGTACTGGTCGTTTCTCGACACCATCAAGGACCCCGAACTCCGCCAGAAGCTTACCCCCGACTACAATCTCGGCTGCACGCGCATCCCCAAATCCGATCGGAATTACTACGAGGCGGTGCAGCTCCCCAACGCGCACATCGTCAAGGGTCACATCGATCGCATCCAGCCCGACGGCATCGTCATGGCCGACGGCGCCAAGGTCGAGCTCGATGTGCTGGTTTACGCCACCGGATTCGACCCGCACGCCTATATGCGCCCGATGAACGTTGTGGGCCTCAACGGCACGACCATCGACGAGGCCTGGCGGGAGCGAATCTACTCCTATGGCGGGATCGCGCTGCCTGGCTTTCCGAACCTGTTCATGCTTTACGGTCCGTTCAGCCCGGTGAACAACGTGCCGGTGCCACTGGGCCTTGAGCAGGAGATCGGCCTCATCATGAAACTTATCGACGAGGCCCGCGCGCGCCGCGTCGTCGCGGCGCCGACCGTCGCCGCGACCGAGAAATTCCTCGCCCGTCTCGGCGCCGCCTTCCCTGGCACCGTCTGGGTCGGCGGCTGCAAGAACTGGTACACCAGCGCCCAGCCCACCCCGGTGCTGTGGCCGTTCCCGCAGAGCGAGCACAAGGCGTTCTTTGACGATGCGCCCCTGGAGGACTTCGAATTCACCCCGACCGGGCAGGGAGACTGACGTTTACGCTGCCGCCCTCTTGTCTTTGATCCAGATCAAGGGTGAAATACGCGGCAACTGGTTGAGTGACTAGTTGCACCACGGAGGGGTGTCCAGAAATGATGGAAGCAATGCAGAAGACGAGTTTTGCCGCCGGTCCCCTGACCTTCGTTGTCAAGCACGAGCTGTGGGACGAGAACATACAGGACCACGCCGACCAGGGCGTGGTCATCTCGGTCAAGGCGCAGGTCGCCGGCAAGGACACGACCTTGCTGCGCTTCAACTGCTTCGACATCGAGAAGAGCTATGTCTATGGGCCGGAGAACAAGGAACTGAAGGTCGCCGGGCCGGAGATGCTCGGCGGCGCCGATCTGACCAACCTCTACCGGATGGACCCGATCGCCTGCGGCAACCCGATCGGCTGGACCGTCAAGACCCTGGGGTCTCATCTGACCAAGATGCTCGACCGCGCCGGCTACCCGGCGATCGGCAAGACCGTCAAGATGACCGCCGTGCGCCAGGTCCTGCCCGAGGTCGAGGCCTGCGCCCGCGAGCTCTACGCGACCAAGCGCAACACCGTGAAGCACAATCGCGGCACCGACATCTTCGAGTGCGGCAACATCCGCTTCGGGCTTGAGATGCGGCGGCTGCCGATGGGCGATGGCGGGCTCGCCATTCACGTCCTCTCTGATATCGGCGGCACGCCCGGCAAGAAATACACCGAAGAAACCGAGCTCCTCGCCTTCGATCATTTCTGGAACGGCGCGCATTACCATTACGGCCCGCGCAACAAGAACCACCGCATCTACTGGGATCGCACCCTGGTCGAGGATCCGCTCGCCTGGACCCTCGAGCAGTTTGAGACCGGTAAGCTGCCGGCGATGATCACCCGCGCCGGCTATCCCGGCGTCGCCGCCGACCTCGACACCGGCAAGATCGCCGAGGTGCTGCCGAAGATGAAGAAGCGGGCGCTCGAGATGTGGAAGGAAGGCGAGAGGCTGACCGGTCATCCGGGCCTGCCGCTGGA
>DASYXG010000456.1:0-39418 GCA_035935235.1 Allostellaceae bacterium
ATTTTGGCAGCAGCTCCAGCCAAGCGGCGACCCGCTGCTCCGGGCTGTCCTGCTCACGGATTTCCGCGACCTTGTCACGCATCGCGTCGAGATCGGCGAGACTTGGACCCACCGCCTGGCCGATATTGCTTACGCGGTCGATACTCCCGGTTAGCGGCGCCTCGCTGAATAGAAATTCGAGACCCTTGAGCTCCAAGTCGAGCGGAGCGCGCCAGCCACCGTTGTCGGTGCGGACGATCTTCCAGCTCGACGTTAGCGCCCCGAAGGCCAGATAGTCCTTATGGTCCTTCTGCTCGATGCGACCGCCGGCCACATCGAGGGTCATAGCGCGCTGGTGATCGCCGGGCGCTTCCAGCGTAAAGTTCATCCGGCCATCTTTCAGCGAGATGGTGAGTTCGGTCCCATCGTTGATTGTGATCGTCGAGGATGCCGGAACCGCGATCGCATATTCGGTCAGGTTCGTTGCCGCCGCCGCTGGCGCGCGCCTGACCTCGATCCGGTCGAGCGTGACTGAGACGATCGGTTTCTGCGCGTCCGGATCCTTACGAAACGATAGATGGGCGTTGGCGATTGTGGCTATGGCAGTGTCGCCGCTTTCCTTGACCTCATAGCTGTCGGCGCCATCCCAATGCAAATGGCCGCTGGTCGACGCCTCCAGGCGGTGAATGTAGGCGTCGATTTCAGTTTTGAGGGGCGTGGCGGTATTGGCCGGTGCCGCGTGGCTCCAGCCAATCAACACGCCAACGACAACGGCTCGAAATGCGGTGCGTATCATCATTGTGACTCACTCCGCGTCTGGCTGGCCGCGATGATAGCAAGCTGCCGGCTTGCCTCGTATGCGGGAAAAAAAGAGGCCGCTACGAAAGCGGCCTCAAGGCTGAGGGGAGGATGCCCATGCGGGCAGCGCGCCACGGGAGCGCGTGGTCGATAGGATGCGGACTAAATCTGACCGAAACGTTAATTCCCGCTGGCATTTGTCGGTACTGTGTCCCGAACCGTGACGCCTGGGTCCGAGCGCGTCCCGCCGGGAGCGGGACGCGCCTTCGCCGTGACGCTACTGGATCGTGACGACAACCACGCGGTTGCTGCGCAACCGGACGCCGTTGGGCGTCGGCACCTGGAGGTTCTGCTCTCCGGGCACGTGCGTGTTGACGCGAGCCGGAACGACACCGGCTCCCACGAGGTAATCGCGCACGGCGTTCGCCCTCAGTTCCGATAGGTTGAGGTTGTTCGCTTCCTTCCCGGTGGTGTCAGTGTGGCCGGCAACGTCGATCTTCACGAACCGGCACTTCCAGGCGTTGACCAGCTGGTTGAGCTTGTTCTTGTTTTCCAGGCTCAGCCAATTCTTGTTGAAGCCGAATTCAAACACATAGGCCCGCGGCTCGGTCGCGGGTGCGATCAGCATATTTATCGTCAGGCCTGAGGCGCCGATACCCAAGCCGAGCCCCGCCGTCTTCGAAGTAAGATCGATAAGGACGTTGTTGGCCGTGTTTTTCATCGACATCGCGCCGGCGCCGGCAAGTACCGTGGCCTGACCCTCCGAAGCGCTGTAGTTGCCCGGAAAATCCTCAAGCCGGGTCAGGTTCCTGATTGGTCCCGCCGCGGAGATCTTGGAAACGGCGACCTGAATGCCGGCGCCGAACCCGCTGACCTTGAACGGGTAGACGCAATTCGTGCCGAGGTTCGGCAGATTGAGCAGCCCATCGCCGGACTGACCGCCGACACCGATCACGACCGAAGTCGTCTCGATTTCAACCGATGGTCCATTGTCACTCTGTGCCATTACTGGTGACGTTCCAGCAGCTACCAGAAGAAACGCCGCAGTGACCACGCCGTGTGTAGTAAAATTCATAACCGCCTTTCCTTATGGTTGGGGTGGGGATGGTGCTCAGGGTTTAGGAAAATCAACGTCGATTGAGTGACTGTTTGGGAGTTATTGTGCTCTTATTTCGTGGTGCCAACGAGCCAACCGAGGTCTCTCTACCACCCAATCAAGCTGGTGCCGGGATATACGCCGAGACGTTGATTCAGGTCAAACGCACCCTGTGCGACGGCACATCTTCCGGCAATGTTTGTTCCCACGCACCACCCCCATCGAGGCCAATGCTGCGGCTGTGTTTTCGCAGCTGATCCGGAGGGGCTTCGCATCGGGGACACCGGTGCGGCGAAGAAAACCCTTGCATCGGCCCGGCCCGCGCCCAAAAATCGGCATGAGGCTGGGGTGCTGCCCGGCACGCGGGATTGCTCGCGGGCGATAGGGTGGCTGAGAACAGACCCACTGAACCTGGCCGGGCCAGTCCCGGTGAAGGGAGTCCGTCATCATCGCGCCAACGAATTTATCATCCGCTCGACCGAAGACCGTCATCATTGGCGCCGGCGTCATCGGCCTGGGCATAGCCTGGCGGCTGGCCCAGGCCGGCTGCCGCGTCGTGGTCTACGATCGGGGCGCGGCGGGGCGCGGCGCGAGCTGGGCTGCGGCGGGGATGCTGGCTGCGACGATCGAGACCGAGCCGGGCGAGGAGCCGCTGCTGCCGTTAACCCTCGAAAGCCAGCGCCTATGGCCGGATTTCGTCCGCGAACTCGAAGCAGCCAGTGGCATCTCTGTGGAATATCGCGACGAGGGGACACTCAACGTAGCGCTTAATCGGGACGACGCCGAGACCTTGCGTCACTCGTACGAGTTTCAGAGCGGGCTGGGCCTCGATCTCGAATGGCTTAATGCGGCTGAAGCGCGGCGGTTAGAGCCGCATCTGAAACCGGGCATCGCCGCCGCGGTTTTAAGCCGCAACGATCACCAAGTCGAGAATCGCTGTTTGGCCCGCGCGTTGATAGCCGCCTGCCGCGCCGCCGAGGTGGAGCTGCACGAGCACTGCCCGGTCACTGAAGTGGTGACTGCGGGTGGCGAGGCTCGCGGCGTAGAGACCGAGCGCGGTCGCGAGGAGGCGGATGTTGTCGTGCTCGCCGCTGGAGCCTGGTCGCGCGAGATTGGTGGCATTCCGGCGCCCTATTTGCCGCCGGTGCGCCCGATCAAGGGCCAAATGCTGGCGCTGCAGATGGACAAGGCGGCGCCGCTGATCCGCCATGTTGTATGGCTGCCGCGCGCCTATCTGGCGCCGCGTCTCGACGGCAGGCTGGTTATCGGCGCCACCGTCGAAGAGCGGGGCTTCGATACAAACCTCACCGCAGGCGGCATCCTCGCGCTACTTGAGGGTACCTGGCGTGCGCTGCCGACGATCGAGGAGCTACCGATTGCCGAGATGTGGGTCGGGTTCCGGCCGGGTTCGCGCGACGACGCGCCGATGCTAGGGCCGAGCGGCATCGATGGGCTGGTCATTGCGACCGGACATCATCGCAACGGCATCCTGTTGACGCCAGTCAGCGCCGCGATCGTCAGCAACTACATTCTGAGCGGCCGGTTGCCGGAGATGGCCAGAGCTTTCGCGCCGCGGCGGTTCAATAAATTGCTCCCCGTGGCTGCGCAATGACACAGATCAAGCTCAACGGCCGCGACGAGGAGGTTGCAGCGACGACGATCGCGCAGCTGCTCGCTGCGCGCGGTATCGATCCGGGCGCGCGGTTTCTGGCGGTCGCGGTCAACGGCGCCGTGGTGCGGCGGGCAAGCTGGGACGACGCGCCGCTCCAGGCGGGCGACGCTGTTGAGATCGTCCGCCCGTTGCAGGGTGGATAAAGGATTTTGGTAGGACATGCCATGGCCAACGACCCGTTTGTGATCGCCGGCACCGCGCTGAAGTCGCGGTTGTTTATTGGCACCGCCGGTTACCCCAACCAGCAGGTGATGCTCGACTCGCTCGCGGCGAGCGGCGCCGAGCTGGTGACGATGTCGATCCGCCGCATCAGCCTCGATTCGTATTCAGGCAGTCTCGTCGACGTACTGAGCCCGCGTTGCCGGTTGCTGCCCAACACCTCGGGCTGCGTCACCACGCGCGACGCGATCCTGACCGCCGAACTGGCGCGCGAGGCGCTCGACACGAACTGGGTCAAGCTTGAATTGATCGGCGACCGCGAGACGCTTTATCCCGATGTCGAGCAATTGGTGCCCGCGGCCGATGAGCTGGTTCGCAAAGGCTTCGTCGTCCTGCCCTATTGCAACGACGATCCGGTGACCTGTCAGAAACTCGCCGATGTCGGTTGCGCGGCAGTGATGCCGTTGGGTTCGCTGATCGGCTCCGGGCGCGGCCTCGCCAACCCGGCGGCGATCGAGCTTATCTGCGCGCGAAGCCCGGTGCCCGTAGTGCTCGACGCTGGAATCGGTACAGCGTCCGATGCGGCGCTGGCGATGGAACTGGGCTGCGACGCGGTGCTAGTCAACACCGCGATCGCCAAGTCGCACGATCCGGTACGCATGGCGGCGGCGATGAGGGCGGGGGTCGAGGGCGGTCGGCTCGCGCGGCTCGCCGGGCGTATCCCGATGCGTAGTATGGCCGAGCCGTCGAGTCCGCAACTAGGCCTTGTCGGTACGTAAATAGCGTGCGGCGAGGGCGGCAGGAGTTTCGATGCTCTTCTTCCTGCCGCTCTATGACGACAATCCGATCAGCCGGACTCCGTATGTCACCTACGCGCTGATTGCGCTTTGCACCCTTGTCTTCCTGTGGCAGTTGGGCCAGGACGACGATGCCGTTACCGCCGCCTACGGGATGATCCCGGCGTTCGTCTTCCACGCCTCGACGCTACCGGAAGGCGCACCGATCCCGGCGTGGATGACGATCTTCACCAGCATGTTTTTGCACGGAGGCTGGTTGCATCTTGGCGGTAACATGCTGTTCCTGTGGATCTTCGGGAACAATATCGAGGACTTGCTAGGGCATGTCCGTTATCTGCTGCTCTATCTGATAAGCGGCGTCGCTGCGGCGCTGTGCCAGGCATTGCCGGACACGTCGTCGACCGTACCGATGATCGGGGCGTCGGGCGCGATCGCTGGAGTACTCGGCTCCTATTTGCTCGTCTATCCCTACGCTAAGGTCCACGTGTTAATGTGGATCATCGTCTTCATCCGTATCATCGCCGTGCCAGCCTGGATCTTGCTGGGCCTGTGGTTTGGCCTCCAGCTGTTGGACGGATTGCTTAGCGATCCCGGCGATGCGGGAGTGGCGTTCTGGGCGCATGTTGGCGGGTTCGTCACCGGGGCGGCGCTGCTATTCCTCTTGCGTCCGCGTGGGGTGATACTGATGCAGCCGCCGAAGACGCCGAGTTTCGCTGCCACGACGCCGCGAAATTTTGGCCGACGTGACGCTTTTCACGGCATCTCGGAAATCGATACGGAGAAATTCCGCCCGCGTGGGCCTTGGGACACGGTTGAATAGGGTGCGATCGAGGGTTGCCACATCCTAAAGCAAGGTGTGGACAATTTCCTGGTAGGGGCGGGCATCGACGAAATGGCGCTCGCGCGTCGCTCGGTCGATATAGAGGAACACCTGGATCACGAATACCATGTTGACGGTCTCGCAATCGGGGGAAAGCGGCATGAATAGCACCTTGGTGTGGCGTTCCGGCTCCTGACGCCCGGGGGGAAAGAATAGGCATTCCGAGTAAAGCGGCCGGCGTTCCCGCACGCACTCGTCGTACAGACCGAGCACATGGACCGCGTAATCGGGGCCAGGCAATACTTCATCGAGGAACCGGCCGGTGGCGTTCATGCCGTGCGCGCGCGTGTTTTCCGTCCCGATCAGACGATAGCGGTAGCGGCCATTCTCGTGCCGCTCGACGAGCATCACGTCCGGTAAGAGCTTCGGGATCTCGATAGGGTCGATGTCGGCACGGCTTGGCATAGCCCGGCCGGCTGCCTTGCCGCGCCAGTACAGATAAACTTGTTCGAGCCGCGGATCGGTGAAAGGCAGAGCGCTAACCTCCCGAAGATCCGCGCGATCGATGCTTGCCGTTTCGATGGCGCACCTCCAGGAACCCAAGCAGAGGGTCCCCACGCCAGACCGGCTTATCCGCTTGAGGTAAAAATTTGGTTGAAGGCGAGCCGGAATGAACCAGGACAATCATCGTTTGCGCATTTGCGTTGATGGGCGAAATCACCTATGGCGACACCAAGGGGCGCATGGCATTTTCTAACCCTATGCGAGGATTGCTAAAACGTCCGAGCGGCGCAGCGGTACTGGGTGCGGCGACCGGTTTTTTGCGAGGTCTCGCTCAGCTAATCTTCGTCGTCGGCATCCTCGTCGCGATCTTCGCCAGCGGCGGGCTGGCGCTTGCGATCGCGCATTTCAGCCGCGACCTGCCCGACCACCAGCAGCTCCTCAGTTACGCCCCGGCGACCGGCAGCCGCGTCTATGCCGGCGACGGTAGTTTCATCGCCGAATATGCCTCCGAGCACCGCATCATCACCCCGATAAACGACATTCCGCCCCTGGTTGTGCACGCGTTTCTCGCCGCCGAGGATCGTGAGTTCTACAGCCACAACGGGGTCAATCCGATGTCGATATTGCGCGCCGCGCTTGCCGATATCGTTCGGTACCGGCGGGGGCAGCGGCCGATCGGTGCCTCAACCATCACCCAGCAGCTCGTCCGGCATTTTCTGCTGACCAACGAGGTCTCGGTCTCGCGCAAGATCAAGGAAGCGCTGCTTGCCTATCGCATCGAAAACCAGCTTAGCAAGGATCGCATCCTCGAGATCTATCTGAACGAAATCTATCTCGGCGCCGGGGCCTACGGTGTCGCTGCCGCATCAGACACGTATTTCGGCAAGACGCTTGCCCAGCTAACGCCGGCCGAGGCCGCCTTTCTTGCCGCCTTGCCGAAAGCGCCCAACAACTACAACCCGCAGCGTCATCCCGACGCGGCGCGCATGCGCCGGGACTGGGTGCTCGACAGCATGGCCGACCAGGGTTGGCTCAGCCGTGCCGACGCCAACGCGGCGAAAGCTCAGCCGCTTGAAGCGCGGCCCCGCGCTGAACCGATCCCGGGTGATGCCGGGTATTTTGCCGAACAGGTGCGGCGCGAGCTCATCGACCGATTCGGCGAGAAAATGGCCTATGAAGGGGGACTTATCGTTCGTACCAGCTATGTGCCAGTGTATCAGGCGATGGCGGAACGCGCTTTCCGCAATGGGCTCGTCGAGTACGACCGCCGCCACGGCTGGCGCGGCCCGTTGACTCATCTCGCCACCGCACAGGCGGCACAGGCCGCCCTTTCGGGTATCGGTGATCCGACTGCGATGCCGAGCTGGCGGGTGGCGGCGGTGCTCGGCGTCGATAATGGCGGCGCGCAGATTCTTCTGAAGAATGGCGCCGCGGGCCGCATCCCGCTCGAAGAGTTGCGTTGGGCCCGGCGGACGCTCGCCGACCAGAGGCTCGGGCCCGGGGTGTCGCGAGCGCAAGAGGTGCTAAGCCCTGGCGATATCGTTCTGGTCGAGCCGCTCGGCGCTGCGGCGCCGGTGGACAAGCGCGCTTCCGGCCAGTCGCTTTACGGGTTGCGTCAGGTTCCGGATGTGGGCGGCGGGTTCATCGCGATGGACCCGAAGACCGGCCGGGTCTTTGCCATTGTTGGTGGCTGGGACTTTCAGCAGAGCCAGTTCGACCGCGCGGTGCAAGCCAAGCGGCAGCCTGGCTCGGCGATCAAGCCGTTTGTCTACATTACCGCGCTTCAACAGAATTATACGCCGTCGAGTGTCATCGAAGACGCGCCGATCGAGCTGCCGCAGGGACCGGGTCTGCCAATGTGGACGCCCGGCAACTACGAAGGCAGCTATGTCGGTCAGACCACCCTACGCCAAGCGCTCGTCCATTCGCGCAATCTGGCGACGGCGCGGCTGGCAACGTTGATCGGCCTGCCAGCAATCGCAAAGACGGTCGAGCAATTCGGTATCATGGATAAGATGCCGCTGTACTACTCGATGGCGCTCGGCGCCGGCGAAACGACACTGCTGCGGCTTACCACCGCCTACTCCATGCTCGACAATGGCGGGCACAACATCCTGCCCTCGCTCATCGACCTGGTGCAGGACCGTCAGGGTCGCATCCTCTACCAGAAGGGCACCCGTACGTGTTCCGCTTGCTTCATTGTCGCCGGGCCGCGCAACGGCACCGAAGGCGAACCCGGCTATGTTGCGGTCGGCCCTCCTGACGTCTCTGTGATCTACATCAAGGACGCGAAGTTCGCCGACAAGCCGCTGTTCTACCGGCCAACCAAGCCCGATCCACTGGTCGATCCTATCGCCGACCATCAGATGGTCTCGATGATGGAAGGCGTGGTGCAGCAGGGCACCGGCATCAAGGTGGCGGCGGTCGGGAAGCCGCTGGCCGGTAAGACCGGCACGACCAGCGATTGGAACGACGCTTGGTTTGTTGGATTTTCGCCCGATATCGCCGCCGGCGGCTATATCGGCTTCGACCAGCCCCGCACGCTCGGTGATGGCGAGACTGGCGGCAATGTCGTGGCGCCGATCTTTCGCGACTTCATGGCCGATGCGCTGAAGGATGCGCCGGCGGTGCCATTCCCGGAGGCGCCGGGTGCCGACATGGTGCTGGTCAACTCTATCACCGGTCAGCCGACATCAGCCGGCGACAAGGATGCCGTCGTCGAAGCTTTTCGCCCCGGAACCGGGCCGCGGACCGGCCCGAGCAGCGACCAGATCGCCGCGGCGCCGGCTGATTCGAATGATGGCAATCCCGCAGCGGCCGGTGTCTTGCCGCTGCCAGTTGGCACTATCGTCCCGCCGCCACCGCGAACGGTGATGACCGGTACGGGTGGGCTGTACTAACCGGCGATCCGCGCCAGCCGATCCAGCCAACGCAGCACGCGCCTGCGATTGGTGCCGAAATCGCCGCGTCCGTAGCGCGCCTGACTGTAGATCGCGAGACTCGATTGGTCCGATGCAAGGGCGACGAATTCGACCGTGATGACGTCAGGGAAGCGCAGCAGCGGCGTGTGCTGGATTAGGACGAGCCGGTGCGCGGCTGGCTGATTCTCGACCTGGATCACATTGCTCTCGCCGGCGATCATCTCGCCCCACCGTTCGACGAGACGGTCGACCGACAGCGCGAACACCGGGCTTGCCGCGGCCGTCGCCGCGCAATATCCGGGTGGGCAGGCGAGGAAGGCGTTGCCTGGGATCGGGTCGCGCAACTCCGCCAGCATGACGCGTTCACCGGGCTGCAGCATATTCTCGGCGGCGCGGCCCATGTAGAGGCGCAGCACGAGACAGAAGCCGGTGAGCACCAGCCCGGCAAAGAACAATCCCGTGGCCACCCGACGCAATCGTTCAGCCTAGTGGTGGCTGCAGTCCGAACACGTCGGCGAGCAGCACATAGGATTGCTTTCGCGCCTGGTAATCGTGGGTGATGGTGAGCACCACGATCTCGTCGACCCCGTAGCTGGCGGCGAGCGTCTCCAGCTGCGGCTTCACTGTTTCGGGCGTGCCAACGATCTGGCGGCGGCGATGGTAGTCAACAACCCGCTTCTCCATGTCGGTATAGGGGTAGGCGAGCGCCTCTTCGGGCAGCGGAAACGGCTTCAGGATGCCCTGGCGGCTGCGCAGCCGCGCCAGGTCGCGACTGGCGGCGAGGTAGCGGGCGCGCTCCTCGGTCTCGGCACAGATGACAAAAACGCCGATGCTCGCTTGCGGCGTGGCGAGCTGGGGTGATGGGCGGAACTGTGCTTTGTAGGCGGCCATGATCTCCGGCCCGCCCTCGTCGGTGATGAAATGCGCGAACGAGAAGGCGCGGCCGAAATAGGCGGCGAAGATCGCGCTCTGGTCGCTGGAGCCGAGGATCCATATCTCTGGCAGGGTCTCGCCATCGGGGCTTAGCTGGATGCGCGAGAACGGGTGCTCGTTCGGGATCGTGTGTTCGAGATAGCCGATCAGGTCGGCGATCTGGTTGGGGAAATGCTCGATGCCGAGCGCGCCCGGCCCGTGCGCAAGCGCCGCCGCAGTCAGCTGGTCGCTGCCCGGGGCGCGGCCAATGCCGAGATCGATGCGGCCGGGATATAGCGTCTCCAACATGCGGAACTGCTCGGCGACCTTCAGCGAACTGTAGTGCGACAGCATCACCCCGCCTGACCCGACGCGGATGTGGCTGGTCTCGGCGGCGATGCGCGCGATCATGATCTCCGGCGCGCTGCCGGCCAGCGCCGGGGTCGCATGATGTTCGGCCAGCCAATAGCGGCGATAACCGAGCGCCTCGCAGTGACGCGCGAGCTCGATCGTTTCGAGCAAAGCATCGCGTGGGGTCACCCCTTGTCGCACTGGGGATTGGTCGAGAACGCTCAGGGTCAGCATCGCAGCAAGCTTAGCGGATTGGCATGGGCGTTGCGGAGCATTTGGGGTTTGCGATCCGGGAGGTTCTCATGCTGCGTGCCGAAGTCACCGAGAAAATCCTTTCCGCCAAGCGCCTCAAGAAGCTCAGCTGGAAGACGATCTGCGCCGAGATCGGCGGCGGCTCGCCGACCTACGTCACCGCGGCACTGCTCGGCCAGATGAAACTGCGACCCGAGCAGGCCGAACGCGCCGCCAAGCTCCTCGAACTGGGCGAAGAAGAGACTTTGTTGCTCCAGGAGGTTCCGTATCGTGGCTCGCTGCCAGCCCTGCCGCCGAGCGACCCGCTGATCTATCGCTTCTACGAGCTGGTGAATGTCTACGGCACCGCTTGGAAAGAGCTGATCCAGGAGGAATTCGGCGACGGCATCATGAGCGCGATCGATTTTGACATGGCGATTGAGCGCCAGCCCGACGCGAAGGGCGACCGCGTCAAGGTGACGATGAGCGGCAAGTTCCTCCACTACAAAGAGTATTGATTCTATCGGCGGTAGCGGGAATGACTGGAGGTCATTCCTTCCTATAACCCCGTTATGGGAAGAATATTGGCCGTCCTGGCGGCCATGCTCCTTGGCGGCATGCCGCATACGGGCGAGGCCGGCGGGTTCGATCCGGGGGCGGTCGGGGCGCCGAGAAGCGGCGCCCCGGCTGAACTTACGATGCCATCGGGCGCTGCGCCGACAGCGGCTGTCGTCGTGTTGCCAGGCTGCGGCGGGGTCGTGGCGCACGACCGCTGGTGGGCAGACCAGCTTTCGCGTTGGGGTTACGTCGCTCTGCTGATCGACAGCTACCGACCGCGCGGTTACACCGAAGTCTGCAATCGCGGCCAGCTGGTACCGCCCGAGGTGCAGGCCCGCGATGCGTTCGACGGCGCGGCGTATCTGCGTGGGCGATTTGGCATGCCGGGAATGCCAGTTGGGGTGATCGGCTACTCGCACGGCGGCTGGGCGGTGTTGAAGGCGGTTCTTGGCGGGGTTGTCCGCCGGGCAGACGAGACGCCCTTCGCCGCCGCTGTCGCGTTCTATCCCGGCTGTGATCCGCCCAACGCGCCGCTCGAAAGCGATACGCTGATCCTGCTCGGCG
This sequence comes from Allostellaceae bacterium, assembly GCA_035935235.1. GTDB lineage: Bacteria > Pseudomonadota > Alphaproteobacteria > ATCC43930 > CGMCC-115725 > DATARH01. The sequence continues at coordinate 11,363 of DASYXG010000456.1, forward strand.
GCGCTGACGAATGGACGCCGGCGGCGCGCTGTCAGCGCTGGCGCGACGCGGCACAGACGAACGGACACACGCTCGAGTTCAAGGTCTACCCAGGCGCATTGCACGCCTTCGATGCTTTGGCCAAACCCGGGTGGTTTGCGGGCCATTACATCGGTCGCGACGACACCGCCGCGGCAGACTCGGTCGTTGAAACGCGGGCATTTTTCGCCCCGCGATTGACCCCGCGCTGAGCGCCCTTGGCGCTCACTATCAAGAGGCAATACAACCACAACCAATAACTGCGCGAAGGGGGAAACGATGGGAAGCGATACCGGGCGGCGAGTCGCCGCAGAGTTCTTCGGCACGTTCTGGCTGGTGTTTGGCGGCTGCGGCGCGGCGGTGTTGGCTGCGGGATTCCCAAATCTCGGCATCGCCTTTCTTGTCGTGTCGCTCGCGTTCGGGCTGACTGTTCTGTCGATGGCGTATGCCGTCGGCCATGTGTCGGGCGGGCACTTCAACCCGGCGGTAACGCTTGGTTTGTGGGCGGCCGGGCGCTGCGCCAATTACCATGTCATTCCGTACATCGTTGCCCAAGTGGTCGCGGCGATCGCCGCGGCGGCCGTGCTCTATGTCATCGCCTCGAGCCATGCCGGCTGGGTTCCGGGCGGGTTCGCCAGCAACGGCTACGGCGACCTCAGCCCTGGCAAATACGGGCTCGGCGGCTGCTTTCTGATGGAAGTGGTGATGACCTTCTTCTTCCTGTTCATCATCATCGGCACGACCTCCAAAGGCGCCGCGGTGGGGCTCGCCGGCATCCCAATTGGCTTGGCGCTGACGCTCATCCATCTGGTGTCGATCCCGGTCACCAACACCTCGGTAAACCCGGCGCGGAGCACCGGTCCGGCGCTATTCGCCGGCGGCGAATATCTCGGTCAGCTATGGCTGTTCTGGGTGGCTCCGATCCTGGGAGCGGTGATCGCCGGACTGCTGTCGCGTTGGCTGCAAGAACCGCTTTCCGGCGACGCCTAACGCCTACTTCACCGCACCCGTATCGCGCAGCGCCGCGATCTCGGCGGCGGTAAAGCCAAAGCGAGCGAGCACTTCGTCCGAATGCTGACCGTGTAGCGGCGCGGCGGTCGGCGCCGGACCGGGCGTGTCGGCGAAGGCGATCGGCTTGGTCATCGTCCGATAGCGGTCGACAACCGGGTGATCGATCTCCGCGACCAGGTTCTCGGAGAGCACCTGGGGATGGTCGAACATATCCTCGATGGGGCGCACGGCGGCGCAGGGCACCCGCTCGCCGAACAATTTTTCCCATTCGAGCGCGGTCTTGGCCGCCAACGCTGCGCGAACTTGCGGCACCAGGGCCGGCGTCTCAGCCGCGCGCTTGCGCATAGTATCGTAGCGCGCATCGTCGGCCAGCGCGGAGAGCCCGACGAGTTCGCACATTGCCCGGAAGAAATGATTCGAGTGCACCGAGATATAGAGCATGCCCTGCTTGGTCGGGTGGATGCCGGTGAGGCCGCCCGTCCCTGAATCGCGCACCACATCGCGGCCTTCGCTATCGGCCCAGACAAAGCGCCCGGCTTGGATCGTCAGCGCGCTGCGCAGCAGCGACAGTGCCAGATACTGGCCCTTGCCTGTTTTCTCGCGGTGGTAGAGCGCCGCCGCCACGCCATAGGCCAGCAGCGCCGAGGTGAAATAGTCCACGACCGAGCCAAGCACGAGTTGAGGCTTGTCGATGCCGCCACCCTGGAAGACGGTCATTCCCGTCAGGCATTGCAGGACCTGGTCGAACCCGCCCTTGTCGCTGAGCGGCCCCGAATCGCCATAGCCGGTGACGCCAGCATAGACCAGTCGCGGATTGATCTTTTTCAGCCGTGGATAATCGATGCCGAGCCGCGCCGGCACCGACGGGCGGAAATTCTCGATCAGCACGTCGGCCTGCTCGACCATACGGTGGAGCGCCGCCAGCCCTTCCTTCTGCTTCAGATCGAGGCTGAGCGCGAGCTTGCCGCGGTTGGCGCCGATAAAAAACCGGCTATCTCCACCGGGTAGGCTCGACGGGAACTGGCGCAATTGATCGCCCTGTGGCGCCTCGATCTTGATCACGGTCGCGCCGAGATCGGCGAGCAAGGTGCCGCCATACGGGCCAGCGAGATAGCTGCACAGGTCGAGGACTGTGACGCCGCTGAGCGGCCCGGCCTTCGGCTCGGTCATTTTCGGCTCCGGGTTCGGATCGCCGCCATCGTGTCAAGGGTGCGTTGGGCGCGGTAGACGATCGGGTAGTCGATGAACTTGCCGTCGAGCTGAATGGCGGCGCTGCCTTCCTTCTCTGCCTGGGCGAAGGCGGCGACGACGCGTTCGGCGAAATCGATCTCCGCGTTGGTCGGAGTGAAGACGCGATTGACCACCGGTATCTGGTTCGGATGGATGCACATCTTGCCCTGGAAACCCATGGCGAGCGCCGTACGAGTGGAGGCTTCGAGCCCCTCCTCGTCCTGCAGATCGACCCAGACCGTGTCGAGCGGCGCCTCGATCCCGGCGGCACGGCTGGCAGTGACGACACGGGCGCGGGCATAGGCGAGTTCGCTCTCGGCGCGGCCCCAGATCATGTTGACGTCGAGGGTAAAATCGCCGGCGCCGAACGCGCAGTGCTTGACCCGGGTGCCCGCACCTAGGATGGCGTCGATGTCGCGCAGGCCCTTGGCCGTTTCGACGATCGGGATCAGGTCGATGCCGCCCGGCGCCAGCCCGCGCTCGCGTTCGAGATTGGTGAGCAGCCAGTCGATGGTCTGGATCGTCGCCGCGCTCTCGACTTTGGGCAGGATGATGCCGTCGAGCCCGGGATGGACGATGGCGTTGAAATCGCCGTGGCAGAACTCGGTATCGGCGGCATTGACCCGAACATAGAGCAGCCCGGTGCGCGGCTCCCCGTAGGCTGCGACGACCGTCTCGCGAGTCGCCGGCTTCTCGGCGATGGCGACCGCGTCCTCGAGGTCGAGGATCACCGCGTCGGCGTCGAGGGTCAGCGCTTTCTCGACCCGACGTGGATGGTTGCCGGGGGCAAAGAGGAAAGATCGGAGGGGAATTGTGGGTCTCCCTTGTCGTGGATCCCGGCCTTCGCCGGGATGACCCCTGCGGGGTCAGTTGCCCAACGAAATTTCCATGCCGCGCTTGGTCGCTGGGCGCGCCATCAGCTCGTCGTACCAGCGCTTGACGTTGGGATAGTCCTTCAAATCAACCTGATGCCGTTCGTGCCGCCAGGCCCAACCGAGGATGGCGAAATCGGCGATCGAGACGGCGTCGCCGGCGGCGTATCTCGCCTCGCCGAGGCGCTTATTGAAGACGCCGTAGAGCCGGTGCGTCTCCTTCATGTAGCGCTCTAGCCCATATTTGCGATCGGCCTCGTCCTTGACCATCAGGAAATGGTGGACTTGGCCCGGCATCGGACCGAACCCGCCCATCTGCCACATCAGCCATTCGAGCACTGGGACCTGCGCGCGAAGGTCGCCTTTGGGCCAGAATTTGCCGGTCTTCTCGCCGAGATAGATGAGGATTGCGCCTGACTCGAAGACGCTGATCGGCTTGCCGCCCGGCCCATCGGGGTCGACGATCGCCGGGATCCGGTTGTTGGGGCTGATCTTGAGAAAGGCGGGGTTGAACTGCTCGCCCTTCGAGATATTGACCGGGTGAACCGTGTAGGGGAGGCCCATTTCCTCGAGCGCGACCGAAATCTTGCGGCCGTTCGGGGTGCCCCAGGCGTGAAGTTCGATGGCCATGTGACGGCGTCTCCTGTGATGGTTGGCGCAGCATTGCCGGGAGCCGCTGGGCTGTCCAGCCATCAGCTCATTATCAGGAGGCGGACCTCCTGTTATCCTCCTGTTACTGGCGCCGGTAACAGGAGGCGTCGCCTCCTGTTCGGACGGGCACGACCTCCAGTTATCGATTTTTCATTGGGCCGCCGGCCGTTGTGCCTCGAGGCGCGACGATTGAACGGTAGCATGCCAAAACGGCAATATGATGGCGTTGATTGTCAGGCGGAGAGTTGGATGAGCTGGCAGCCGGAACTCGACGAGCTGCGCCTACGCGAGCGGATGGCGCGCGAACTGGGCGGGGCCGACAAGGTCAAACGCCAGCACGATGCCGGCAAGCTGACCATCCGCGAGCGCATCGACGGCCTCGTCGACAAGGCCAGCTTCCATGAAACCGGCGCGATCGCCGGGAAGGCGCAATACGATTCCGACGGCAACCTGAAAGAGCTGGTGCCGTCGAACTGCGTTTTCGGGCGGGCACGGATTGACGGGCGGCCAGTGGTGGTGGTCGGCGACGATTTCACCGTGCGCGGCGGCTCGGCGGACGCGACGATCCGCGAAAAGCCGCTGATGGCCGAGCAGATGGCGCACGATCTGCGCCTGCCGATCGTCCGCATCATCGAGGGTTCGGGTGGCGGCGGCTCGGTGAAGACGATCGAGACCACCGGCCGTTCCAATCTGCCAGGCCGGGTGAATTCGGCGCTGCCCTATTACTACACCACGACCAATCTCGGGCTGGTGCCGGTGGTGGCGCTGGGGCTGGGGTCGGTCGCGGGGCTTGGCTCGGCGCGGTTTGCCTCGTCGCATTATTCGGTGATGACCAAAGAGACCTCGGCGATGTTTGTCGCCGGACCGCCGGTGGTGAACGCGCTGGGCCGCGAGCAACTCGACCGGTTCGAGCTGGGCGGCTGGGAAATCCAGACCCGCTGCGGCGCGGTCGACCATGCGGTCGACACCGAGGAGGAGGCATTCGCGGCGACCCGGCGGTTTCTCTCGTATCTGCCGTCCTCGGTCTACGAGGTGTTGCCGAAAGGCCCGCAGACCGACGACCCCGAGCGGCGCGACGAGTTCCTGTTCGACGTGATCCCGCGCAACACCCGGCAGGTCTACAAGATGCGCCCGATCGTCGAGGCGGTGGTCGACCAGGGCTCGTTCTTCGAGATGGGCCGCATGTTCGGCCGCGGCATCATCACCGGCCTGGCGCGGATCGACGGGGTGCCGGTCGCGATGATGGCGAGCGATCCGTTCTTCTATGGCGGCGCCTGGACGGCCGATGTCTGCGACAAGATCATCCGCTTTGTCGACCTCGCGGAGACCTTCCACCTGCCGGTAGTCTATCTGTGCGACTGCCCGGGTTTTCATATTGGGCTTGATGCAGAAAAGACCGCGACGATCCGCAAGGGGGTACGGGCGATGGCGGCGGTCAACCAGACCACGGTCCCGTGGTGCACCTTTCTGGTGCGCAACGTGTTTGGCGTCGCCGGGGCGGTCAACCAGCCGGCGGGGCGGTTTTCGATCCGCTATGCCTGGCTGTCGGCGCGCTGGGGCTCGCTGCCGCTGGAAGGCGGGATCGAGGCGGCCTACCGCGCCGAGATCGACGCCGCGCCCGACCGCGCCGCCAAGATCGCCGAGATCGAGGAGCGGCTGCAAAAGCTGCGCTCGCCGTTTCGCACCGCGGAGGCGTTCTGGGTCGAGGAGATCATCGACCCACGCGACACCCGCCGCCTCGCGGTCGATTTCGCCCGCCTCGCCGACAAGCTAAGGGTGCCCGGCGAAAGCAAATTCTGCATGCGGCCGTAGAGCCTAACCTAGGGGAGCAAACCATGCTTGAAGTCGAACGGGGGAGCGACCTCTCCCAATATGTCGGCAAGGAGATCGGGGTCAGCGACTGGTACACGGTGACCCAGGAGCAGATCGACAAATTTGCCGACGCGACCGGCGACCACCAGTGGATCCACGTCGATGTCGAGCGCGCGAAGAAGGACATGCCCGGCGGCAAAACCATCGCGCATGGCTGGCTGACCTTGTCCTTGGTGCCGCGCCTCGCCTCGACGATCTATCGGGTCAAGCAGCGCTCGCGCGGGATCAATTACGGCGCCAACCGGGTGCGCTTTACCGGTCCGGTGCCGGCGGGGTCGCGCATTCGCCTGCGGCTAAAGATCAAGGAGGTGGAGAAGGTCGAGGGTGGGGTGCGTGTCACCAACGAGGGCACAATGGAACTTGAAGGCGCCAGCCGGCCGGTGCTGGTGTCCGAGACGATCGGGATGGTCTACGACTGATCCTTCGAGACGACAGCTTCGCGGGCTCCTCAGGATGAATGGCCAAACTGGTTGGCCGCGGCCTGCGAGGGTTCAGTGCTCGAACAGCCCGGTCAGTATCTTGCGCAGCTCCGGGACAGCGCCGACAGCCAAGCCGGCGGCAAGCGCCGCGCCCATCGTCTCATAGGGATGCTCGCGGGTGGCGTTGACGATCTGCCGCGCCGCCAACGCGCCGAGATCGGCCGCGAAGTCGGTGGCGACGCCATTGGAGCGCGCGACCGGAACGGGACGCTCAGTCGCTTTCGGGCGCGTGAGCAACCGCCCGGCGACGGCGAGAACGGCGGCGGCGGCAATCGCGCAGACGCCGGTAAGAGCACAGGCCGCGCCCGGCGCGAAACCCTGCGCGGCGAGCAGCAGGAAGAGCGACCGGGCGAAGTAGACCAGCGCGATCGCGCCAGCGAGCAGGGCCAGAACGGCGAGCGCGGCGGCGAGGCCTAGCCGCGCCCCGGAGCGGGACATCCTCGCCTAGCCACGCCGGCCGTTGAGCAGCATGCCGAGCATCAGGCCGGTCGAAAACGCCGCCAGCGCCGAGGCGAACGGCCGCTCCTCGATCTCATGGCCGACCTGTTGCGCCTTTTGGCGCACCTCGCCCCACATTTTCTCGGCAGATTCTTGCGCCTGGCCCTTGGCCTGCGACACCCCGTTATTGGCGATGGTGCGCACATCCGCGGTCATCTTGGCGAAGTCGGCGCGTAGCTGTTGGAGGTCGGCTTGCAGCGTGGCAAGGTCGGGTTGAACGCTTGCGGCCATGGCGATCCTCATCGGTTGCGACGAAAACCCAACGCCCGCCACGCGCAAAGGTTCAAGCGGCAGCCTCAACCAACCAGCACCGCCTTGCCGATCACCTTGCGGTCGATCACCGCCTGCACGGCTTCGGCGGCGCGCTCCAACGGGAAGCGGTGCGAGATGCGCGGCTTCAACTTGCCTTGGCCCGCTAATTCGACCAGCAGCTTAGTATTGGCGCGGCCGATCTCGGGGTTGTGCTCGGTGACACCGCCAAGGCGCACGCCGATGACTTCAAGGCACTTGATCAGCAAATAGTTGGTGCGCGGGGTCGACGGCCCGCCGCCGAGGAAACCCAGAACAAGAATGCGCCCGCCAAACGCCAGACAGCGCAGCGACTCGTCGAAGACATTGGCGCCGATCGGGTCATAGCAGATATCGACGCCGTCATGCGCGCCGGTGATCTCCTTGACCCGGTCGCGGAAACCCTCGCGGTAGTCGATCGCGTAGTCGGCGCCCTCTTCAAGACAGGCGGCGCGTTTCTCCTCGCTTGACGCCGTGGCGATGACCTTGGCGCCGTAGAGTTTGGCGATCTGGATCGCGGCGATGCCGATGCCGCCGGCCGCGCCGTGTATCAGCACCCAGTCGCCTGCCTTCATCCGCCCGCGCTGAATGAGGGCGTGATAAGCGGTGTGGTGCGCGCCGCGAAATACCGCCGCTTCCTCGACGCTCATTCCGGTGGGGATCGGGTCGCAATCCTCCTCCCGGGAATTCGCCAGCGTGCCGAAGGCGCCGAGCCGCACCCGGTTCATCACCCGGTCGCCGACCTTGAACCGGGTGACGCCGGGGCCGATCGCGACGATCTCGCCAGCCGCCTCGTTTCCGGGGATGAAGGGCGGCTCGGGGCGAAACTGGTACTTCCCGGCGAGCATCAGCACATCGACGTACTGCACCCCGCGCGCCGACATGCGGACCTGCACCTCGCCAGGTCCGGGGGGTGGCGGGTCGGGCACCTCGCGTAGCGCGAGCACCTCAGGCCCACCAAAAGCTTCGCAAACCACCGCTTTCATTCAGCTATCTCCAATCGTCGAGCGCATAGACACCTGGGCGGCTGTAACCCTCTTCGTTGCCGCGGTGCAGTGTCACGCCCTGCAGGACGGTACGAAAACCGCGCGCCTTCATTTGCCGATAGGCCTCCTCGCGGGCGAGGTTGACCCCGGCGAGGACGTTGAGCATGCCGGCGGCGTGGGCAAGCCCACCGACCGCATCGAGGAGGCGGCCGAACCGCTCGTCTACGCCCGGCCCCGGCCGCACCGCGCCGAACTTTACGTAGAGACAGCCTTCCCCAGCCTCGCTTGCCGGGCCCCAGTGGCACACCGCGAAACCGGCGAGCCGGCTCGAGCCGTCCGACAGCAGCAGCGTGTCGCCCAACCCCTGCACGGCCACCGCATGGATTTCGCCCGACAGGTCGAGACCCGGGTAGATCAAGCCGCACAGTTCGCGCGCGGCCACATCGGCGGCGGCACGCTCAGCTGCGTCCAGGGCGGAATATCGCGAGGCCGTGGCGGGCGGCGCTCCCGACGCCGCCGGCGCGATCATCAGCGCGGTCAAGAAGCGGGGGTGAAAGCCGAATTTGCCGTAGAGGTGAACATGCTTGGCGCTCTCGGCGAAGGTGAAGAGACCAGCGTGACTGACGCTCCAACGTTCGAACGCCTCGCAGACCGCGGCGACCAGCGGCTGCGCCAGGCCGGCGTTCCAGCGGTCGACGCGGGTTGTCAGCGGCCCGAAGAACCCGACGCTGCCCCAGCGCGTGGCGAAATTCGAGCCGACCACCGTCCCGTTCTCCTCGGCGACGAAAGCTTCGACGTTCTCGGAGCGAAAGCGGTTGAAGTGAAGGTCGCGGTCGGTCCAGAACGCTTCCACATTCGGCACGCCAAGAAAGGTGCCGAACGCGGCGCGTGCGATCTGCCAAGTCTGCGGCAGATCGCGCTCGGTGAGCGGTCGAACGGCAGCCATGAGTTTCCCCCTTTTGGCCGGTGCGCGATGCTAGCGGTTCAGCGTCGAGGCAGGCAACCGCACCGGGGACCACCACCCACCCATCTATTTATGGGCAAAATTGCCGCTGAACCTTACGTCAACTTGACAGGCTTCGGCACGGCGAACCATGTTCTCGCCGCGTCAAGCAGATAATGGCGCGTTGCCGTCGCGGGGGCGGCATTTCTGGGGAGGGATCGAATGCGGTTGCGTCATTTCCTGGGCCTGGCCCTAGTCGCCGCGGCGAGCATGCCGCTAGCGGCGCGTGCGGCGGATACGATCAAGATCGGCTTTCCGATGCCGTTGTCCGGGCCGACCGCAGTTTATGGCGAGCCGATCCTCAAGGGCGCGCAGATGGCGGTTGACGAGATCAATGCCAAAGGCGGTGTCCTCGGCAGGAAGCTCGAACTCATCGCGCGCGACAGCAAGGCCAACGCCGACGAGGCGGTGCGGCTGGCGCGCGAACTCATCATCAAGGACAGCGTCGACTTCCTCGCCGGCACGCTGACCTCGGCCGAGGCGCCGGCGGTATCGACGATCGCGCGGGAGAACAAGATCGTCTTTGTCGCGCCGACGGCGAAGACGATGAAGCTCACCGCATCGGGAAACCTCCACCCTTATGTCTTCCGTGTCGCCTCCAACACAATGATCGAAGGGCGCACCAGCGCTTCGATCGTCGCGAAATGGACCGATGTGAAGCGGGTCGCGACGATCGCGCCCGATTACGCCTATGGGCGCGACGCGGCGGCGGCCTTTGTCGACTATCTGAAAAAGCTGCGCCCCGACATTCAGATCGTCGACCAGCAATGGCCGAAACTGGGTGAGCCTGACTTTACGCCGTTCATCACCGCACAGATGAGCCAAAAGCCGGATGCGGTGATGTGCGATGTGTTCGGCGGCGACTTTGTCACGTTGGCGAAGCAGGCCGCGCCGCTCGGCTATTTCAAGGCGATCAACTTCAAGCTCATCGACGGCGGCGAGGTCGGAACGGTCGACGAGGCCCAGGCGCTCGGCGGCGACTATCCTTACGGGATCTGGTCGGACAGCTACGATCCGGTGGTCTGGGCGGGCGGTAACGAGCCGGCGGACCACAAAGCCTACGAGGACCACCTCAAGGCCTTTGTCAAATCCGATTACGGCTCGGGCTGGGCAATTGTCGGCTATCAGTCGATCCAGGCGCTGGCGGCGGGCATCGCCAAGGGCGGCAGCACCGATTCCGACAAGGTGTCCGCCGCGTTGAAGGGCCTTACCTTCGACACGCCGGTCGGCAAACGCACGTTCAATCCCAGCACCCAAGAGACCGAGGCTGGCGAATACTGGGCGCAGATGATCAAGGACGCGGCGCATCCCTTCGCGGTGATGAAGGAGCCGACCTACATGGATCCTCAGCCCTTACTGAACTAGTCGAACATTCGTGTCGAACGAGGCCCGCGTGCCGCCGATGACGGCCGCGGGCTTTCATTGAGTGCCCGCTGGGCAAAGGGAAGGTTGTTAGCACATTGAGCATGTCGTCGGTGTTCAGCCAATTCATGGGCGGCCTGACCGCGGCGATGTTCCTGTTTCTCATCGCCTCGGGGCTGTCGCTGATTTTCGGGGTGCTGCGCGTGCTCAATTTCGCGCACGGCTCGTTCTACATGCTCGGCGCCTATATCGCCTGGCAGGTTGTGCACTGGGTGCAGCCGGCGGGTGCCGCGTTTTGGCTGGCGGCGCTCGGCGCAGCGGTCGGTATCGCCGTTCTCGGCGGCGTCATCGAGCGGCTGCTGTTCCGTTATCTTTACGGTCGCGAGGAGCTCTACCAGCTGCTCTTCACCTATGCGCTGGTGCTGATCCTTGGCGATGCCGCCAAGTTTACCTGGGGCACCGATCAGCTATCGGTGTCGCGGCCCTCGATCCTCGATGGCGGGTTTGAGGTGTTGGGCGCGACGGTGCCCTATTACAACCTCTTCATCATCGTGATTGGGCCGCTGATCGCGCTCGGCGTCTATTTGATGCTGACCCGCACCGGGCTCGGCCGGATGGTGCGCGCCGCCGCGCTCGACCGTGAGATGCTCGACGCGCTCGGCGCCAATGTCGGCTGGCTCTATACCGGCATGTTCATGTTGAGCGCGGCGTTGGCGGGGCTCGCCGGAGCGCTGGTGACGCCGATCCAGAGCATCGTGCCGGGGATGGATGTCGAGATCATCGTCCAGGCGTTCATCGTCGTGGTGATCGGCGGGCTGGGTTCGTTCTGGGGCACGTTCTGGGGATCGATGCTCTACGGCCAAGTGCTGTCGTTCGGCATCCTCGTTTTCCCCGGCTTCTCGCTGTTCTCCGTCTTCGCGCTGATGGCGGTGATCCTGATCGTCCGGCCCTGGGGCCTGTTCGGAAAGCCGATCCGATGAGGCGCTTCAATCTTTGGTCCGAGCGCGTCCCCTGGGCCTTGATCATCTTTCTGATCGCGTTGTGGCTGCCATGGATCGGTTCGCGATACGACACGCTGATCGGCACGCAGATCCTGATCTACGCTTTGTTTGCGCTGAGTCTCAACCTGTTGCTCGGCGTGACGGGGCTCGTCTCGTTTGGTCATGTCGCCTATTTCGGCCTCGGCGCCTATATCTGCGCCCTCTTGATGAAAACCTTGCACTGGCCGTTTCTCCTCGCCTTTCCCGCGGCGGGGCTCGGGGCGGGCGTTTTCGCGCTGGTCTTCGGGTTTTTCTGCGTGCGCCTGACCAAGATCTATTTCGCCATGCTGACGCTGGCGTTCTCGCAGATCGTCTGGGCAATCTGCTTCAAATGGAACGACGTCACCGGCGGTGATCAGGGACTGCCAGACGTGCCATTCCCCGATCTCGCCTGGATGTCCTCGCTGCCCGGTTTCGGCCATTTCCGTATCGGCGACGAGTTCTATTTCCTCGTCCTCGTCCTCGTCATGCTGTGCGTCGCGGCGCTGAGGCGCCTGGAGCGCTCGCCGTTCGGACGGGTGCTGACGACGATCCGCGAGAATCCGGAGCGCGCCGCCTTTGTCGGTGTCAATGTCCGCGCCTACGAGCTGGCGGCTTTCACCGTCGCCGGGATTTTCGGCGGATTTTCCGGCGCGCTCTTCGGCATCTTCAACCGCGGTGTCTATGCCGATTTCGTGTTCTGGTCGAAATCCGCCGATGTGATGATCATGACCATCCTTGGCGGGATGAACCATTTCTGGGGGCCAATGGTCGGCGCCGCGGTGCTGACGATCCTCAACCAGCAGATCACCTCCTACACCGAGTATTGGCCGTTCGTGTTGGGCGCGATTCTGGTGGTACTCCTCTTCGCTTTCCCGGGCGGCATCATGGGCGCGCTCGACGCTGGCTGGAACCGGCTGACCCACCGCCAGCGCAATGCTTGAAGTCAGCGCCCTTCGGAAGTCGTTTTCCGGGTTTGTCGCGGTCTCGGACGTGTCGTTCACGGTCGAGACGCAACAGATCGCCGCGGTGATCGGGCCGAACGGCGCCGGCAAGTCGACCCTGTTCAACCTGATTACCGGCCATCTGCAGCCGGACAGCGGTTCGGTGACGCTCGACGGCAGGGACATCACCGGCGTGCAGCCGCACCAGATCTGTCGTATGGGGATCGGCCGCTCGTTCCAGCGCACCAATATCTTTCCGCGGCTGTCGGTATTCGAAAACGTCCAGGCGGCTTATCTCATCCATCGCGGCCGTGGCCGGAATTTCTGGTCGCGCTCGTCGAGCTTCTATCATGACGATGTCGAGGCCTTGCTGGGCCAGATCGGGCTGCGTGAGCACGCAGGCGCGCTTGCCGGAACGCTGAGCTATGGCAACCAGAAGCAGCTGGAGCTGGGCCTCGCGCTGGCGAGCGATCCGGCGCTGCTGCTGCTCGACGAGCCGACGGCTGGCATGTCGGCGACCGAGACCCACGACACGATCAGGCTGATCGAGAAGATCGCGGGCGAACGCGCGCTGACCCTGCTTTTCACCGAGCACGACATGGATGTCGTATTCTCGATCGCGCAGAAGATCGCGGTGTTGCATCAAGGTCGGCTGATCGCCGACGGTCCGCCTGCCGAGGTGCGCGCCGACCCGACGGTGCGCCGCGTCTATTTGGGCGAGCACTGATGCCGGCCCTGCTCACCGTCGAGGATATCCACACCGCGTATGGGCTGAGCCGAGTGCTGTTCGGCGTCTCGCTCGAGATCGAGGCCGGCGAATGCGTGACCCTGCTGGGACGCAATGGGGTCGGCAAGACCACGACGATGCGCTCGGTGATGGGGCTGACCCCGCCGGCGAGTGGGCGTGTCTTATGGAAGGGCGAGGACATTACCGGCTGGCCGCCGCACAAGGTGGCGCGCGCCGGGATCGGCTTCGTTCCGGAGGACCGCCGTGTCTTCGCCGAGTTGAGCGTGTGGGAAAATCTCGATGTCGCCGGCCGCGCCGGGGGACGTAAGGGGCATTGGACGGTGGAAACCGTCTACGAGTTGTTCCCGGTGCTGCGCGACCTGAGAAACCGCCAGGGTGGGTTCCTCTCGGGCGGCGAGCAGCAGATGCTGACCATCGGTCGCACCCTGATGGGCAATCCGGAGCTGCTGCTACTCGACGAGCCGTCGGAAGGCTTGGCGCCGCTGGTGGTCGAGGCGTTGCGGCTCAAGATCGATGAATTGCGAAAAGGCGGGCTCACCATCCTCCTCGCCGAGCAGGGGGTCGAGTTCTCGCTGTCGCTCGCCGATCGCGTCTATGTGCTGGAGAAGGGCGCGGTACGTCACGCCGGCCCGGCAGCCGAACTGCGTGACGACAAGGAATTGCGCGAACGCCTGATGGCGATCTAGAGCAGGAGCTTCACCGCGTCCCCGTTCGGCTCGAGCCGAGTGTCGGTGCGCGCGGCGCGATCGGTCAGCCGCGTCAGCGTCTCGCCCTCCGCGGAGAGCGGGCAGATCACCGTCTCGTTGGCGTCATTGTGGCGGACAAAGCGGAAGCTCGCGTCCGTGACCCGGCCAGCTTCGATTTCGACCCGCGCCATCATGCCGATCCAGTCGCCGTGGCGGCGCCCGCCATGCCCGGTGTGGAACGAGAAGCTGCCGAGCCCATAGAAGATCGGCTTACCCTTGTAGACCTCGACCGGCAGGGAGTAGTGCGGGCCGTGGCCGATGACGATATCGGCTCCGGCATCGACCGCCGCGTGGGCAATCTCGGTCATATAATCGAGCACTTCCTCGCCGAGCCCCCAATGACATGAGGTGACGACGATGTCGGTGCGCCGTTTGAGCGCGGCGATGTCGCCGGTGAATTGGGCGAGATAGGCGCGGTCCGGCCAGGTGACGACGATCGGCGGGATACCCGGTCGGTTCATCGGCGGGATCTCGGGCCGCGTTTTGTGCGCCGGCACCTGATAGGCGGTGTGGGCGCGCAGCGCGGCGATGCCGGCGCTGTTTTCGCCGGCCTCATGGTTGGTCGGCCAATAGACCGAGCTGCGCTGGACAAAGCCGACCCGTAACCCGCCACGCTCGACGATCGCCGGCGCTCGCGCGGCGGCGAGGTTCGCCCCGGCTCCAGCGTGGGCGATGCCGAGCCGGTCAAGCTGCCCGATCGAGCCCAAGATCGCCGCCGCGCCATAGTTGACGTTGTTGGCGAGACCCAGCGCGGCAAAGCCGGCAAGCCGCAGCGCCTCGCCACCGATCGCCGGATCGGCGAAGAACCCTTCCTGCTCGACGCTGTGGCCGGCGGGCGGGTGGTAGAGCAGGCATTCGAGATTGCCGAAGACCACGTCCGCTTCGGTGAACGCGTCCCTGACCTGACGAAACGGCGCCGTGGGATCGGCGACGTTCATCAAATTGACGTCGCCAACAAGGATCAGCGTCGCCGACACGGGAGCGGGTCTCAGGCCTCGACGTCTTCGGCCGGCTCGGAGCCGGCATGGATGTCGACCACCGTGTCGGCCAAGGACTTCTTGCCCTTTGTCGCCTTGATGATCGCCTGGTCGAGCTCATCCAGGGTGCACAGCTCAAGCCCGACCGGGTGGCGCGCCTTGATGTTGGGGCTGTTCCAATGGGTGCGGTCGCGCACCGCGTTGATCGTCGGCTTGGTCGTGCCGATCAGCCGGCAAATCTGTGCGTCCGACAGTTCGGGGTGGTTGCGCAGCAGGTAGAAGATCGCGTCGGGCTTGTCCTGGCGTTTGGCGATCGGCGTGTAGCGCGGGCCCTTGTGGCGGTGGAGTTGCGGCGGGATCGCGTTTTCCAGCAGGGTCAAACGCGCGTTCGGATCCTTGGCGCAGCGTTCGAGCTCGTCGGCGGTGGTCTGGCCGTTGGCGACCGGGTCGAGGCCCTGCATCTGGTTGGCGACCTCGCCATCGGCGATCGCTTGAACCTCAAGGGGGTGCAGGCCGCAAAAATCGGCGATCTGGTCGAAGGTCAGCGCGGTGTTCTCGACCAGCCAGACCGCGGTGGCTTTCGGCATCAAAGGTGCGCGCATCGTCATTCCTTGTTGTTTTCCGGGTGGGCGCGATTGGGTCGCGCAGCTTACTACGGATATAATGGCCCAGGCTGCCGATAAAAGCGGCAAGCGAACGGCGGAGGGCGAAGATGGATGATGAAGACCTGCTGCCCACCAAGAAACCGGCGCCGCCGAAAGATTTGACGCTGCTCGGCATCGCCGAGCTCGAAGACTATATCGCCGGGCTGCAAAGCGAGATTGCCCGCGCCCAGGCCGAGATCGCCGAAAAGCGCAAGCATCGCGGTGGCGCCGAGGCGTTGTTCAAACGGTGAACGGGAGAAACATGAACCCTTTGCATCGCAGCGCGGCGACTGTGCTGGCTTTCGCCGCCGCCACATCGTTCGCGGCCACCGGCGCCAACGCCGCCTCGGCGGCGAGAGGCAGGGCGATGGCCAAGCAGGAATGCGTCAGCTGCCACGCCGTCGAACCCGGCCAACAATCGCCAAATCCGAAGGCGCCGACCTTTGTAGCCATCGCCAACGAGCCGTCGGCGACGCCCTATTCGCTGCACGTCTTCCTGCAGACGACACACACGACGATGCCCAACTTCGTGATCCAGTCGGACGATATCGACGATATCGTCGCCTATATCGGATCGCTCAAGCAGAAGCCGTAAACCGGCTAGCGGTCGACGATCGGCGGCTTCCCCTCTTCCTGGCGAACCTCATTGATGATCTGCAGCACGCGTTCGCGGTAGGGGCGGAACTGGATCCCGAACTCCGACACCACGCGCGAGTTGTCGATCAGGAAGTTGCCGCTCAATTCCCTGCCGCCGGTCTCCTTGTCGAAGGTGATCTGGGCGTCGGGCAGGAACTCGCGCACGATGTCGGCGATCTCGCCGAGGCTGATGGTCTGCCCGCCGGTGTTGTAGACGGCATGCTCGGGTTTGTCCTTCATCGCGACCCGAGCGAAGATTTCGGCGATCTCGTCGACATGGACGGGGGCGCGCATCGAATCTTTGTAGGGCATGTTGACCGGCTGGCCGCGCGCCGGCTTGGTGACGATGAACACATGATCGACCGAGCCGAAGATCTTGTCGGGGCCGGTGACATTGGCGGGGCGGATCGTGGTGATCTCCATCCCGTGCTTCTCGCGGTAATCCTGAGCCTGCCACTCGTTGAAAATCTTGTGCATCGCGTATTGGACGTGGCCATAACGGTGGTCAGTCTCGTCGACCATCCGCTCGCCATAATTCTTCTGCTCGCCCGACACCGCCACCGAACTGGCGTAGACGACCCGGTTGACCCCGGCGAGCCGCGCCGCCTCGAAGCAATTGTCCATGCCCAGCACGTTGAGCTTGAAGGCGACGCGCGGTGGCAGGTCGCTGCCGATGTAGTAGGCGAGATTGACGATCCGGTCGGGCTTCGCCTCGACGATCCGCGCCAGAAGATCGTCGAACTGGCTGACGTCGCCGCGCACCACCCGCACTTGTTTGCCGAGCGCCGAGTAGTCGGCGGTTTGTGGATTGATGTCCATGACGACGACCTCTTCGCCGCGGTGGGCGAGAAGGGGGATGAGACGGCGGCCGATAAAGCCGGTGCCGCCGGCGACAAACGTGGTCATGGAGGCTCCTCCCGATTGGTCTGGTTGCGAGGTTAGACCTGCGTTCGCCGCCGCGGCAACGTCCGAAAAGGCAGATCAGTCGTCGGTCGGGCCGCACCAGCCGGGCAGATAGTCGGCGTCGGCGCTCTTGGCCAGCTTGAGCGCGGTGTCGAGCGCCCGCTCGAAATGTTTCTCGACGTCCTTGCGGTCGATGCGCCGCCGCAGGAAATCGGCCCAGAGGAATTCGCTGAATGGGGTGGTGTCCTTGGCGTAGCCGCCAGCCCGGCGTAATCCGCCTGCCAGCGAGCGATAGGGGTCGTCGACCAGGTCGTCGATCGAGGAGGGGATGTCGCGGTAGTGCTTGCGCCGACCGCGCTCGTCGAACGGGTGCATCAAGCTGCGGTTGTCGAGCACGACCCAGAACGCGTCGGGTTCGAGGCGGCTGAGGTCGAGGATGACCGTGGTCGCGACCTCGGTCACCCCTTCGTCGCGCAAGGCGAGGGCGAGGTGGTGGTGGTCGGTGACGTAGGGCCGTTGCTTTGGTCCGAGAACGACCGGGATCATATGACCGGCGAGGAATTCACCCGCCTTCTTGCCGTGCCTCTCGCGCCAACCCTTGCGCTTTTCGGCGACTTCGCGCAGGCCGACCGTGATCTGCGTCGGGCGAAGCTCGTTTATCGGGGTCGCGGTGAAAACGGGTTCGCGAATCATAGGCGCCTCACCAAGATTGCCGGTGTGGAAGCGTTCAGCGTTTCCTATCCGGGAACCCCGCGCAATCGCCTCGTCGACACCGCCGCGACCGCGATCATTTCTTTTGCGCGGCCGCGCTCTTGGGGTTGAGGCTCTGGATGTGGCCGCTCTCGGTGCCGGCGGTCGGGTCGATGACGGCATTGATCAGCGCTGGCTTGCCTGACGCGAGCGCCTCGGTCAGCGCCCGGGCGAGGCCGGGAGTGTCGGTGCAGTGATAGCCGGCCCCGCCGAACGCCTCGATGATCCTCTCGTAGCGCGCGTCGCGCAGCAGGCCGGTCGGGGTGTAGGCCATGCCTTCCGGATCGCCGCGATAGACGCCGTTATTGTTGAAGATGATCGTCGTCACCGGCAGCTCGTAGCGGCAGATCGTCTCGATCTCCATGCCGCTAAAGCCGAAGGCGCTGTCGCCCTCGATCGCGACCACCGGCTTGCCGGTCACCGCCGCGGCGCCGACGGCGTAGCCCATGCCGATGCCCATCACGCCCCAGGTGCCGCTGTCGAGGCGGTGGCGCGGCTTGTCCATGTCGATGATGTTGCGGCCGAAATCGAGCGTGTTGGCGCCTTCGTTGACAATGTAGACATCCGGCTGGGTGGCGAGCGCGTTGCGCACCGCGCGCAGGGCAGAAGAAAAATTCATCGGGCTCGGATCGGCGTTGAGCCGCGCCGCCATGCGCTCGACATTCTGCTGCTTGCGCTTGCCGATCTCGTCGGCCCATTCCGCCTGGCGCCGGATCTGTCCGGGTTTGAGCGCAGCGTTGAAGGCGGCGAACACCGATTTGATGTCGCCGACGACCGGAGCGGCGATTGCCCGGTTGCTGTCGATCTCGGTCGCGGCGATGTCGACCTGGACGAATTTGGTGTCGGCGTTCCACAGCGGCGCTCGGCCGTGCGACAAGAGCCAGTTGAGCCGCGCCCCAGCCAGCATCACCACATCGGCGTTGCCGATCGCGTAGGAGCGGGCGGCGGCAGCCGATTGCGCATGGTCGTCGGGCAAGAGCCCCTTGGCCATCGACATCGGCAAGAAGGGGATGCCGGTCGTCTCGATAAATTTGCGGATTTCCGTGTCGGCTCGCGCATAGGCCGCGCCCTTGCCGAGGATCACCAGCGGGCGCTGGGCATTCGCCAGCAGATCGATGGCGCGGGCAACGGAGTCCGGCGCCGGGGGCGCCGGCGGCGCTGGGTCGACGACCTTGACCAGCGACTTCCGACCGGCATCGGCGTCGAGCGCCGAGCCGAGCACCTCGGCGGTGAGGTCGAGATAGACGCCGCCGGGGCGGCCCGAGCATGCGGCGCGGATCGCCCGGGCGATGCCGATGCCGATATCCTGCGGGCGGTTGACGCGGTAGGCCGCCTTGCAATGCGGCCGGGCGACGGCGAGCTGATCCATCTCCTCGTAATCGCCCTGTTCGAGATCGACGATGGCGCGGTCGCTCGACCCGCTGATCAGGATCATCGGGAAGCAATTGGTGGTGGCGTTGGCCAGCCCGACCAGCCCGTTGAGGAAACCGGGCGCCGAGACGGTCATGCAGATGCCGGGCTTCGCCGTGAGGTAGCCGGCGATCGCCGCCGCGTTCGCCGCCGACTGCTCGTGGCGAAAGCCGAGGTAGCGGATGCCTTCGTTCTGCGCCAGGCGCAAGAGGTCGGTGATCGGGATGCCGGCCACCCCAAAGATCGTATCGACGCCGTTCAGCTTGAGGGCGTCCACCACGAGATGAAAGCCGTCGGTCATGTCGCCAGAGAGTTCCGCTTCGCTCATGTCGTCCACCGTTTCCCGCGTTGGGCGGGATAAGATGACATTTGGCCGTAGCGATCAACGAAGCCGTGGCCCCGGGTCGATCGCGTCTCGCGCGCCCGCGCGCGAAGCGAAAAAAGATCAGGAGCAAGTGTTTGATATCCATGGGTTCCGGCCGAAAAAACAGGCGGTAACAGGAGAACGGATCAGGAGGTTCGACGGTGGCGTCCGGCATCGCGGGGTTCGAGGGGAAATGCATCGAGGGCGCCAACTGATATATGTTCTTGTTTTGTTCGGTCAAGGACCGAGCGGTAGCAAATTTTGAGGCGCGTGGAGCGGAGCGCCAAACTTCCGTCCATTGGTCACCAATATGGCGGGTTGCACCTGTCCGACAAAACGGGTTGCCTGCCTCTGGTATACCAGATACCATAAGGAATGCCCGAAGCCAGCCCACGCCCCAGCTCGACCATCGACATTCCGCGGCTGGACACGCAATCGACCTTTCGCGATCTGGCCTACGCGGCATTGAAGCGAGCGATCACCGCGATCGACATCTACGACCGGCCGGACGAGGTGCGGCTCGACGAGCGGGCGCTGTCGGCCGATCTCGGGGTCAGCCGTACGCCGATCCGCGAGGCGATGACCGTCTTGGAGCAAGAGGGGTTTGTGCGCACCCTGCCGCGTCGCGGCATCTATGTCGTGCGCAAGACCAAGCGCGAGATCGTCGAGATCATCACGGTAATGGCGGCGCTCGAAAGCATGGCGGCGCGCCTCGTCGCGCTCAACGCGCCCGACGGCGACATCGCCGAATTGCGCCGGCTGATGGATGCCTTCCACGACGGCACCGACGGCGAGCGGCTCGAGGAATATTCCGATGCCAACATCGCCTTTCACCAGGCGATCATCCGGATGAGCGGCTGTGCGCTGTTGGCCGAAATGACCGAGAATTTGTTCATCCACATGCGGGCGATCCGCAAGGTGACGATCCACCAGGACAACCGCGCGGCGCGCTCGATCGTCGATCACATGGCGATCATCGAGGCGCTCGAGCGGCGCGACGCGGAGGCGGCGGCCCGCTTGGCGCGCGAGCACACGCTGGGGCTGGCCGCCCATGTCGAAACGCATGGCGATTTTCTCGACGTTACGCGACACGATATTTGAGAGCTGGAGAGCGTGGATGAGCAAAGCACTCGATGGCGTCCGCATCCTCGATATGACCCACGTCCAGGCGGGTCCGACCGGGACGCAGCTGCTGGCTTGGATGGGCGCCGACGTGATCAAGGTCGAGCTGCCCGGGCGCGGCGACATCACCCGCGGCCAGCTGCAGGACGTGAAAGGGGCCGACAGCCTCTATTTCACCATGCTCAACTCGAACAAGCGCAGCATCACGGTCAACATGAAGCACCCGCGGGGCAAGGCGGCGATCGAGGCGCTGGTGCGGCGCAGCGATGTCATCGTCGAGAATTTCGGGCCCGGCGTGCTCGATCGCGCCGGCTTCACCTGGGAGCGGTTCCAGGAGCTGAACCCGCGCATCATCTACGCCTCGGTCAAGGGGTTCGGCCCCGGCCCCTATGTCGACTGCAAGGCCTATGAGAACGTCGCCCAGTGCATGGGTGGGGCGGCAAGCACGACCGGCTGGGAAGACGGGCCGCCGACCGTCACCGGCGCGCAGATCGGCGACAGCGGCACCGGCGTCCACATGGTCGCCGGCATTCTCGCCGCCTTGTTCCAGCGCGAGCGCACCGGTAAGGGCCAGCGCGTCGAGGTGGCGATGACCGATGCGGTCCTGAATTTGTGCCGGGTCAAGATGCGCGACCAGCAGCGGGTGATGAAAGGCCCGATGCCGGAATACCCGAACAAGGAGTTCGGCGATTTCGTGCCGCGCGCCGGCAACGCTTCGGGCGGCGGCCAGCCGGGCGCTGCGCTGCGCTGCGCGCCAGGCGGTCCCAACGACTATGTCTATGTCATCATCCAGCCGCCGTGCTGGGAGCCGCTGATGAAGCTCGCCGGCCGCGAGGAGCTGATCACCGACCCGGCCTGGGCGACTCCGGCGGCGCGGCTGCCGAAAATCCCGGAATGCTTCGCGATCATCGAGCAATGGACCAGGACACTGACCAAGATGGAGGTGATGGCGGCGTTGAACGATGTCGACGTGCCGTGCGGCCCGATCCTGTCGATGAAGGATATCTACGAGGACAAATCGCTCTACGACCGCAACATGCTGGTCTGGCTCGACCACCCGACCCGCGGCCGCTATGTCCAGGTCGGCTCGCCGATCAACCTGTCGGACTCGCCGGTCGAGCACGAGCGCGCGCCGCTCCTGGGCGAGCACACCGACGAGGTGCTGAAATGGCTCGGCCATAGCGAGGCGGAGATCGCCTTGATGCGGCAGGAAGGGGCGGTCTAGGGCCGCGCGGATGGCTCAGACCCGCAAACACGATCGCCGCATTCACCCGGGCTCAAGCCGGCGCCGCGGTCTCGACCATCCAAAAGGGCGGCAGGTCGAGCCGCAGGCGCTAGACGAGGTGCGGGCGCTGCTCGGCGAGCGCGAGCGCCGCCGCGACCTGCTGATCGAGCACCTGCACCTGCTGCAGGACCGGTACGGATGCCTGCATGCGCGGCACCTGGCGGCGCTTGCCGAGGAGATGCGGCTGGCGCTGGTCGAGGTCTACGAGGTCGCATCGTTCTACGCGCATTTCGATATCGTCATGGACGACGAGGACCCGCCGCCCGAGCTGACGGTGCGGGTTTGCGACAGCCTCACCTGCGAGCTGTTTGGCGCGCAGCATCTGCTGGGCGAGCTGAAGCGGCGGTTCGGCGATAGTGTGCGGGTGGCGCGGGCGCCGTGCATGGGGGGCTGCCACAACGCGCCGGTCTGCGCGATTGGCCACGCGCTGCACGAGCACGCTACCGCCGACGCGGTCGTCGCGGCGGTGGCGCATAAGCACACGCATCCTGACATCCCGCCGTTCATTGGGCTCGATGATTACCGGACAGGCGGCGGCTACAAGCTGCTCGAAGCGTGCCTGTCGGGTGCGCGGACGCGCGACAGCGTTATCGAGGCGATGGAGAAATCGGAGATCCGCGGCATGGGCGGCGCCGGGTTTCCGACCGGGCGCAAATGGCGTTTCGTGCTGGCCGAGCCGGGGCCGCGGCTGCTGGCGGTCAACGGTGACGAAGGCGAGCCGGGCACCTTCAAGGACCGCTATTTCCTTGAAGCCGATCCGCATCGCTTTCTCGAAGGCACGCTGGTCGCCGCGTGGGTGATCGAGGCGGCGGACGTTTACGTCTATCTGCGCGACGAATACCCGCAATGCCGCGAGGTGCTGGAGCAACAGGTCGCGGCGATCGAAGCGGCTGGCCTTACCAAGGGAACGCGGATTCATCTGCGGCGCGGCGCCGGCGCCTATATCTGCGGCGAGGAGTCGGCGATGCTCGAAAGCATCGAGGGCAAGCGCGGGCTGCCGCGCCACAAGCCGCCGTTTCCCTCGCAGGTCGGGCTATTCGGCCGGCCGACGCTGATCAACAATATCGAGACCCTGTTCTGGGTGCGCGACATCGTCGAGCAGGGGCCGGAGTGGTTTTCCAAGGAAGGCCGCAACGGCCGCAAGGGGCGGCGCACCTTTAGCGTCTCGGGCCGGGTCAAGAACCCCGGGGTCAAGCTCGCCCCGGCCGGGATCACCGCGCGCGAGCTGATCGACGAATATTGCGGCGGCATGGCGGCCGGCCACAAATTCAAGGGCTACCTGCCCGGCGGCGCGTCGGGTGGTATCCTGCCGGCGTCGAAGGCCGACATTCCGCTCGACTTCGGCACCTTGGAAAGCGAAGGCTGCTTTATCGGCTCGGCCGCGATTGTGGTGCTGAGCGACAAGGACGACATGAAGGCGGTGGCCCTCAATTTGCTGCGCTTCTTCGAGGACGAAAGCTGCGGTCAGTGCACCCCGTGCCGGGTCGGCACCGAGAAGGCGGTGAAGTTGATGAGCCAAGCGCGCTGGGACGATACTCTGCTGCAGGAATTGTCGCGGGTGATGGGCGATGCGTCGATCTGCGGCTTGGGGCAGGCGGCGATGAACCCGGTGAAGCAGGTGCTGAAGCATTTCCCCGAGGATGTGGCGGAGCCGGCATGATGCTCGCCGGCACCAACCGCCCATTCCGCTCCCCGGCGCGAGCCGGGGGCCACCTATCCGGTGTTCGACTGATGGATAGGTGGGTCCCGGCTTTCGTCGGCAATGCCGACTGGCGATGCAGCCAATGATCCAACACGATCGCCTAGCCGTGCTCCAGAAAAGTAGCATGCACAATCGACGCTCACTCTCTCGCGCCCAAATTTGCGGCTGCTATTATTGCCTGGGTGAATTCGCGGCTGATCAGATCGCCGAATGGGTCGATGATAACGACACGGCTTTGTGTCCCCGGTGCGGAATCGACGCAGTCATAGGGTTCAAGACGGGCAGGGCAGATAAAGAACTGTTGCGTCAAATGCATGATCGCGGGTTCGGTAATTCTCGACCTAAGAATTGGGCTGGCCCTCCAGTGAGAACGCAGACATGACCGATCCGATCAAGTTCACCCTCGACGGCAAGGAGGTCGAGGCCCAGCCGGGCGAGACGATCTGGCAGGCGGCGAACCGGCTCGGCACCGAGATTCCGCATCTGTGCTGGCTGCCGAAGCCCGGCTACCGCGCCGATGGCAATTGCCGCGCCTGCATGGTCGAGATCGAGGGCGAGCGGGTGCTGGCGGCGTCATGCATTCGCAAGCCGACGCCGAACATGAAGGTTCACTCGGCGAGCGAGCGCGCCAAATTTTCGCGCCAGATGGTGTTCGAGCTGTTGATCGGCGACCAGCCCAAGCGCGAGGTCGCGCACGATCCCGCGTCGTCGCTGTGGCAATGGGCCGACAAGCTCGAGGTTGCGCACAGCCGCTTCCCGCAGCGCGCGACCCCGGCACCCGACCGCAGCCATGTGGCGATGGCGGTGCAGCTTGACGCCTGCATCCAGTGCAACCTTTGCGTCCGCGCCTGCCGCGAGGTCCAGGTCAACGACGTGATCGGCATGGCCGCGCGCGGTCACCACGAGAAGATCGTCTTCGATTTCGACGACCCGATGGGCAACTCGACCTGCGTGGCCTGCGGCGAGTGCGTCCAAGCGTGCCCGACCGGCGCGCTGATGGAGGCGACGCTTGTCGACGAGAACGGCGTCTTCACCAACGCGCCCGATCGCACGGTCGACAGCGTCTGCCCCTACTGCGGCGTCGGCTGCCAGCTGACTTACCAAATCAAGGACGACCGCATTGTCGCGGTCGAGGGCAAGGACGGGCCGGCCAACCACAACCGGCTTTGCGTCAAGGGTCGCTTCGGCTTCGACTATGTCCACCACCCCGACCGGCTGACCGAGCCGTTGATCCGCAAGGATGGCGTCTCGAAGCACGACACAGATATCGACCCGGCCAATCCCTACACGCATTTCCGCAAGGCGACGTGGGAAGAAGCGCTCGACCGCGCTGCGCTGGGGCTCCTCAGGATCCGCGATCGCGACGGCCGGCGGGCGCTCGCCGGGTTCGGCTCGGCCAAAGGCTCGAACGAAGAGGCGTATCTGTTCCAGAAGCTGGTTCGCACCGGTTTCGGTAGCAACAATGTCGACCACTGCACCCGGCTGTGCCACGCCTCGTCGGTGGCGGCGCTGATGGAGGGGATCGGCTCGGGCGCGGTGACGGCGCCGTTTACCGCCGCCGAGGACGCCGACGTCATCATCGTCATTGGCGCCAGGCCGACCGAGAACCATCCAGTGGCGGCGACCTTCTTCAAGCAGGCGGCGAAGCGCGGGGCCCAGGTCTTTGTGATGGACCCGCGCGGCCATCAGCTCGGCCGGCACGCGTCTCAGGTGCTGCAGTTCACTCCCGGCCGCGATGTGGCGATGCTCAACGCCTTCCTCCACACGATCATCGAGGAGGGCCTCACCGACCGCCAGTACATCCAGGCGCACACCGAGGATTATGAGAAGCTGCGCGAGCACATCAAGGATTACAGCGCGGAAAAAATGGCGCCGATCTGCGGCATCGACGCCGCGACGCTGCGCCATGTCGCGCGCGAATACGCCCGGGCCGAGCATGCAATCATCTTCTGGGGCATGGGCATTTCGCAGCACACCCATGGCACCGACAACGCGCGCTGCCTGATCGCGCTGGCGATGGTGACCGGACAGGTCGGCCGGCCCGGCACCGGGCTGCACCCGCTGCGCGGCCAGAACAACGTGCAGGGCGCATCGGACGCCGGGCTGATCCCGATGGTCTTTCCCGACTACCAGTCGGTCGAGAACCCGGCGATTCGCGAGAAGTTCGAGGCGCTGTGGCATACCCCGCTCGACGACAAGCGCGGGCTCACCGTGGTCGAGATCATGGACGCGGTGCACCGCGACGAGATCAAGGGCATGTACATCATGGGCGAGAACCCGGCGATGTCCGACCCCGATGTCGAGCACGCGCGCGAGGCGCTGGCCCATCTCGAACACCTCGTGGTGCAGGACATCTTCCTCACCGAGACCGCGAAATACGCCGATGTGATCCTGCCGGCCTCGGCCTGGCCGGAGAAGGACGGCACCGTCTCCAACACCAATCGCCAGGTGCAGATGGGCCGCGCCGCGCTGCCGCTGCCCGGCAACGCCCGGCTCGATTTGATGACGATCCAGGAGATCGGCCGGCGCATGGGGCTCGACTGGCGCTATGAGGGCCCGGCCGACGTTTTCGCCGAGATGAAGCTGGCGATGCCCTCGCTCGACAACATCACCTGGGAGCGGCTGCTGCGCGAGGACTCGGTGACTTATCCCTGTGACGCCGAGGACAGACCGGGCAACGAGATCGTTTTCGGCGACGGCTTCCCGACCGCTTCGGGCCGCGCCAAGCTGGTGCCGGCGTCGATCATCCCGCCCGCCGAGGAGCCGGACGCCGAATACCCGCTCGTGCTGACCACCGGCCGCCAGCTCGAACATTGGCATACCGGGGCGATGACCCGCCGCGCCACGGTGCTCGACGAGATCGAGCCGGAGGCGGTGGCGAGCCTCGCGCCGGTCGAATTGCGCCGGCTCGGCATTCACGCCGGCGACCCGGTCAAGGTGACGACGCGGCGGGGCCATATCGAATTGAAGGCGCGGGCCGACAGCAATGTCGCGCCCGGCATGGTGTTCATCCCGTTCTGCTACGCTGAGGCGGCGGCCAACATCCTCACCAACCCGCAGCTCGACCCGATCGGCAAGATCCCCGAGTTCAAATACTGCGCCGCCAAGGTCGAGCCGGCCGGTGTCGTTAGAAGGCCGGTGGGGGCGGCGGCGGAATAGCGCGCCTTATCCTCATCGCCGCAGCGCTCTCAGCGCTCGCCGGCTGCGCCGAGCCGGCCGCTCAAGCGCCTGCCACACCCGCCCCGCCGGCACCGTATCAATGCGTGCTGCCAAGCGAGCAGAGGATGCTGGTCGCCGAGCTGTTCTTTGGCCGCAACATCAAAGGCGGCGGGTTTGTGACCGACGCGGAATGGGCAAAATTTACCGCCGAGATCGTCACGCCGAATTTCCCGGACGGCTTCACCGCCGACGATGCCAGTGGCCAGTGGCGCAATCCGCAGACCGGCCAGATCGCGCGCGACCCGACCAAAGTGCTGATCGTCGCGGTCAAGCGCTCTCCCGAGCTCGCCGGCCGCCTGCAGGAAGTGATCGACGCTTACAAGACGCGCTATCGCCAGCAATCGGTCGGGATCATCACCCGCGACTCCTGCGCCAATTTCGAGTAGGCGTGGGCCGTGCCGCTCGCACCCGGCCTTGCCCTCGTCACCGGCGCGACCGGGTTTGTCGGCGCGGCGGTAGCGCGCGCGCTGCTCGCCGCCGGACTTGCGGTGCGGGTGTTGGCGCGGCCCAATAGCGACCGCCGCAACCTCGCCGGGCTTGAGGTCACGGTCGCCGAGGGCTCGCTCGAGGACGCAGTCTCGCTCGCGGCGGCCGTCGCCCGCTGCCGCTACCTGTTCCATGTCGCCGCCGATTATCGGCTGTGGGTGCCCGACCCGGCGGCGATGTTTCGCGCCAATGTCGACGGCACGCGCTTACTGATGGAAGCGGCGCTCGCCGCCGAAGTGGAGCGCATCGTCTATACCAGCAGCGTCGCGACCCTGGGCCTCGTCAAGGATGGGATCGCTGACGAAACGACCCCGAGTGGTGAAGCCGACATGATCGGCCCCTACAAGCGCTCGAAATTTGTCGCCGAGCGGGTCGTGCATGAACTCGTCGCCGAGCGGGGTTTGCCGGCGGTGATCGTCAACCCGTCGACCCCAATCGGGCCCGGGGACGTCAAGCCGACCCCGACCGGGCGGATCATCGTCGAAGCGGCGAAGGGCAAGATGCCCGGCTATGTCGATACCGGGCTCAATATCGTCCATGTCGACGATGTCGCCGCCGGGCAGCTGCTCGCCGCCGAGCGGGGCGTGATCGGCGAGCGCTATATCCTCGGCGGCGAAAACATGAGCCTCGCCGACATTCTCGCCGAGGTGGCGCGGGTGGTCGGGCGCCGCCCGCCATCGCTGAAAATCCCCTACGCGGTGGTGCTGCCGATCGCCGCCGGCGCGGAAATGGTGGCGCGGATCACCGGGCGCGAACCGTTCACGACCTTGGATGGGGTGCGCATGTCGCGTAAGAAGATGTATTTCAGTTCGGCGAAGGCGATGCGCGAAT
>DASYXG010000457.1:0-2632 GCA_035935235.1 Allostellaceae bacterium
AGGATGCCGGTCTCGCCGCGATAACGCGCGAGGTTTGGACGACGGGATCTGCTGGCGCGATCAGCCAGCGCCCGTGTTTGGCTTCACCGAGTAACGCGCCAAACACAGACTCGGAGTCAAAACGCGGCAGGCACATCCAATCGATCGACCCGTCGCGCCCGACGAGCGCCGCGGTGCGGGTATTGCCGACGATGCCATAATCCTCAATTGGAGCGCTCACTGACTCTTGGCCTCCGCAGGTTCGGTTGCGCCCGCCGTAAACAGCTAATGCAGCGGCCACACGATCATGATCAGTGGCACACCCAGGGCGATGACCAGCAGCGAAAGAGGCAGTCCCAGCCTCCAATAGTCGCCGAAGCGGTAGCCGCCCAGCCCCATGACAAGGGTGTTGGATTGATGGCCGATCGGAGACAGGAAAT
The DNA here is from genome assembly GCA_035935235.1 of Allostellaceae bacterium. Taxonomy (GTDB): domain Bacteria; phylum Pseudomonadota; class Alphaproteobacteria; order ATCC43930; family CGMCC-115725; genus DATARH01. The sequence goes on from DASYXG010000457.1 coordinate 420, forward strand.
CGGAACCTGCGCCGACCGCGACGGCGATCAGAAACGGATCGATCTTGTATCCGAGCTGCTGGGCGAGGCTAGCCGCAATAGGACCCATGACAAGCACGGCGGCGGCATGGTGGAGGATCGGCGTCAGCAGCATCGTTACTGCGAGGACAAGAGCGAGGATGGCGTAGCTTGGCATTATCGTGGCAACGCCGGACATCGATGCGGCGATCAACTTCGCCGTCCCCGTGTGTTCCACTGCCTCGCCGATTGGAATCAAGCAGCCGAGCAGTACGAGGATAGACCACTCGACCGATCCGTAAGCCTCCTTAAGGCTCAGGAGACCGCACAACACCAACGCTACGGCCGCGCCAACAAAGGCGATCGCAACCGGCACCAGTTCGAGGCTGCTGCTTATGATCGCCAACGCCAGAATGGCGAGCGGCAGCAGCAATTTGCGCGGGCGACCAAGATTGAGTTGACGTTCCGCGAGCGGCAGACAGCCGAGCCCCGCCAGGATGTCCGGCAGCTGTCCGGTATGGCCTTGCAGCACGATCGCATCGCCGGCTTTGAATCGCATTTCACGCAGCCGAGTGCTGCGCAGCCGCCCTTGCCGCGAGATCGCCAGCACGTTCACGCCATAGCGCTCGCGCAGATGCAGCATCGCGGTGGAACGGCCGATCAGGTCGGAACTGGGGCTGACAACCGCCTCGACGGTGCTCAACTCGCGCTCTGCTGGTGTCGGGCGGTTCGTGATGGGTGGGTCCTTCTCGCGCGCGGCCGCCGGTCCACCATTGGCGCTTACCCGAAGATCCTGCGCGACCATCGCTAGGGCCTTTTCGGGCATCTTTTTCGGCGCCTTCTCGCTGCCGACCAGCTCGAGATTCCCATCCCGGGCAAATTGCTCGAGGGTTTGCGGGTCGGCCTCGACGACCAGGACATCCTCGGCGTAGAGCTTCCAACGGCGGGTTGGTATCTGCCGCCGCCCGCCTTCGCGGACCAACCCGATAATGGCGACATCGCCCGCCAGTTTCTCAACCTCTCCGACGGTGCGGCCCGCAAACGGCGACTTCGCCAAGACGCGAACCTCGCTGGTGTAGTCCTCGATCGCGAACGCAGTATCGCTTGCGCTGCCGCGCCTGCTGCGAGGCAACAAACGCCAGCCGAACGCAAGGAACCCCACGCCGATCAGAGCGATGCCGCCGCTAACCGGAGCGAAATCAAACATGTGAAACGGCTGACCGGTCAGGTGTTGCCGTACCGCCGAGATCAGCAGGTTGGGCGAGGTGCCGATCAAGGTCATCGAGCCGCCGAGTAATGAGGCAAAGGCGAGCGGCATCAGGAATTCGGATGCCGGACGATTGTTGCGGCGGGCGACTTGGATTGCCGCGGTGATGAAGATCGCCAGCGCGCCGATGTTCTTCATAAACGCCGAGAGGATCGCGACGCAGGCGACGAGCACCCCGACCTGCATCTCCTTCGACCGCATCATCGGCTGCAACCGGCGCAGCAGGATCTCGATCGCACCCGATTGACCGATCGCGACGCTGACAATCAGCGCCGCTCCGATCAACGGCAGGATGGGATTGGAAAAGCCCGAGAACGCCTTGTCAGCCGGGACGATGCCGGCGGCGACCGAAGCCAGCAGCGCCAGCAACGCCACTACGTCATAACGCAACCGGTCCCACAAAAAGAGCCCGATCAGGCAACCGAGTACGACCAAGGTTAGAAGCTGATCGCCGCTCACGGTGCTTCGCCTTCGAAAGAAGAGCTCTTGCCATCTCTTGGGATGGGCCCCGTCGAGACCACCATGGTCATTAGAGACGTCGAGAATGACCGCGAGGCCGGGGGTGCGTGCAACCGACGAGATAGGGTAGATCGTCCGCTTAGGCGTAACGTAGTATCGGCCCAAACGGATTGACCCCATCGTAGCCCAACCGAAGTCGCCAACATCTCGAAGTAGCTGAAGCTCGAAGTAGCTGAAGCCGAGCTCCGCCAAATCGACGGATGCGGCATCGCGGCCGGCTCACCTCTGGGTAAAGGGATCGATGCTCGCGGGCCGCCAGTGTCATCCAAGCAGCAGAACAATGATAAGCACCACCACCAGGACGCCGAGCCCGCCTGAGGGGTAGTATCCCCAACCGCCGCTATACGGCCACAACGGCAGCGCGCCAACCAACAGCAGTATCAACAGGATTAGCAGCACAAGGCGCACAGTCGCCTCCCTGAACTAGTTT
>DASYXG010000458.1:0-4158 GCA_035935235.1 Allostellaceae bacterium
AGCGCACCGCCGTCGCCGGCGAAGCCGACGACTTGCGTCCCGGGCCGGCGCAGCGCCGCGGCGACCGCCATCGGCATCCCCGCCCCCATCGCGCCGACCACCGAGTTCAGATACATCTGCCCCGGTTTGATCTGCAGGTAGCGCTGCACGAACGACGAGAAATTGCCGGCGTCGGTGGTGACGGTGGCGTCGTCATCGAGATGCCGGCCCACGGAAGCGATCACCGCGGAGAAATTGACGCCGTCCGCGGTCGGCTGCCACTCGGGCTTGGCGATCTTGTGGTGGAGGGCGTGCAGCCGCTCGACCCAGCCCTTGCGCTTGTCGGCGCCGGCGGGTGCGCCCTTCGCCAAGAGCGCGCGAACCACGGCGGCCGGCTCGCAAGCCATGCCGAGCTCGGGGCGGAAGGTTTTCCCCACCTCCTCCGGCCCAGGCCAAACATGCACCAGCGGCATTTGCGGGTCGGGCGCCTGGGGAAAGCTGAAACCCTGCGACGTGCTGACGGTGAGCCGCTCGCCGAGCGCGACCAGCAGGTCGGTTTCCTTCCACGCATCCATCACCTCACGCGGCGGACGACCGCTGGCATAGCCGCCGTAATTGGGATGCGCCGGGTCGAAGAGATGCGGCCGGCGATGCGTCGGCATCACCGGCAGGACCCAGCTTTCGGCGAGCCTCGCGACATTGGCGATGTCGGCGGGGTGCACCGCGCCGCCGACCCAGACGATCGGCCGTTCCGCCTTGGCCAGCATGGCGGCGAGCCGGTCCAAATCCTCCAGCCGCGGGCCGGCGAGCGCCGCCGGGCGCGGCAGGGCGGCCGGTGCGTCGGTCTCGGCGTCGAACACATCCTCGGGGATCACCACCGCGACCGGCCCGGGCGTGCCGCTCTCGGCGACATTAAAGGCGCGGGCCATCGCCTCCGACGCCTGGTTCGGGTCGTTGACCTCGATGACCAGCTTGCTGACGTCCGAGAGAAGCCGGCTGTAATTCTGCTCCTGGAGGGCCATGCGGCCGGCTTCCCAGCGCTCGACCTGACCGATCAGCACCACCATCGGCGTCGCATCATGCCAGGCGGTGTGGAGGCCGATCATCGCGTTCGACAGGCCGGGTCCGCGCGACACCACCAGCATGCCGGCCTTGCCGCCGCGCATCCTGCCGTCGGCCGCGGCCATGAACGCGGCGCCGCCCTCGTGGCGGCAGACGATGAGGCGCATGCGGTTGTTGTCGGCCATCGCATTGGTGAAGCCGAGATAGCTTTCGCCAGGCACGCAATAGACGATGTCGATATCGTGCGCTTCGAGGCTGTCGACGATGGCGCGGCCGACCGTGTGGGGCATCTCGTTCTCCGGGGTTGTGTCGAGGAACGTTACAGCCTCTCATCGCGATCCCACCAGCGCTCGGGGCGGCCGCCTTGCGTCTCACGATGAAAAAAGCCACATTCCTCGACGGAAACTCAACGTAAGGCTGAGAAAGCCGAGCTTCGACGATAATCATGCCTAACGGGCAATTTCGCGTTTTCTTGTCCGCAGTTACCAGCGAATTTGGTAAGGCCAGGGATGCCTTGGCGGCCGATTTGCGGTCGCGCGGTATCGCTGTCAGCGTGCAAAGCGATTTCCGCCAGGAGGCGCAAGCCGACACTACGCTTAGAAAGCTGCACGACTATATTTGGGGCTGCGACGCAGTCGTCTGTCTTGTCGGGCAACGCCCGGGCGATTTGCCGCCGCCGGCCGCGGCGGGTCAATTCTCCGACGTGTTGCCCGCCCATTTCGAGCAAGCGTCCTATACACAATGGGAATTCTTTTTTGCCCGCCAGCATAAGAAACGGTTATCGATCTACATAGCCCGGGACGACTATGTGCCAGACCGTGAGATTCCCCGCGCGACGAGCCGCGCGTTGCAGTCGGCCTTCGAACAACACATCATCTCCGAGCAAGGCCTCGACCGAACATACTTCTCCAATGAAGACCAGCTTTGCCGGGCGGTGCTCAAGGAGGATTGGCCCAGCACGAACGGAGGCGGAGACCACACACCGGATCGCTTGATATTAATTTACAACGATTTTCGCGACGCTTATCTCAGTCAGAAATACTACGGCTACGTGCTCCGCCTTGCGACCCAAAAAAGCCAAGAACAGCGCGCGGCCGAGTACCAGCACTTATACAGGCAATACGCCGAATTCACGTCGGAGTTGCGGCTCATCGTGGATGATGTCAAGGCACAGCGCGGGTTAACCGACACGTCCTGGAACCGCTTCCGCCGCATCCGCTCACGAATTGCGAAGCTGGAGAGACAAGAGCCATTCCCGGATCGGTCGCTGGTGATACGCTTTCAAAAGGAAGTGAACCACGAAATCCCGCCGCAAAGTTTCTGGATGCCGCGAACGCCGCAACACGTTGAAGCCACGACGACACCATGAGCTGGCGCTGGCCGATCCTTTTTGCGTCGCTCGTCGCGCTGTCAGGCCCCGCGCGGGCGGAAGACATACGCGGAGCGCACCCCTGGCCTATCATGCCGCCGCCAGTCATCGCTGGCCCGGCACCACAGCTGGCATCGCCGCCAGTCATCTTGGCCCCGGCGCCACCGCTAGCACCGACACTGACACCGCAACCCGAAGTGCCGGTACCAGCGCCGCCGCCCCCACCAACGGTCTGTGATCATTCGGATTGCGAACAGCACTAAGCCAAACCGCGGAAAAGTCGCCGGCTTAGCGACCCGATGGAAATAAGAAAATGGCCGGCGGGATTGCCGCCGGCCATTTCGTGTCAGCCCCAGCCGGGACAAACCCGGCCTTGGGTTTGGGATTAGCGCCCCGCGAGAACGCGGGCCAGTTGGCTGACCGCCTCCTGGTGCTTTTCGTTCTGGATCTCGGCGAAATTGCGCGCGATCTCGAGCAGCATCCGCTGATGCGGCGCGACCGGACGCGGCGCTTCCTCGCCGAGGCCCTCGTAGAAATAGGTGATCGGCGCATTGAGGACGCGGGCGATCTCGTAGAGCCGGCCCGCCGACACGCGGTTGATGCCGCGCTCGTATTTGTGCGCCTGCTGATAGGTGACGCCGATCATCTCGGCCAACTGTTGCTGGGTCAGACCGAGCATGATACGCCGTTCGCGGATACGCCCGCCGACGTAGTCATCGATCGCTCCGGTCGACCGCCCTCTCTTGGGTTTTGCCATGGCTCTCCACCTTCTATCTGTTCTGCCCAGCCCCTTGGGGGACCGCCGGGCGATTTCGGTAATCCCTGTCAACACCATTTGGTTGCGGGAATTCCCATGCGCTCAATATAGTTGCCGATTCCGTTAAAATCAATGCAAGTCTAGATACATTCGGGCGAATTTTATTGGCGCGAATAGTGTTGCCAGAAATCCTCACTTGGAAAAGAGCGCAAGATAAGGGTTTCCGCGGGTGCTGAAGGAGATGTGGCGGCAAGGCCACTATCGACTTGGGTTTCGGGATTGGGGTAGATCGAGCTACTGTTACGTTCTGTTACCGGGGAGAAGAGAAGGTGAGCGATCCTATCGGCCTGGCGCGCGGTCTGACCAATTACGGCGACCCCGATTTCGCGCTCTATTTGCGCCGATCGTTCGCGCGCTCGATGGGCTATTCGCTCGACATGCTGTCGAAACCGGTGATCGGCATCGCCGACAGCCGCTCGGGCTTCAACAATTGCCACCGCCATTTCCCCGAGCTGATCGAGGCGGTGAAGCGCGGCGTGCTCGCGGCCGGCGGGCTGCCGCTGGTGTTCCCGACGATCTCGCTGGGCGAAGTCTTCCTCAGCCCGACCAGCCTGATGTTCCGCAATCTGATGGCGATCGACACCGAGGAGATGATCCGCGCCCAGCCGATGGATGCCGTCGTGCTGGCGGGCGGCTGCGACAAGACGGTGCCGGCGCAGCTGATGGGGGCGCTGTCGGCCGGCCGGCCGGCGATCGGGCTCGTTGCCGGGCCGATGCTGACGGCGCGCTGGCGCGGCGAGCGGCTTGGCGCCTGCACCGATTGCCGCCGCTTCTGGGCCAAATACCGCGCCGGCGAGATCGCCGCCGCCGACATCGAGGAAATCGAGGGCAATCTCGCGACGACGGCGGGGACCTGCGCGGTCATGGGCACGGCGAGCACGATGGCCTCGCTCGTCGAGGCGCTCGGCATGATCCTGCCCGGCACCGCGGC
>DASYXG010000459.1:0-3451 GCA_035935235.1 Allostellaceae bacterium
TATAGCCGACCCTGCGATAGCGGTGGCGATCGCCGTCCAGGCGGCGCGCGACGGCAAGAGCTTTGCCGTCGCGATCCTCGATCACACAATGCCAGGGCTCGATGGATTGGCGTTGGCGCGGCTGATCCGCGCCGAGCCGGAGCTTACCGGCATGCGGCTAGTGCTCGCGACCTCCTCGGCCGGGCCCGACCTGCGGCATGAAGCGACCGCCGCCGAGATCTCCACTGTTCTGATCAAGCCGTGCCCGCCCTCGTCTCTCCTAGCCGCGGTGGCGAGCCCACCCGAGGCGCTTGCCGCGGCCGCCGGGATGATCGTGCCAACCGCGGATGCGACGATGGAGGCGGCGATCGGCGCTGGGCTGCGAGTGCTGGTCGCCGAGGACAACAAGGTCAACCAGGCTGTCGTCAAGCGGATGCTCGAAAAACTCGGCTGCCGCGTCGATGCCGTCGCCAACGGGCTGGAGGCAGTCGAGGCGGTGCGCCTCGCTCCCTACCACCTAGTCTTCATGGATGTGCAGATGCCCGAAATGGACGGGCTCGCCGCGACCGGCGCCATCCGCGCTCTACACATGCCGGACCGTCGCGATGTCTGGATCGTCGCGCTCACCGCCAATGCCTTTGCCGAGGACGAGCAGCGCTGCCTCGCCGCCGGAATGAACGACTTTCTCGCCAAGCCGATCCGGCCCGACGACCTCAAAGCTTGCCTGGAGAGGGCGCCGGCGGTGATCGCCGCCCGCGCCGCGGCGCAATAGCTACGCTTCGCGCCGCTTGAAGCCGCGGCCGCAGCAACCCATCATCGGTTCATGAAAGAATTCGCGGTCCACCCTGAGCCGGACGATCCGCGGCTGACCCGCACCGTCGCTGGCATCGATCACGAAGGCAGAAGAGTCGAGACCGCAGTGGTGATGGAGCGGCCGCTGACCCTCTTTCTTAACGGCCGCGAGATCGTCACGATGATGACGATAGGCGACCACCCCGACTATCTCGCTGTTGGTTATTTGCTCAACCAGAACATGCTGTTGCCCGACGATCGGATCACCGGCATCGACTACGACGAGGATATCGACACGGTCGTCGTTCGCACCGAGCGCGTGACCGATTTCGAGGACAAGCTCAAGAAGAAGACCCTGACCTCGGGCTGCGCCCAGGGCACCGTGTTCGGCGATTTGATGGAAAAATTCGACCAGATCCGCCTCGATCCAGACGCGATCCTCAAGACGTCATGGCTTTACGCGCTGACCCGCAAGATCAATACCGCCCCGAGCCTCTACCTCACCGCCGGCGCGATCCACGGTTGCGTCTTGTGCGAGCAAGACCGGCCGCTGCTCTACATGGAGGATGTCGGCCGTCACAACGCGATCGACAAGATCGCCGGCTATATGCACCTCAAAGGCGTCTCGCCAACCGGGAAGATCTTTTACACAACTGGCCGCCTCACCTCCGAGATGGTGATCAAAACGGTGCAGATGCGCATCCCGATTCTCATCTCGCGCTCTGGCTTCACCGCTTGGGGCGTCGATCTCGCGCAGCAGGCTCGGCTCACCTTGATCGGCCGCGCCAAGGGCCGCCGGTTTATCGCGCTTGCCGGAGCCGAGCGCATCGTCTTCGACAGCGACGGCCGCGAGGTCGCCGAGGAAGCCCGCCGCTCCTCGCGCAAGGCGAGCCTGCCCGAAGAGACGGTATGAAAATCGCCGGCGTGCTGCTCGCCGGCGGTCTGGCGCGGCGCATGGGCGGCGGCGACAAACCGCTGCGCACCATCGGCGGACGCCCGCTGCTCGATCTCGTCATCGAACGGATACGGCCCCAGGTTTCGGCGCTGGTGCTCAATGCCAACGGCGATCCAGCGCGGTTCGCCGCTTATGGCCTGCCTGTGGTCGCCGACAGCGTGGCGGGAAATCCCGGCCCGCTTGCCGGGGTATTGGCCGGCCTCGACTGGGCGGCCGAGCATCGGCCCGATTGCCCAATGGTCATCAGTGCACCGACCGATGCCCCGTTTCTGCCGACGAACCTGGTCATGTACATGGCAGAGCAGCTCGCGGCGGAAGGCGCCGAGCTTGCCTGCGCCGCGTCGGGCGGACAGGCGCATCCGGTGATCGGTCTATGGCCGGTGCGGCTGCGCAACGATCTGCGCCGGGCCCTCGTCGACGAGGGCATTCGCAAGGTCGACGTGTGGACCGCTCGCTATCACCTCGCCATCGTCTCGTTTCCCGACCAGCCGATCGACCCGTTCTTCAACGCCAACCGGCCGGAAGACCTCGACGCTGCCGCGGCGCTGCTCGCCAGTGGCGCACCGAACTAGCATCGACTAATAACGGGGCATCTTTAATCGCCGGTTTGGGGAGGTCGGCGATGCGGTTTGGACCGTGGTTAGGGGTTTATTGCCACTCTCGGCTCGGCGGTATCACCTGCCAGCGCGCAGACGTCGCAAAATTGGCAGTGGTGCGTAAACAAGGACGATCGGTTTTCGGTCGATCTCGCGATTAGCGGCTGTACCGCGGTGATCCAATCCGGCCGCGAGACCCAAAAAAACCTCGCCATTGCCTTTACGATCGCGACAATGCCTATGAGGACAAGCGCGATTACGCGCATGCGGTCGCCGATTTCACCCAGGCGATACAGCTCAATCCGCGCTATGCCGATGCCTATAACAATCGCGGCAACGCCGACCGGCACCTGAAGAACTACGACAGCGCGCTCGCCGACTTCAACGAGGCGATCCGCCTCAATCAGCGTGATCCGGTGCCGTTTAACAATCGCAGTCTCGTCTTTGCGGACCTCCACGACTATGACCGCGCAATCGGCGATTACAACGAGGCGATCCGGCTGAACCCACGCTACGTCCCTCGCGCTGAATAACCGCGGCAATGCCTACGTCGCGAAGAAGGGATACGACCTCGGCATCGCCGATTTCACCGAGGCCATTCGGTATTATGGCGCAAATCCCTAAAAAGACGGGCGAAGATTTTTTGCTAGAGGGGGAATGCACCATCGCGGTTGGGCGTTTACTCCGGCATGAAACAGCTTCTCGCCGCTCTCGTCTTCGCGCTCGGCATCGGATTTGCTCTGCCAGCGACCAATGCATACGCGTGGTGGTGCGGGCCGGATCGATGGTGCGGCCCCGGACCGCGCGTCGGGGTTTATGCCCCTCCCGGTGTTGGGTTCTGGTGGGGTAGAACTTGGTATCCTCACCCCTGGCATCAGGGATGGGATCCTGGCTGGCGTGCAGACCCAGGACGCAACTGGTGCGACTGGCATCGCTGCTAGCTAGCATCTCGATTCAAGATCGGGGATAATAATGCGCGAGGCGACGGGCGCTTGCTTGGCGGCTCGCCCGTCTACCTAGACTACAACGAGGCGGTCCGGCTCGATCCCTGCGACCCGATGACGCCAAGACCCTCGATAGCCGGGGCCTTGCCTATTTGAAGCTCGGCCGCTTCGACGAGGCGATCGCC
>DASYXG010000460.1:0-9595 GCA_035935235.1 Allostellaceae bacterium
CCGGTGCGCGACGAGACCGAGCGCGCCGATCCACACCCGGTCTACGGCGCGCTGATGGCGCAGCGCGTGGCGCGCAATTTCTCGCGTGACGAAGTGCGGGACCGGGTGATCCCGGCCTATATGGGCTTGATCACACAGATCGACGACCATCTCGGGCGGCTGTTCCGGTTTCTCGACGAGCGCGGCCTTGCGGCGAACACGATGATCGTCTTCACCAGCGATCACGGCGACTATCTCGGCGATCACTGGCTCGGTGAAAAGGATTTCTTCCATGATTGCACTGTCAAGGTGCCGCTGATTGTCGCCGACCCCAGTCCCGAAGCGGACCCGATCCGCGGCACCGCATCCGACGCGCTGGTCGAGGCGATCGACCTGGTGCCGAGCTTTATCGAATATTGCGGCGGGACGGTGCAGGCCAACGTGATCGAAGGCCGGTCGCTATTGCCGCTGCTGCGCGGCGAGACGCCCGAGGATTGGCGGCGGACGATCTTTTCCGAATACGACTACGCGATGCTCGAGGCGCGGCTCACCCTGAACCAGCCGATCCGCGACTGCCGGCTCTATATGGCCTTCGACGGGCGCTGGAAATACATCCACGCCACCGGGTTCCGTCCACTGCTCTTCGACTTGGCGAGCGACCCGCGGGAGCTCACCGATCTAGGTGGCGATTTGGCTTATGCCGATCAACATGCCCGGCTGCGCGAGGCGCTGTTCGACTGGGCGCTCGCCGACCACAACCGCATCACGACGAGCGACGCGCGGATTGACCACTACGCCCGTGGCCAGCAGCTCCGCTCCGGCATCCTGATCGGCTATTGGGATGAGGTTGAACTGGCGGCCGCGCGAGCGCAGCTGGGGATCCGCTAACCTTATCTACTCGCTGGCGGGAGGTTTGTTCACCAGCGGGCATTTCGATTGGGCGAGCGGTTCGAAGGCCTGGTCGCCCGGGATCGTCGTCATCAGCTGGAAATAATCCCACGGATATTTCGACTCGGCTGGGCTCTTGACGCGGAACAGCCGCATCGCGTGGACCATCAGCCCGTCGATGCGGATGTGGCCGTCATGCACGAAGAAATCGTTGATTGGTGTGTCGCGCATCGCCTGCATCACCGGGCCGGTGGCGTCGGTGCCGGCTTTTTGAACGGCTTGGAGGTAGTGCATCGTCGACGAATACACACCGGCCTGCAGCGAGTTCGGCATCTGGCCGATGCGCTCGAAGAAACGTTTCGACCAGGCGCGCGTCGCGTCATCGGTATCCCAATAAAACGACTCGGCGAGCATCATCCCCTGCGCCGTCTTGAGGCCGAGGTCGTTGATCTGGTTGATGCGCAACGACAACCCGGCGAACAGTTGCGGCCCTGGGATCATGCCGAGCGCGGCGGCGCTCTTGATCGTGTTGCCCGTGTCGGCGCCGCCATTGGCGAGTCCGATGACCTTGGCGTGCGATTGCTGCGCCTGCAGCACGTAGGCGGAAAGGTCCGGCGCGTTAAGCGGGTGGCGCGCATGGCCGAGGACTTTGCCGCCGTTCGCGGCGACGACAGTGGCGGTCTCGTCTTCTAGGTCGTAGCCGTAGCTGTAATCGACGGTGATGAAGAACCAGGTGTCGTTGCCACTGGCGACGATCGCGCGGCCCAGCGAATGGGCGATCGCGTAAGTATCGTTGGTATAGTGGACCGAGGTCGCGGTGCAGCCCTCCTCGGTCAGCCGGTTGGCGCCGGGAGCATTGAGGATGACGATCTTGTCGCGTGTGCCGGCGATGGCCTGAACGATCAAGCCTTCCGACGAGCCGGAGACATCCATGATCGCGTCGACGTGCTGGTCGCCGTACCAGTCGCGAGCGATCGCCGCAGCCTGATCGGCGCTATTGTGATGATCGGCGACGACGACCTGGATTGGCACGCCCAGCACCTTGCCGCCGAAATCCTCGACCGCCATTTGCGCCGCCGTGGCGCTACCCTTGCCGGTCAGCTCGGAATAGGGCCCGCTCATGTCGAGGATGAGGCCGATCTTGACCATACCGTCGGAAACCGCCGAGCTGGCGGGGGCCGATTGGGCGGCGGCCGCGGCGGCGTAAAGCGCCGCGGCAATGGCAGCGCTCGCTCCCCAAAGATGTCGTTTTTGCTTCATGACGCTTCGTAGGCTTCGTCGTAGATCGCGGTGTACACGATTCCGTCATCTTGCACATAGCCGCGATACATACCGGCGCAGTTAAATGGCAGCGCGACCCTGCCGTCGCCGCCGACAGCGACCAGCCCACCCGAGCCGCCGACCCGCCCCAATTGACCGACCACCGTGGCAGTGGCCTCACCAAGTTTCTCGCCCGCATGGGCGATACGCGCGGCGATTTCATGCGCGGCGGCATAGCGGATAAAGAATTCGCCATGCCCGGTCGCCGACACTGCGCAGGTCGCGTTGTCGGCGTATGTTCCGGCCCCGATAATCGGGCTGTCGCCAACTCGTCCCGGTAGCTTCCCGGTCATCCCGCCGGTGGAGGTCGCTGCCGCGAGATTACCTGCGCGGTCGCGCGCCACCGCGCCCACGGTGCCGTGACGGCGCGCCTCGTCCGCGTCGTTGTCGCCGTGCGCCAGTATGTCTTGCAGGGCCTGCCAGCGCGGCTCGGTGAAGAAGTAGTCGCGGTCGGCGAAGGCGAGCCCCGCTTCGCGGCAGAACGCGACCGCGCCCTCGCCGATCAGCAGCACATGTGGCGAGCGCTCCATCACCGCGCGCGCCGCTAGCACCGGGTTCCTAGGTCCGAAGATACCGGCGACCGCGCCGGCGCGGCGCTCGCGTCCGTCCATCACCGCGGCATCCATCTCCTGCGTCCCGTCGCGGGTGAAAACCGCGCCCCTGCCGGCGTTGAACAACGGGTCGTCTTCGAGCGCGCAGACCGCCGCGGTGACGGCGTCGAGCGCGCTGCCGCCGCCGGCGAGGATATCGCGCCCCGCGACCAGCGCGCGGCGCAGCCCGGCGCGATAGCGCGCTTCGCTAGCCGCATCCATCTCGCCGCGCTTGAGCGTGCCCGCCCCGCCATGGAGCGCCAGCGCCACGGCGCTGGCATCTGAGATCATTGCGCTTCCACCCAATCGTTTGCTGCGCCGGCATAGATGTGTTCTGCCGGGAAAATCGGCAATCAACTTACCGCGATGTCAACCATCGCGGTATGGTGGCCTGTCGCGCCCGCCGCGGCATCCCCACCAGCGAGAGCTCCCAATTGCCGCCTGCTGCGCACGATATCGCCGAGCGGCAGACCCTCGCGCCGGGCCACGGCTTCCGCCTGGTGATGCTCGGGCTCGGCATGTCGGTGGTGCCGCTCGACACCGCGGTCAACATTGCGTTCCCGGACATCACCGGCAGTTTCGGCCTGCCGATTTCGATGATCCAATGGGTCGTCATCTGCTACGTGCTCACTTACGCGGCGCTGATGCTTGCTTTCGGCCGAATTGGCGATATCGCCGGTCACGCGCGGGTGTTTCGCGCTGGGCTCGCGTGGAGCGTCGTCGCCTATCTGCTTTGCGCCGCGTCGCCGAGCTTCGGCTGGCTCTTGTTCTGCCGGTTTCTGCAAGGGATCGGCGCCGGGCTCGTTATCAGCTGCGCGCCGGCGCTGGTGACCGGGCTCTACTCGGAAGAGCGCCGTGCCCATGCCATCGGCATCTTCACGCTGATCTTCGCGCTCGGCTCGGCGCTAGGCCCGCTGATCGGCGGCGCGATGGTCGCGCGCTGGGGCTGGCCGGCGGTGTTCTGGTTCCGCGCACCGATCGCGCTGGCGAGTCTGCTCTCATTGCGCAGCCTGCCGCCGCCGAGCCCCAGCACCGGCGAGCGCTTCGATGTGCCCGGCGCGCTGTTGCTGGCCTTGGGGTTGACCGCGCTTCTGTTCGGGATCAATGCCGCTTCGCGCGTGGGCGGTGTCGAGCCTGTGGCGCTGCTCGCGGCGGCGGCCGCTAGCCTCGCGCTTTTCATCTGGTGGGAGCGCCGTGCCGCCCGTCCGGTCGTGCGCATCGAGATGTTTGGCGACATCGGCTTCACCGCGATCAATCTGGTCACCGTGCTGATGTACCTGGCGACATTCTCAGTGCTGCTGTTCGTGCCGTATTTTTTCGCCCGCTTTGCGGTGATGCCGCTGCCGATGGCGGGCGCGGTGCTGGCGGTCGGCTCGGCGACGATGGCGCTCGCCGCGCCGCCGGCCGGATGGCTGATCGCGCGCGTCGCCGCCGAGCGAGTTGCCGCGCTGGGGCTCCTCGCGGTCGGCGCGGGTCTATTCCTGATCGGCCTGTGGGGTGCCGATGTTTCTCCGGCCGTGATGATGCTGACCTTGGCGGTGCAGGGGCTGGGGATCGGTCTGTTTCAGACCGCGTACATGGACATCGTCATGCGCTCGTCGCCGCGCGCCGATCGCGGCGTCGCCGGTAGCCTGGCGATCCTCACCCGCACGATCGGCACCGTGACCGGGGCGGCCCTTTTGACGCTGCTGTTTCACACGATGCAGGCCAGCGACACGGCGGTAGGTTTCCTTGCGGCGTTTCGCGCCGTCTTCCGCCTGGTCGGCATCGCCGTGGCGGTCAGCGCCGCGCTGGTGCCGTGGTGGCGCCGTGCCGCCTAGAGACTAGCGCCGGGCCAAGCGGAGCCGCGTCGCGGCAAGCAGCTGACTGGGAGTGAAAGGTTTGATGAGGTCGGCCTGGCCTTCGCTCGATACCGCCAGCACTCGCACCCGCGGATAACGTCGCTGGAGGTATCCAAGGCTGACTTCGGTGAGATCGGCGACCACGAGATCGAAGCTGCCGCGGGGAAGGTAGCCGTCTCCCGCCGCGGTCGACACGATAAAACCTGCGTGCTCAAGCACACGGCGGGCAACGAGCCGGGTCGCGAAGTCGCGGTCGATGACCAAAACCGATGTCATCCGCGCGGCGAGCAACAGCTCGGCGGAGAGGCGCTATCACACATGGCCCGGCCCTGTTTGAACGAGGCCCGAACCTATCCGGCTGCGGTAAAGCGCGCAGCGGCCCACCCCCTAGCCGAAGCGGTGCCGATTAGACCTTTTGTATGGATGCACCGCGGCGATTCTCACGCCGGCGGAGACCGAGCTAAGCCGCCAGGCAGCGCTCGACCGTCGCGACAAGCTCGCCCGGCGCGAACGGCTTCTTGAGGCTGTTATCCGCGCCGACCAACTCGGCGATCCGCAAAACCTCATTAGCGGCGAATGTTCCGCCGCCGGTCATCGCCAAGATGCGCGCATCGGGTTGCGCCTCGCGCATCTCCAGAATGGTGGCGATGCCCTCCTTTCCCGGCATCAGGATATCGACGATGACGAGGTCGGGGTTGAGCTCGGCGAAGCGGCTGAGACCCGATTGCCCGTCGAACGCGGTCCATACCGCGAAACCGTGGCGCTCCAGCAGGTGTTGCACGACCAGGCACACCGCGGGATCGTCGTCGATCACGAGAACCGAACTCATTCGGCGTCCTCCTTCACACTCCGCTCACGCCTTGCAGCATCGCGATGCGCACGGCGTCGGAGCGGTTGCGCGCGCCCATCTTCTTGAACGCGCTGTTGAGATGCAGCTTCACCGTCGTCGCCGAGATGGCCAATCGGTCCGCGATCTCGCGGTTGGGCGAGCCGCGCACCAGATGCTCGATGCAATCCATCTCGCGCGGGGTGAGATTGCCGAGCGCCGGCCGTGCCGCTGCGTGGCGGCCGGGAAGTGCGTTGACCACCGCGCTCGGCACATAGGTCTCGCCAGCTGCCATCAGCCGTAACGCCGTCAACAGCGCGGTGCCCCGCAGGCTCTTCATGATGACGCCAGCAGCGCCGCGTTCGAGCGCGCGCTCGGCTTCGCTGCTGTCCATTGCGCCCGACATGATCGCAACCCGCGCCCGCGGCAGTTTGGCTTTGACCTCGTCGAGCCCGGCCAGCCCGTTCATCCCGGGCATCCGATAGTCGAGGATGATGAGGTCGAAATCGGCATCGTAAGCGAGCCGTTCGCGCACCTGTTGGAAATCCGCCGCCTCGGCGCAGGAAATATCCGATGCCGCGCGCGTCAGATAGGTGGCGATCGCTTCGCGTACGAGGTGATGGTCGTCGGCAAGCAATAATCTCATGCGACATCCGCAGCGGCGAAGCGAAGCCCGGGAGCTGCTCTTGGGGCACCGGCTTGCGCGAGCCTAGCGGGACAGGGTTAACAAGGCGCAAACGGAACTGCGCCCCGGTTAAATTGCGATATCGGGGTAAACGCAATTTTTACGTGTGCTTGCTAAAACGACCGAAATTCGCGGCTAGCGCACCGCAATTTGTCGCCGTTTGGAGTTGGGTGGTGGGCGAGATCGATCGGGTCGTACCATTTTTGGCGGAGGCGGGCCGCCGCAAGAACGACAAGCTCGGTCATGCTCAGAAAATGGAGGCGCTGGCCCAGATTACCGGCGGCATCGCCCACGAGCTCAACAATATGCTGCTGGCGATCAACCTCAATCTTGAAGCGCTCGCCGGAGAAGTTCCCGCCACCGCAGCCACGCAGCCGCTCTTCGACGGCGCGCAGGCCGCGATCGAGCAGGCGACCAATGTGATCCTGCAGCTGCTGGCGTATTCGCGCCGTCAGCCGCTGTGCGGCCGATTTCGATGTCAACCGGGCAATCATCGAAACCCGCGCGTTGCTGCGGCTGGTTCTGCCGGCGAACATCGCCATCGAGGTCGATCTCAGTCCGGAGGCCGGGCTGGTCTTCGCCGACCGCAGCCAATTCGAGATGGCGCTGCTCAATCTCGCGCTCAATGCCAGCGATGCGATGCCGCGCGGCGGCAGGCTGACGATTGAAACCGAGCGGATCGACGCCAGCGACAGCGACGCCTCGATCCAATCCGGACGCGCTCCGTGCGACTATGCGCTGATCTCCGTGCGCGACACCGGTACTGGCATGGCGCCCGAGGTCTCGGCGCGCGCCTTCGAGCCGTTTTTTACGACCAAGTCGGATTTGGGGCGCAGCGGCCTAGGGTTGAGCCAAGTCTATGGTTACGCCAAACAATCTGGTGGGAGCGTCGAAATCAGCGGTGAGCCGGTTGGTTCTTCCATCCGCCTTTTGTTGCCGACCAGCCGCGCTGCCCAGCTGGTCCGGCGTGAGACCTCGCCACCCTGCGTTGCGTGCGGCCAAACCATCCTCATGGTCGAGGATGCCGCGATCGTCCGTCGCGCCGTCGCGCGAATGCTGAGCGATCTCGGTTATCGCGTGCTCACCGCCGCCGATGCGGAAGAAGCGCTCAAGATCATCGAGGGTGATGGCCGGATCGATCTCCTCTTCACCGATGTGATGCTGCCGGGGGCGCTTGACGGTGGCGAACTCGGCGCCGTCGCGCGCCAACTGCGCCCGGGCATCCCTGTGCTTTGCACCTCTGGTTATAGCCAGGTTAGGGCCGAAGAACTCGGGGCTCGCGGTCATCGCTTCGGCTTTATCGCCAAGCCTTACAGCAAGGCCGACTTGGCGCGGCAGCTGCACTCGATGCTCGACCGCGAGAGCGTCGCGAGCTGATCGCACTCGCGCCGCAGGATCGTTGTCCTCAACCGAACGTTCGCCGATAGTGTTGGCCCAGCGCCCTCGCGACTGGTGACCCACGACGGCAGGGAGGCAGCGATGGACCAACATGTCTACCGCGTTATTCAAATCGTCGGTTCGTCGGAAAAGAGCATCGACGACGCGATCCATATGGCGATCGCCCGCGCGTCGAAGACGTTGCGCGGGCTGCGGTGGTTCGAAGTCGTCGAGACGCGCGGCCACATCAACAACGCCAAGGTGCAGCATTTTCAGGTTACCCTGAAGGTCGGGTTCACCCTCGACGAGGACTGACATGCCAAAGGCCTATCTGGCGGTACGCGCGGAAGTGCCCGAGGGCGATCGCGCGCGCTTTGACCATTGGTACGAGACCGACCACCTGCCTTGGGCGCTGCGCGTGTTCGGCGCGAGGCGAGCGTGGCGCTGCTGGAGCAAGAGCGAGCCGAGCGTGCACGTCGCGTTCTATGAGTTCGACTCGGTCGAGGCCGCGGAGGCGATCTCGAAATCCGACGCGATCAAGCCGCTGGTCGAGGATTTCGACAAGACCTGGCAAGGTCGCGTGACGCGCCGCCGCGCGGTCCTGGACGTCGTGCAGGAGATCGCACCGTAGCGCTCCGCGTCGGCATTATCGGTGCCGGCAACGTCGCCGCGCTCCATCTGCAGGCTGCGCTGCGGTTGCGCGGCGTCGAAATCGTCGGGATTCTCGATCGCGACCCGTCGCGCGCCGCTGCGATCGCGAAACAATTTGGTCTGCCCAGCGAGATCGCTGAGCCGCTGCGGTTTTACGACGCCAAGCCGCAACTAGTGCACGTGACGACGCCGCCGGCGTCGCATCACGACATCACGATGGAAGTGCTCGATCGCGGCATTCACGTTCTTGTCGAAAAGCCGCCGGCGCTGACCGCCGCGGATTGCATGGCGCTGCTGCGCAAGGCCGAAGCACGCGGTGTCACGATCGGGGTCGACGAGAATACGGCATTCGATCCTCTCGTCCTCAAGGCTGGTGGATTGATCGCGCGCGGGACGATCGGGCGGGTTCTGCATATCGACAGCTATTTCTCGATCGGAATGCCGCCGCAAGCCGTGCCGCCGCCGTGGACGAGCGAGCTTCCCGGCGGCATGCTCGAAGACCTGCTGCCACATCTGGTGACGACAGCGCGTGCCCTATCCGGGCGTCCGCTGGTGGCGAAATCCTGGCATCTCGGGCGCAGCAACTCGTTGGCCGATGGCAACGACGATTTCCTTAACTTTCTACTTGCCGGCGAAGACTGGTCGAGCGCGAGCCTGAGCCTCGCGCTCGCGGCGTGGCCGCCGGAATTCACGATCGCAGTCCGTGGCAGCCAGGGAACGCTGACGATCGACCTGCGCAACATGCTGCTGCGCGTTTCGCGGCGAGGCGCCGAAGGGTCTGCGGTCGTCCGCGGCCTCGACATCCTGGCAGCCAGTTTCGGCGCGGTCGCCCAGACCGCATGGAACACGCTGGGGCTGGTTGCCGGACGCCGTGAGCGTTTCGGCAGCCCCTTCAATCTGATCCGGGCACATTATGCCGCGCTCGCAACCGGGACCGAACTTCCCGCGCCGCTCGGCCGCGCCGTCGAAACCGTGGCGATTGCACGCGCTATCTGGCCGGGACTTGCCCAGCTCGTGCCCGGTCGGCCATCCTCCCCGGTATTGTCACGGGAGAATGCCGAGCCATGAGCCTCAACGGCGTCGTCAACATCGAAGACCTGCACCAGCTCGCCAAGCGACGCCTGCCGAAGATCGCCTTCGATTTCATCGAGGGCGGGGTCGAGGACGAGCGAGCGCTCGAAACCAACCGCGCCGCATTTCACAAGCACAAATTGCTGCCGCGCTATCTGGTCGATGTCTCCAAGCGCGACCAATCGCAGACCATTTTCGGGCGCAAGTTCAACAGCCCGTTCGGCATCTCGCCGACCGGCACCGCGGGTCTCTTCCGGCGGGGCGCCGATCTGATGCTGGCCGAGGCCGCGCGCGACGCCAACGTCCCCTACATTATGTCGGGCGGCAGCAACCATTCGATGGAGGCGGCCGCCAAGGTGGCGCCGCA
>DASYXG010000461.1:0-2939 GCA_035935235.1 Allostellaceae bacterium
GCGCTCGGCGAGCGGATGACCGACTCGGTCAGCCAGTCCTACACCTTCCCGGCCGCGCCGACGCCGCAGCTGCCGTTTGTCCATGTCTGGCCGGACGCCAACGAGGTCGGCCGCGTCTGGCGCCCGAGACTGGGGCTGCCGTGCAGCCCACACGAGGTCATCAAGGCGCTGCTGTCGCGCGGCGCGCCGCCCGACGCCGCCAAGCGGCGCGGCTGGGTCGCCGGATTGAACGCGATCCATCGCCAGCTGCTGGCGAAGGAGTGGAACCCGACCAGCGACGGCATCAACTTCGCCGCCATCGTCTGCGAGGTCGACAAGCACCTCGCGCCCGATGCCGTCATCACCACCGATGCCGGCAATTTCGGCAGCTTCGTCCACCGCTATATCGGCTTCAGGCAAAGCCAGATCTTCTTGTCGTCGGTGGTTGGCGCGATGGGGTCGGGGATGCCGATGGCGGTGGGCGCGGCGTTGCGGCAGCCCGGCCGGCAGGTCGTGTGCTTTATCGGTGACGGCGGCACGCTGATGATGGGCAACGAGATCGCCACCGCCGTGCAGTACGGCGGCGCGCCGATCATGATCGTGTCCGACAACTCGATGTACGGCACGATCGGCATGCATTCCTACGTGCGCTATCCCGAGCGCCCGTTCCTCGAAGGCACGCGGCTGACCAACCCGGATTTCGCTGCCTGGGGCCGCTCCTTTGGCGCCGAGGGCATCACCATCCGCGACGAAAGCGAGATCGCCGACGGCATCGCCGCCGCCTTCGCGGTCAAGACCAAGCCTGTCGTGGTGCACTGCCTGACCTCGGCGGTGCAGATGAGCGCCTGGCGCCGCTTCGCCGGATCGGAGACGACGCTGCCGTAACAAGCGTCTTGCGCCCGTGAGGGCGTGCAGCGGGATCGACCGATGCACACCCTCCGCGACGCAGTGCTCAGCCCTACAGCTTCCACCCAAGGAAGTCGCACACCGCGCGGCCCATCACCATTTCGAGGTCGTGGCCTTTGAGCCACGGCATCTCCTCGGTGAACATCGTCACGCATTGTTTCCACGAGCACGGCATGCGGGTGATGTCGGTGCCCCAGAAGCTGCGCTCGGGGCCGAAGGCCTCGACGATCTGCTGGGTGTATTTGTGGATGTTGCGGTAGGGGTAGGCGTGGCTCGAATTGCCCGGCGCGCCGGTGCATTTGACCGCGACATTCTTGTGTTTCGCCAACGCCAACAACGCCGGCTGGTTGCCGTGCGCCTCGTCGTCGCTGCCGCCGCGCACCCGGGCGTAGTGGTCGAGGATGAGCTTGAGGCCCGGGTGCTTCTCGGCGATCTGGCCGACCAGCGGCAGGTAGTTCGAGGCCATCAGCGCGATCGGGATACCGGCCTTCTCGGCCGCCGGCCACAACCAATCCATCGTGCCGTCGGTCATCCAGTTGGCCTGGTGCGGCGCGGTGAAGGCGTAGCGCAGGCCGAGCATCCCCGGGCGCTTCAGCCAGCCGTCGATCAACGCGCGGCTCTCAGGCTTATCGAGCGGGAAATTGCCGAGAATGCCGAACCGCGTCGGGTATTTCGCCGCCGCCTCCTCCGAGATTTTGCCGGAATTCGGATCCCAGCCCGGCGGGTGCAGCAGGCAGGCATTGACCCCGGCCGCGTCCATGTCGCGGATGCATTCTTCCGCCGTGTACGAATTGACCTGGCGGTGCGCGGGATTTCCCGGCGGTCCGGCCGACCAGATATGGACTTGGGCGTCGACGATCAGCATGGCGTTTCCCTTCCTCTTAAACCTTCGGCGGCAATGCTATTCGATTGACGGGCGCATAGGGTAGGGCTGCGAGGCGGTAGCATTGCCTTTACCAAATCGGCCTATTGATTGAGGGGCCTACAAGTAGCGAAGGCTCCTTGTCTTGTACGAGATCGTCGCGCGTATCGGACCCATCGCCGCCGAGCTGTTGACGTGCTGGTCGGGGCTGCCGGCCCATGATTGCGTGCCGGACCGCAAGAGCTTCGATCCGATGGCGATCGCCCGCATCCTCCCGGTCGTCAGCCTGATCGAGCGGGGGGATGACGATGAGTGGCGCTACCGCCTTGTCGGCACCGAGATCGAGCGCCGCTGGGGCCGCCCGATCGCCGGTCACGACTGTCTCGAGATCGTCTCACCCTCAGCGGGCCGGATCATGTGCCGCGAATTTCGCGGGATCGTCGAGCAACCCTGCGGGTCCTGGTCGCGCCGGCGTCTGGAGCTCGTCTCCGGCAGAGTGGCGAGCATCGAGTCGCTGCGCCTACCCCTGCGCGGAAACGATGGCGCGGTCAGTCAGATACTGAGCTGCAGTGGCGAGCTTCGTAGTCCAGGTATGGCCGGGCTCGATGCGCCGCGCGAAATCGTCATGATCACCGAGCAGGAGTTCTTCGACATCGGCGCCGGCTGCCCGGCGGCCGGCGCAATCGCGGCGACTGTTTAGGGCCGAGCGATGCCGTCTACCGCGCCATGCCTTCGGCGCCCGACGGCACATCGTAGAAGGCGAGCGTCATCGACACGCTGGTGTAAAAGCCCATCAGGCAGATGACATCGGTGATGCCTTCGTGCCCGAGCGCCTCGACCGCGCGATCGAAAAGCCCCTTGGATACCCAGCGCGACTCCGAGAGGCACTTCGCCATCTCGTAAATCACTTGTTCGCGCTTGTCGTCGAACGAGGTCGGCAGGCCCGACAGCATCGCCTCGACCTTATCGGCGGGCAGCCCGGCGGCCTTGCCGGCGCGCTCATGCGCGTTGGTCGGATAGGCCGAATGGAATTTGCTATTGATGATGACGACCGCGATCTCGCGCTCGCGCTCGGAGAGCGAATAGCCGGTGCGGAAATGCGCCCCCAATGGCCCCATCACCTTCGCCAGCTTGGGGTTGTGCACGTAGATCTTGTTGGGCCCGGGCAGCCGACCGCGCGTCTCGATCAGCG
>DASYXG010000462.1:0-13026 GCA_035935235.1 Allostellaceae bacterium
GTCGAGGATTTGCCGCACCACCGGCGGCCCGTCGATCTTGCGCGGGTTGGTGTGGATCCAGCGGTCGTGCATCGACAATTCGGCGATGCGGTCGAGCTGGTCCTCCTTGACCCCGACATCGCGGAGCCGCGACGGCAGGCCAAGATCGGCGATGAGGCCGGCGACAAGGTCCGCCGCCGGCGCGTCGCGGTCGCCGAGCGCGTCGCTGACGAGGGCCTGGCGGTCAGCGTTGACCGCGAGATTGAAGCGCAGGACATGCGGCAGCATCACGCACGACGTATAGCCGTGCGGCACGTGCGCGGTGCCGCCGAGCACATGGCCGATACCGTGGCTGGCGCCCTTGGGCACGCCGGTCTGCGAGCCGATCATCGACATCCACGCGCCGAGCTGGCATTCGAGCCGCGCGTCGAGGTCTGTCGCATCGGATTTCACCCCGCGCAGCCCGTGGCCGAGCAGCTTCAGCGCCTGGGCCGACGCGCCTTCCGAGAGCGGCTGGCACAATGGCGAGCAGATGTCCTCGACCGCGTGATCGACGGCGCGGATGCCCGTCGAGAGGAACAGCCATTCGGGCGTGTGCACGGTCGCGGCGGGATCGAGCACCACCGCCTTGGCCATCATCATCGGGTGGCCGTAGCTCTCCTTGACGTTGCGCACGGTGTCGGTGCAGCCGGCCGAGGCGGTGTATTCGCCGGCCGAGAGCGTGGTCGGAATGTCGATCGTGCGGACCTGCGGCGCCGCGATCGGCGGACGGGTGGCCTTGCCGTCGGCGTCGATGCGAGCGCGGTAATTATCGAGTTCGGCAGCGTCGGTGATGCCGTTCGACAGGCACATCGCCACCATCTTCGCGGCGTCGGTCACCGAACCGCCGCCGAGGGTGACGATAAGGTCGGCATTCGCGGCGCGGGCCGCGTTGGCGGCAGCGACGCAATCGACCCGCGGGGTGTGCGAGCCGATCTTGGCGCAGAGCCCGGCGAAGCGGTTGCCGAGCGCGGCCTTGAGCTGGTTCACCAACTCGGTCTCGCGCGCCAGCGTGCCGCTCGCCAGCACGAACACGGCATGGGCGTCGGCCTTCTCGACTTCTTCCTTAACGGCTTCGGTGAAGGGCCGACCGTAAATCACGCTTTCCATCGCCGGAAAGCGATATGCGCCGCTCAGCATCGTGCGATCCTCCCCCGAACTCCGGGCTCATGAATTTATACGGCGCGATGTCGAAATCGAACCGCCTCAATCGTCTTTGAGCCGGATGCCCGCGTCCGGTCACAATCGCGAGAGATCATACTGCCGTGATGCGGGCGGAGCCGCAGTCCGATTATCCTCCACCTTTCAGAGAAGGGAGAAGCCAAATGCCGAACCTCCAGATTATCGGCGCGCCGCAAAGCAATTTCGTCTGGGCCTGCCGCATCGCCTGCGGCGAAAAAAGCGTGCCCTATGAGCTCGTCGCGGTGTTCCCCCATACGCCCGAGGTCGACGCGATCCACCCCTACGGCAAGATCCCGGCGATGCGCCATGGCGACGTCACGCTCTTCGAGTCGCGCGCCATCCTCTATTACATCGACCACGCTTTTCCCGGCGCGCCGCTGGCGCCGCGCGATCCGCTCGGTGGCGCCCAGGTCGAGCAATGGATTTCCTGCGTCAACACGACGATCGACCCGGTTCTGCTGCGGCAATACGGGATCGCCTATTTCTTCCCCGGGACGCCCGACGGCAGCCCCAACCGCGCGGTGATCGACGCGGTTGCGCCCAAGCTGGAGCCGCATTTCGCGCTGCTCGACCGCGCGGTGGCGAAGACCGGGTATCTGGTCGGCGACGCGCTCACCCTCGCCGATATCAACCTGCTGCCGATCCTCTATTACATGTCGAAACTGCCGGAGAGCAGCGCGATCCTTAAGGCGAAAGCGAACCTCGCCGGCTATGTCGAGAAGCTGCTGGCGCGCAAGACGATCGCCGACACGATCCCGCCGCCGATGCCGGGGCGGTAGCGCCCGCACCTCGACCGCGCGCCGCCCGATCACGTCGCCTGGTAGGCCGCGATCAGCATCTGCGTCAGCGCGGCGCTCTCCGTTGAGGTGAGCGCCCCGGAGGCGGTGGCGCTGGCGATCTCGGTCAACGCCGCGAGCAAATCGGCGCGGGTGTTAACCACCGGCAGGTCGAGATCGATCGGCGGCTCGCGGCGGGGCGGTGCGATACGATCGAGACAGGCCCTGAGCGCCGCACGATCGCCAAGCAGCGCCAACTCGATCAGCTTGTTGGTCAGCGGCACGGTCTTGCGGCCGATCAGCGCCTCGGCGACGTAAGCCGCCTGATACGCGCGGGTCGGTCGGCCGCGCGGATTGCCCGATTGTCCCTTGACCCAGGGCCGGCCGCGCGGCTTCGGTGGCTCGGCCGTTCCGCCGGTCGCAACAAGCATTTGCTGTTCCGCGGCGAAATTGGTCGATACCGGAAGGCTCATATCGTCTTGATTCAATTTTATTTTTTCGACTCTTGACGACTCAGGAAACAGCGACAGAACAGCGGAATAACAGCGGGCAAAACAGCGAGATATCAGCGGCCGCACAGCGGGTTGCAGCGGCGCCTGTCCGATTGCCAGAGCTTGCATGGGGGTCAATCCGTTGTCAGGGTCAGCCCAACATAATCGCAAATTACCGATTTGTCAAGAACGAAATAAGAACATTTGGATTCCGCCATCGCGCGGCAATGCCCGGCAACGGCGGCTGTTGCTATACGGAAGTTTCTCAGTTTGAACGTCGCTTATGCGAAGCCGAGCGGACCATCCCGCCACTCCGTGGCTAATGTCGCCTTCGCGCCGTTAACGGACCTCGACGCAGTCACGAGCTATCAGCTGGGTTCGACCCGTAGTCGTCGTCGCGCCGGCAGACCGTCGGGCACCGGAAGTAACTCGTTCGTGGCTACCTTGAGTTCACGCTATGGTTTAATATTGCTTCGATTGGGAACGCGGGGGGCACAGCATGAGAACATTGCGTCTCGTTTGTTTCGTCCTGGGTGCGACGGCTATCACTGTCCCTGCCGCAGCAGATGACGTGTCACCGCTTTCCCATCGCCCATCGCCGCGCCCATCACGAACTGGTCTGGTTTCTATCTCGGCGGCCATCTCGGCGGCGGGTTCGGAACATCGGGAGACTTGAGTAGGACGCAAACCGCTACGTTCATAGTTCGAGCGTTTTTTTAGGCGGCGGGACCGATACCAGCGGATTCCTAGGCGGCGGTCAGTTCGGCTACAATTATCAGCTCGGCAACTTCGTGATCGGCGCCGAGGCGAATTTGTCGGGTGCCGATATTCGCGGCAGCGGCGGCACGGTGCTGATATCGACGGCCCCTGCAGGCGGCCATGTCTCGGCCAATACTGATCTCATCACGGACGTAACTGGCCGCCTGGGTTATGCGGTTGGCCCATGGCTGTACTACGCCAAGGGTGGGGCAGCGTGGTCCCACAACGCCTACGACCTCGTGACCTCGACCGGCGTCGATTGGCACTGGGATGGCACCCGCACCGGCTGGATCGCGGGCGGCCGCATCGAATGGGCGTTCCGGCCGGAATGGTCGGCGAAGGTCGAATATCAATACTACGATTTGGGCGGCTCCGGCCACCTGACCAACCCGGCCGGAGAAACCGCCGTCGGAACTTACACGCAGTTCGTCCACGCCTTCACTGTCGGCCTTAATTATCATTTCTGAGGGCTGCATCAGGGAATTTGCCACTGGTTGCGCAGCGGCAAATGGACGTCAGGTGTCGGCGCGAAGCGCCCTCCGTGGAAGTTCGCGGCAACGGATCAGGTGCGGCGTAGCTGCGCCAGCGCCGCGGACGAGGACTGCCGTGGCCGTTGCGGGTCGGTTGCATCTGCGAGGGAAGGTCTCATATGGGGCAAACCTCGTCGTCCAGTGCCCGATCGGTGAACGACCGGTCGGAGGTGCAATCCAGCCTCAAGCGAGGTGACTCGCAAATATTAAGGCGCAGAAAAAAATTGCCCCGCCCGGTAATGCGAGCGGGGCATACGATGCCGACTAAGAGGGCTTACGCCTGCGCCATCGCCCGTATCGCGCGGCGCTTGGCGATGGTTGGGGCCTTCGGCGCCTTCAGCGGGTCGTCGACCCGGCCCGAGGGCCCGACCGTGTCGGGCAGGTTATAGACCCAGCTGTCACCGCCCATGATGTAGTTGCGGTTGGTCTGCGCAGGGTTGCGGTTGACCAGCGGCCGCGCGTAGAGCGGATGCGTCATGCTGCGGATTTCGTGCTCGATCTGGAACAACACCTTGCCGGTATCGACATCAATAATGTCCTCGAAGCGATATTGGCAGCGGTCGCTCTCCTCGGTGATGAGGTTGAGCTTTTTCAGCTTCTCGTGCGGCGCGCCGAAATCCTCGACATAGACCTGCAAATGATGCCCGTCGAATTCCGGCAGCTCCTTGTCGGTCTCACGGAAGATCAGCTCCTGGTTCATGCCGCATTTGACGTGCGCCGCGTTGCCGTGGCCGTTCTTTTCGACCTCGGCGATGGCGCCGATGATCTTGCGGTAGAACTTGGCGATCCCCTTCGCGGTGCCCTCCGGCACGGTGAACTCGACATAGGGCATGCCGAGATTGATGTTGCCGAAGCGCTTGGGGTGGGGCTCGTAGACGCGGAACTTGTTTCCCCACGGGCAGGTCGCCGACACGTAGTCGTTGTGCTCCTTGAACTTGAACTTGGTGTCCTTGAGGTTCTTCTTCACCGCGGTCAGCCGGTCGAGCAGCTCGTCGCGGCTCGGCGAGACGATGCCGATATGGCCGCGGAACACCAGCGCGTCGCCGGTAGGCATGTGGATCTGGCTCTTGCCGATATTGACCCACATGTTGTTGGTGCCGGGGAAGAGATACGGGTCGCGGGTGAAGCCCATGCCCATCAGGTAGAACTCGCTGGCGAGGCCCTGATCCGGGATCTCGACGTTGCAGTGCTCGAGCCCGGTGATGTTGCCGAGATCCTCGGCGGCGCGATCGAATTGTGCGGCCATGCTTTCCTCCAGAATTTCGTAGCCCTCGGTGTTGTCGTCAGGAGCGGCGGCGCGCCAG
Organism: Allostellaceae bacterium; assembly: GCA_035935235.1. Taxonomy (GTDB): domain Bacteria; phylum Pseudomonadota; class Alphaproteobacteria; order ATCC43930; family CGMCC-115725; genus DATARH01. The sequence continues at coordinate 5,061 of DASYXG010000462.1, forward strand.
CTGGGCCCGATCCCCATCAGAACAAATTTTCGAACCTCTCGTCCACCGGAACCCGGTAGCCGTCGGCGAGCTTGTTGGTCTGATTGGCCATGCCGACGACGCCCAAGAGCTCGGCGAACATCTCCTTGGTCATGCCCCGGCCCTTGGCCGCGACCCCGTGCGAATGACTGCAATAGGCGCAGCCATTGGAGATGCTGATCGCCAGATAGATCATCTCCTTGGTCAGCGGATCGAGCGCACCGGGGGCCATCACTTGCTTGAGGCCGCCCCAGATGCGTTTCAAGGTCGCCGGGTCGTTCGCCAGCACCCGCCAGAAATTGTTGATGTAGTCGGTCTCGCGGGTCTGCTTGATGTCGTCATAGACCGCGCGCACCTCGGCGCTGGCACTGGCTTCGTCGATCAGGGGAACCGCCGTGCTCATCTCACTTCTCCAAACGTCCGGCCAGAAACAGCGTCAGCATACGGAAGTCGCTGTAGAGCGACCAGAACGGGTGGCCGAAGGTCTCGGGTTTGTTGTGCTCGAAGACCGCGTGGCCTGTCCAGGCGCAGGCGTAGCCGACGACCGGCGCGGCGACAAGCCACCACCAGGCTCGCGTCACGATAAACGCCACTAACATCAGCAAGCCCGCGCCGGTGCCGAGATAATGCAGCGCGCGGGTCCGCTTGTCGGCATGCGCGGCGAGATAGCGCGGCCAGAATTCGGCGTAGGTCATGACCCGATCATCTTGGCGCCAGAATGACCGAAAGCGACACCTTGTCAGCGCCATCGGCCAGCGTCACTTTAAAAGCGGTCCGGTTCATTTCGTTGTTGCGTGGCGTTCTCATCACTCATGGGGAGGGCGGCAAATGGATTACGATCGGCTGGCGCTGTTTCTGGCAGGATATACGACCGGCGGGTTTCGCCGCAGCCTGCGAACTACACCGCAGGCGACTCTCGTTAAATGCGGCTTCAATCCAGGCGAGGCGGCTCTGCTCGCCGCGTCGGTGGCGAAGCATTCGCGCGCGAACGACACGTATGAGGTGACACGAGTACAGTTCGCTTTCCAGAAAATAAACGAGCCGCACAAGAATCCGAACGTGGGTATGACCGACGATTGGGCGACGCGCTGCTAGCGGCCCGACGCCGGTCGGCAGCGGCAAATCAGCGCCGCAGGCGGCGAGCAATGCGCCGCAGTAAGGCCCTGGCGCTTGTCAAGCGCCGGCGGCGCGCTAGATTGAGGATTGTACTTCTTTATCTTGCCCCGAGGGGCGCGGGAGTTCCGAGATGGGTTTCAGGGTAGCGGTGGTGGGCGCCACCGGCAATGTCGGGCGCGAGATGTTGGCGACGCTCGTCGAGCGCCAATTTCCTTGCGACGACGTCGTCGCGCTCGCCTCGTCACGCTCGATCGGCCGCCAGGTGTCGTTCGGCGAGGACGATGTGCTCGACGTGCAGGACCTCGAACATTTCGACTTCAAGGGTATCGACATCGTGCTGTCGTCGCCTGGGGCGAAGGTGTCCGCCGTGTTCGCGCCGCGCGCCGCCAAGGCCGGCGCCGTCGTCATCGACAACACCTCGCAATGGCGCATGGACCCGGACGTGCCGCTGGTGGTGCCCGAGGTCAACCCGCAGGCGATCAAGGGCTACGAGAAGAAGGGCATCATCGCCAACCCGAACTGCTCGACGATCCAGATGGTGGTCGCGCTGAAGCCGTTGCATGACCTGGCGAAAATCAAGCGAGTGGTGGTCGCGACCTATCAGTCGGTGTCGGGCGGCGGGCGCGCGCCGATGGACGAATTGTTCAACCAGACCCGCTCGGTCTACGTCAACGACCCGATCAAGGCGGAGGTCTTGACCAAGCAGATCGCCTTCAACGTCATCCCGCATATCGACGTGTTCATGGCCGACGGGTCGACCAAGGAAGAATGGAAGATGGCGGTCGAGACCCGCAAGATTCTCGACCCCGACATCGCGGTCATCGCCACCTGCGTGCGGGTGCCGGTGTTCATCGGCCATGCCGAGGCGGTCAATGTCGAATTTGTCCGCCCGATCACCGAAACGGAGGCGCGCAAGGCGCTGCGCGATTTCCCGGGGATCAGCGTTGTCGACCACCGCGCCGATGAGGGTTACGTGACTCCGGCCGAGATCGCCGGCGAGGACCTCGTCTATGTCAGCCGCATCCGCAAGGACCCGACCGTGCCGAACGGGCTGGCGCTATGGGTGGTGGCCGACAATCTGCGCAAGGGCGCGGCGACCAACGCGGTGCAAATCGCCGAATTGCTGTGCGAGCGCTACCTCGACCGCAAGGGCCGCGTCACGGCGGTGCGAAGGACCGTGCCGGCGCTGTCGTAACGCTTCTCGCGTCGGTTGACCCCACCCGATCTGCAAGCTCCGGTCCCGCCCCCTCTGTCGCCGAGCGGGGTCGCGCCGGCGCTGACGCCGCTGCGGACGTCGCCCGGCGAGTTGACCTTTCTGGGCCGGCGGATCACGCCGCTAACTCGCCGCCGCATCGATAACTTTCGCGCCAACAAGCGCGGCTTCTGGTCGCTGTGGATTTTCCTCGCCATCTTCGGCGTCACACTCATCGCCGAGGTGGTCGCCAACGATCGGCCGCTGCTAATCCAGTACGACGGCGCCTATTACGTGCCGGTGCTGCACAATTACCCGGAAACCACGTTTGGCGGTTTTTTCCCGAGCGAGGCCAAATACAGCGACCCGGACGTGCAGAAGCTGATCGAGGAAAAGGGCTGGATCTTGTGGCCCCCCATCCCGTTCCGCTACGACACGATCACCTATGTGCCGGGCCCCTACCCGTCAGCGCCGTCGCGCATCGATTGGCTCGGCACCGACGACCAGGGCCGCGACGTGGTCGCCCGGCTGATCTACGGGTTCCGCATCTCGGTGCTGTTCGGCCTGGCGCTGACCCTGTTCTCGTCACTAATCGGCGTCGCCGCCGGGGCATTGCAGGGTTATTTCGGCGGCATCATCGATCTAGGCTTTCAGCGCTTTATCGAGGTGTGGTCGGGCCTGCCGACGCTTTACATGCTGATCATCCTCGCCAGCCTGGTGCAGCCGAACTTCTGGTGGCTCTTGGGGCTGATGCTGCTGTTCTCGTGGACGAGCCTGGTCGATGTCGTGCGCGCCGAGTTCCTGCGCGCGCGCAATTTCGATTACGTCCGCGCGGCGCGCGCGCTCGGCATGGCGGATCGCCAGATCATCCTGCGCCATGTGCTGCCGAACGCGATGGTGGCGACGATCACCTTCATGCCGTTCATCCTCAACACCTCGATCACGACGCTGACCGCTCTCGACTTTCTCGGCTTTGGCCTGCCCCCGGGGTCACCGTCATTGGGTGAATTGGTGGCGCAGGCAAAAGCCAACCTGCAGGCCCCGTGGCTCGGGATCACCGCGTTTCTGGTGCTGGCGATCATGTTGACTTTGCTGACCTTTGTCGGGGAAGCGGTGCGTGACGCCTTTGACCCGCGCAAGGTGATCGGGTGAGCCTTCTCGACATCCGCGACCTCAGCGTCACCTTCTCGGGCTGGCGCGGCGCCCCTCCGGTGCATGCGGTGAAGCGGGTCTCATTCGAACTCGACAAAGGCGAGACCCTGGCGCTGGTCGGCGAGAGCGGCTCGGGCAAATCGGTGACCGCGCTCTCGGTTCTGCAGCTGCTGCCCTATCCCGCCGCCAGCCACGATGCCGACAGCAGCATCAAATTCGCCGGCGAGGAACTGGTCGGCGCGGCGCCGGCGCGGCTGCGCGAGGTCCGCGGCAACCGCATCGGCATCGTCTTCCAAGAGCCGATGACCTCGCTCAATCCGCTGCACACGGTGCAAAAGCAGATCGGCGAGACGCTGCTGATCCACAACCATCTCTCCGGCGCCGCGGTGCGAACCCGCACGCTTGAACTGCTGCACCTGGTCGGCTTGCGCGAGGCGGAAAGCCGGCTCAGCGCCTATCCGCATCAGCTCTCCGGCGGGCAGCGCCAGCGGGTGATGATCGCGATGGCGATCGCGAACGAGCCCGACATCCTGATCGCCGACGAACCGACGACCGCGCTCGACGTGACGATCCAGGCGCAGATCCTCGAGCTGCTGCGCGATTTGCGCGACCGGCTCGGGATGGCGCTGCTGCTGATCACCCACGACCTCTCGATCGTCAAGAAAATGGCCGACCGGGTCTGCGTCATGTCGCAGGGCGAGATCGTCGAGGCGGGCCCCGGCGAGGAACTCTTCGCCCACCCTCGGCATCCCTATACCAAGCGCCTGCTCGCGGCGGAGCCGACCGGCCGGGCCGAACCGCCGCCCCGGGACGCGCCGGTGCTGGTCGAGGGCGATGCGGTGAAGGTGTGGTTCCCGATCCGCGGAGGATTGCTGCGGCGGGTGAAGGGTCAGGTCAAGGCGGTCGACGGCGTGTCGCTCAAGCTGCGCGCCGGGACGACGCTCGGCGTCGTCGGCGAAAGCGGCTCGGGCAAGACGACGCTGGGCCTCGCGCTGCTACGCCTGGTCGAGGCCCGAGGCACGATCCGCTTCGCCGGGCGCGACATCAGCCGCGAGCGGCAGCGGGCGCTGCGGCCGCTGCGCCGCGAGATGCAGGTCGTCTTCCAGGACCCCTATTCGAGCCTGTCGCCGCGGCTGTCGATCGCCCAGATCGTCGGCGAAGGGCTGCGCGTCCACCATCTGGCGCACGACGCCGCGGAGGCGCGCCGGCGCATCGACGAGGTGCTAGTCGAGGTCGGGCTCGAACCCGGCGCCGCCGAGCGCTACCCGCACGAATTCTCCGGCGGGCAGCGCCAGCGTGTCGCGATCGCCCGGGCGCTGGTGCTGGAGCCGCGGTTTATCGTGCTCGACGAACCGACCTCGGCGCTCGACATGTCGGTGCAGGCGCAGATCGTCGATCTGTTGCGCGACCTGCAGCAGCGCCGCGGCCTCACCTACCTGTTCATCAGTCACGATTTGCGGGTGGTGCGGGCGCTCGCCCACGAGATCATGGTGATGAAGGACGGCGAAGTGGTCGAGGCCGGCGCCACCGACGCGATCCTCGACGCGCCGCAGCATCCCTATACCAAGGCACTGATGGCCGCAGCGTTCGAGCTGACCACGCGATCGGCTTAGCGGAGCGTATCCAGAAATAGTGCCTCGGTTTGAATTTTCGGCTCTTTACTCCCGAAACGGGCGCAGGGATCGTTCCGTTTCCGCATAACTTGACGATGCCCGACCGCATTATACTCGGCGCAGTGGCGGACTGAGGAGACGACCGTGAGCGACAACCCAAGCGGGGCCTCGTATCTCTATTTGGCGGAGCCCGAGATCCGCTTTCTCGAGGCCGCCGTCGAGCATTTGATCCCCACTGACGAGCTGGGCCCCGGGGCTCGCGATGCGGGTGTGGTGGTCTATATCGACCGGCAATTGGCCGGCTCCTGGGGCGTCCACGGCCGTCAATATCGCGGCGGCCCATGGCTGGAGGGCACGCCGCAGCAGGGCTACCAATCGCGCTTCACGCCACAGGAGGCGTATCGCATCGCGATTCGCGAGATCAACCAGTATTGCAAAGCCGAGTTCGACCGGCCATTCGCACAGCTTGCGAGCGACCGACAATTGCGCCTGCTCGAGCAGCTGGAGAAGGACGAGATCGCGCTGCCTTCGCTGCCCTCGAAATTCTTCTTCGATCTGCTGTGGCGCAACACGGAAGAGGGGTACTTCGCCGATCCGCTATACGGCGGCAACCGCGACAAAGTGGGTTGGAAGCTGCTCGGATTCCCCGGAGTGCCCAGCGGCCAATACCGAGAACTGCTCACCAGCAGTGAGCCGTACTACGCCGAACCCGTCAGCGTGCTCGACGTCCAAACCGGTAAGGTGCCGGTCGATGCGGAAGGCTTTCCGAAACACGTCATCACCAAGCGCAACACCAACAAGGAAAGCTGAGATGTCGGCCACGAAATTAAAGCCTGTCGATGTCGTCGTCGTGGGCAGCGGCGTGGTCGGCTCGATCATGTCGATGGAACTGGCCAGCGCCGGGCTGAGCGTTGTGTGCCTGGAGCGCGGCAAGCAGTTCGATGTCGACACCGATTTTCAGAAACCCAACGTGTACGACGAACTGAAGTTCGATCGTCACAGCGACGTCTTCCAGAACCTGGCGCGCGACACCATTACGTTTCGCAATAACAACGCGCAGACGGCGCTGCCGATGCGCGAGATGGGTGCGTTCAAGCCGGGCGAAATGGTCGGCGGCACGTCGGCGCACTGGGGCGGCAACGCGCGCCGCTTCCTGCCGCACGATTTCGAGATGCGCTCGCGCATCGAGGAACGCTATGGCGCCTCGTTCATTCCTGCGGACTGCAATCTGCAGGACTGGGGCGTCACCTGGGACGACATCGAACCCTACTACGACCAGTTTGAGGAAATCTTCGGCGTCGGCGGCAAGGCCGGCAATCTGGAGGGCGAGATCCAGGCAGGCGGCAATCCTCACGAAGGGCCGCGCTCGCGCGAGTATCCAAACCCGCCGACGCAGCGCACGCATGAGGGCGCGCTGTTCGCCGACGCGGTGACCTCGCTGGGCTACGTGCCGTTCCAGGGTCCGACCGCGGCGATGACTGCGGACTACCGCAACCTGTACCGCGTCCAGATGCTGGAATGCGCGCGCGGCGGCTTTTGCTCGAGCCATGTCTGCGCGCAGGGCGCCAAGGCCAATCCCCTCAGCGCGGTGCTACCCGCGCTCGCCCGGCAGCCCAGCTTCGAGTTGCGCCCGCTGTGCAACGTGCTGCGCGTCAACGTGGATTCCATCGGCAAGAAGGCCACCGGCGTCACCTACATTGACGCACGCGGCAACGAGGTCGAGCAGCCGGCCGACATCGTGATTCTGGGCGCTTATTGCTTTAGCAACGTGCGGCTGCTGCTGCTGTCGGGCATCGGCACACCCTACGATCCACTCACCGGCAAAGGCGTGGTCGGCCGCAACTACGCCTACCAGCAAGGCGGCTCGGTGCAGGTGTTCTTCGACGATCGCGAGTTCAATCCCTTCATCGGCGGCGGCCAGGTCAACACGTCGATCGACGAATTCAACGGCGACCTGATCGATCGCGGGCCGCTCGGCTTTATCGGGGGCGCCTATATCAACACCGCGACGAGCGGCGCGACACCGATCAAGGGCAAGCGGGTGCCGCCCGGCACGCCGCGCTGGGGCGGCGAATGGAAGAAAGCCGTCGCCCAATACTACCGGCGAAACATGTCGATCTCGATTCACGCATCGTGCCTCAGCTATCGGCACAACTACCTCGACCTGGATCCGACCTACAAAGACGCCTATGGCCTGCCGCTGCTGCGCATGACGTTCGACTGGAACGACAACGATTTGCGCATGATGAAGTATATGAACGAGCGCTGCACCGAGATCGCCCGGGCGCTCAACGGTTCGCGTCTGGGCGGCACGAACAAGGGCACGCATTTCGCTATCACGGGATACCAGAGCACCCACAATGTCGGGGGCGCCGTGATGGGCAGCGATCCGTCGACCAGCGTCGTCAACAAATACCTGCAGTCGTGGGACGTTTCGAACCTGTTCGTGGTGGGCGGCAGCGCGTTCCCGCAGAACCCCGCGAACGGCCCCACCGAGACGATCGGCATGCTGGCCTGTTGGGCGGCCGATGCGATCAAGGAAAACTACGTTCGCAACCCGGGCTCCTTGGTCTGAACAGCGGCGCGAAACCCCGCGCGAGCCCGGAGACCTCCTCGTCGTTCTGGGTCTTCCGCATGACAAGGGACGTTACGCGGGCTTAGCCGCGGCCGAGATCGCTCGCCCGCTTTCGGCGCAAAGCTGACACCCGGCGCGGCACGAAGGATCGTCTGTTCCCCACGCACAAGCCGAAAATTAAACTGAGACACTGCCAGGGTAGAAGCGCCTCTTGCCCGCGCCGGGCATGGCATGGAACTCTGTCGCCCAGAGCATCGCAGCGGAGGAAACGAGATGCGCATCGTCATCGTCGGACAGCAG
>DASYXG010000463.1:0-18331 GCA_035935235.1 Allostellaceae bacterium
TATTACGACTTCCCGGCGCTGCTCGACGGCGGGATCGACCTGCTGCTTGCCTACGGCCTGCATTGGCTGTCCGAGCGGCACGGTTCGGCGCTGGCCCTCGATCGCTTTATCCTCGCCGCGCATTCCGGTGGCGGCATGCCAGCCATCGACGTCGTCGCCGGCGCCCAGGCGCAACCGGACGAGCTCTATATCTTCGACGGTCTCTACGGCCGCGACCCGTCGCTGGGCGACCCGCTTCGCGGGATCGAAATCGTCGATCACTGGCTCGGCGACCGCTTCGCCAACGAGCCGGCCCGGCCGGGCGCGCTCCGGGTGGCCTTTATCGAAAGCCAGACCGGCCCGTTTTCGCGCGAAGTCGCCAAGCGCGCCGCCGCTCGCCTCGCTGCCGCCGACCCGGCCTTGCGCCCTGCCCTCGCCCGCCGCTATCGGGTCGAGGCGTCGGGGGTCCAGCATTCGCAGGTCGCCCGCGTGGCGCTGCCCGATTTGCTCGCCGCTCCGGATGCCGAGCTCGACTGGTATGCCCCGCCGCGCCAGCTTTAGGGGCGCTTACGGAACGGCGTTGAGGTCCAACACCTCCGCGTCGTCCGCCGGCTCCAGCTCGCAGGCGTTTACCGTCATCCCGAGCAGCGTGTAGTAGCCGATCGCGGTGGTCAGCTGAACCAGCTGGTCTTCGCCAAAGCGCATGTGCAGCTTCTTGAACAGCGCCTCGTCGACCCGGTGCTTGCGCAACAGCTGGCGGGTGAACTCGACAATCTCCGCGTCGAGCGGGGCAATGCCGCGCGAATGGTTCTCGCGGATCGCGGTGATCGTTTCCTCGGGCACGCCCAGTCGCCGGGCCCCGCCGGTCTGCGCACCCCATACATACATGGCGTCGAACTCGCGCGCGACGGTCATCGCCGCCAATACCCGCACCCGCATATCGAGTGTGCCCTCGAAGCGAACATAGGCGCCCAGATGCGCCACGCGCTCGGCGACCTCGGGCGAATGCATGAACATCAGAAACGGGCCCTGCACCGCGCCGCGGCTGGCGACGATCGAATCGAAAGCCGCGTGGTGCTTCGCCGCGACCTGGTTCTTGCTCGTGATATGGGGGAGCCGTGCCATAGCGCATCCTTCCTCTATTGTGGCCGACCGGCTAGTGCCCCGGGCATTGCGGCACCGGATCCTTGTAGCGGGTCCAGATCTCGCTCCGGCCGATCAGCGAGATGCCAATATAGCCGTGCAGATCGAGCACGCCATCATCTCGCAGCTTGATATTCGCGTGGTAGGTCTTGCCGTCGTCGGGATCGTAAACCGACCCGTCTTCCCACTTGTTTGGACCGCTCGGCTTAAACCCCCACATGAAGGTCATATCGCAAAGCGGTTGATTTCGGCGGGCTGGATCGGGGTCCTTGAGATCGAGACCCAGCGGGTTCGGGTCGTCCGGCTTGATCTTGAACCACACCAGCCTGCCGCAGAGCGCGTCGCCATCCGGGCAGCGGAAGATTTCGACGATGCCGGATTTGTTTTCCGTGAGCCATGTCCCGAGCGGAGGCGTTGGTTGAGCGGGGGCGGCTCGTGCCGCGGCCAGCAATACCAGGAGCACCAGCGCCCGAATCGAATGGATCGCGGGGTGGAATGGTCGGGATGTCAGCAACCTTAGGTCCCTTGCTCGAAACGCCAGAAACACTGAGGGGTTCGTCGGCATGGGGTGTGCATAGATAATACAGGTACGGGGCGGCATCCGCGCGGCAGCATGTGACACACCCCGAACCCAACCGGTTATTGCCATGCAAGCTCTCTTCATCGGCCAAGCCTATATCGATATTACCTTCGTCACCGACGTGATGCCGACCGGCGACGAAAAGACGGTTGCTCGCGATTTCGCCGTCTCGTTTGGCGGCAACGCGGTCACCGCCGCCTTTTGCTGCGCCAAGCTGGGCATCAAGCCCGACCTCCTCGCCTCGGTCGCCGACGATTGGCTCGGCCGCATGTTTATCGACATGGCGGCGCGTTATGGGATCTCGGTGCATCACCGCAAGGTGGCGCAATCGTCGCTGTCCTTCGTGATGCCGAAGGACGGCCAGCGCGCCATCGTCCGCTGCCGTGACGACGACTACAAGCATCCGCACCCGCCGCTGCACCTTACCGGCTGCAGGGCACTGCACGTCGACGGGCATCAGCCCGACGCCGCGATCGACTATGCCCGCATCTGCCGCAATGCCGGCATCCTCACCTCGCTCGACGGCGGCGGACTGCGCTCCAACACCCATGAACTCCTCGAGTTCATCGATGTCGCGGTGGTCGCCGAGCGGCTCTGCGAGCAGATGCAGCTTTCGCCGAACGACATGTTGCAATACCTGCGCTCGCGCGGCTGCCGGATCGGCGGCGTGACCTTGGGGCCACACGGCATGGTCTACTATCAGGGCGACGGCGAGCCGCGCTTGCTGCCGGCGCTCGACGTGCCCGCGGAACGAATCGTCGATACGAATGGGGCCGGCGACATCTTCCACGGCGCCTATGTCTACGCGTATTTGAGCAATCCCTTCGGGCTGTGGGACGACCATTTCCGCTTCGCCCGCGCCGCGTCGGCTTTCGCGATTCAGCACCTCGGGAACGAAGCCAGCCTGCCGACCTTGGCCGAGATCAACGAGACGCACGCACGCTTCGACGAGCACCGCGAGCGTCCACGGTTGAGGCTTGCAGAGTGATCAGCCCCGCGGCCGTCCGTTACGCAGATAGGATAAACATTCAAGAGCGGGTGTCGCATTGCCGGACGCGCTGATCGCCGAAGACGACATCGAGGAATTCAAACAGACCGTACTCGCCAAGCTGACGCTGGCGGTGGGCAAGGATTTCTCGACCGCGACCGACCGCGACTGGTTTGTCGCCACCACGTTAACGCTGCGCGACCGGGTGATCCACCGCTGGCTCGCCGCCGATCGCGAGGATCTCGCGCGCGGCCGCAAGCGTATCTATTACCTGTCGCTCGAGTTTCTCATCGGTCGGCTGTTGAACGATGTCGCCGACAATCTGCAGCTGCGCGAGATCGTCGACCGGGCGCTGGGCGACCTCGGCGTCGATTTCGACCGGGTGCGGTTTGCCGAGCCCGACGCGGCGCTGGGCAATGGCGGCCTCGGCCGGCTCGCCGCCTGCTTTCTCGAAAGCATGTCGAGCCTCGGCATCCCCGCCTGCGGCTACGGCATTCGCTATGACCACGGCCTATTCCGCCAGATTGTGCGTGACGGCTGGCAGCAGGAGTATCCCGAGGAATGGCTCTCCTTCGGCAATCCGTGGGAATTCGAGCGGCCCGAGATCATCTACGACATCAGCTATGGCGGCTGGGTCGAGACTGTCGCCGGGCGCCGCGGGCACACCCGCTTTGTCTGGCACCCCGAAGAGACGATCGAGGCGGTCGCTTACGACACGCCGGTGGTCGGCTGGCGCGGTGCGCACGTCAATCCGCTGCGGCTGTGGTCGGCGCGGGCCGCCGACCCGTTGCGTCTCGACGTCTTTAACCGTGGCGACCACGCCGGCGCGCTGACCGAGCAGAACCGCGCCGAGACGCTGTCGAAAATCCTCTATCCGAGCGACGAGACCACCGCCGGCAAGGAATTGCGGCTGCGCCAGGAGTATTTCTTCGTCTCGGCTTCGCTACAGGATTTGGTGGCGCGGCATCGCCGCGCTTACGGCTCGCTCCACACCCTCGCCGAACGCGCCGCGATCCAGCTCAACGACACGCATCCCAGCATCGCCATCGCCGAGCTGATGCGCATCCTCGTCGATCTCCACAACATCGCATGGGACGACGCTTGGAAGATCACCGTCGATACCTGTCATTACACCAACCACACCCTGATGCCCGAAGCGCTCGAAAGCTGGTCGGTGACCTTGTTCGAGCGCTTCCTGCCCCGCCATCTCCAGATCATCTACCTGATCAACGCCCGCCATCTCGAGATAGCGGCGAAGGCGCATGCGCTCGGCGCCGAGGCCATGGCCTCGGTCTCGCTGATCGACGAGCAAGGCGGGCGGCACGTCAAGATGGGCCACCTCGCCTTTATCGGCAGCGGGCGCACCAACGGCGTCTCGGCGATGCACACCGGTCTGTTGCGCCAGACCGTGTTCCGCGACCTGCAGCGCCTCTACCCCGAGCGGATCGTCAACGTCACCAACGGCATCACCTTCCGTCGCTGGCTCTACCAAGCCAATCCGCGGTTGACGCAGCTCTTGTCGCAAGCCTGCGGCGAGGATGTCCGCGACAACCCCGCCGCGATCGGCCGTTTCGCCGCGCTGTCCGACGACAGCGCGCTGCATGAGCGGCTGCGCGCGATCAAACGCGCCAACCGGCTTGCCCTCGCCCGGCTGATCCACGACCGGCTCGGTCTGCGGATCGACCCTGGCGCCCTTTTCGACGTGCAGATCAAGCGCATTCACGAGTACAAGCGCCAGCTCCTCAACATCCTGGAGACCGTGGCGCTCTACAACGCGATGCGCGCCGACCCGACCCGCGATTGGGTGCCGCGGGTCAAGATTTTTGCCGGCAAAGCGGCCGCCAGCTACGCCGTGGCCAAGCTGATCATCAAGCTTGCCCACGACATCGCCGAGGTCATCAACCGCGATCCCGCGGTACGTGACCTGCTCAAGGTGGTGTTCCTCGCCAACTACAATGTGAGCCTCGCCGAGACGATCATCCCGGCCGCTGACCTGTCGGAGCAGATTTCGACCGCGGGAATGGAGGCGTCGGGGACCGGCAACATGAAGCTGGCGCTCAACGGCGCGCTGACCATCGGCACCCTCGACGGCGCCAATATCGAGATCCGCGACAGCGTTGGCGCCGACAACATCTTCATCTTCGGGCTGCGCGCCGAGGAGGTAGCGGAGATGCGACGCGACGGCGACCTGCGAAAGCCGCCCTCCCCGGCGCTGGAGCAGGTGCTCGAGATGATCGAGACCGGGATTTTTTCACCCGGCGAGCCGGATCGATTTGAGACGCTCACGCAGGCGCTGCGGCACGGCGATCCCTACATGATCGTCGCCGATTTTGATTCCTACTGGCGGGCGCAGCGCGAAGCCGATGCGGTGTGGCGCGAGCCGGACGACTGGGCGCGCATGTGCACCCGCAACATCGCCGGCATGGGCTGGTTCTCCGCCGACCGCGCCATCGGCGACTACGCCAAATCGGTCTGGCACGCGCGGTTCTGAGGCGCCAGCCGTTTTGTCATGGAGGCTGATGCTCCGCGGCCGGCCGTCGAGAGTGTTGCCGCCGTCCAAGCAAGTGCCGTCAGGCCCGGCCTTCGCCTTCGGGCCAATGTGCTCAGCCGATGGCGGCCGGGTTGAGTTTGAGATGTTCGCTCACCCCTTTGACCCCCAGCGTGTTTTCTGCCGCAACACACAGCGCAATACGCTGGCGCTCGTCGGAAATGACACCCTCCAAGTCGACCTGCCCATCCTTGACGACGATGTTAAGTGGATCGTGGGGCGCCCATGGTTCTACGTCGAGCGTTGCCGTCAGGATGTCTTTGATGTCCACGTCGCTGACCGGCGTCGCCGCGACCTCGGATGAACTGACAATAAAGGCATGCAACAGGTTGACGCGATTGATCAGGCCAACCAGTACCCGGTCTTTCACCACCGGAAGCCGCTTCACACGGGCTCTCTCCATCAGGACGACGGCTTCTTCGAGGCACGCATCGGGGCTCACGGTCACCACATCGCGCGTCATGACCTCGCCAACTTTTCGACCATGCGCACGCGTGTATTCCTCGGCGAGCTGACCGACTGAAACTTTAGTTGAATGCGTGCGCTCGGTCGCGATCTCGGCCCGGCGCAGAAAATCTCCCTGCGTAATGATCCCTACGAGCTTTCCTTGAGTGAGTACAGGGAAGCCGCTCACTCCGTACTGCACCATGAGGCGGGCGGCTTTCAGCATCGAGTCGCCAGGCGCGAGGGAGATCACGCTGGGCGTCATCACATCGCTTACTTTCATGGCATCCTCCTAACGATAAGCCCCTACGCTTTCCTCAGATCGGCCGCGCCACGTCACCCTGAACCCGCGGCTGCGCCAGCGCGGGCGCGTAAAGCAGCGCAAACAGTCCGAAAGCACCGCTCCACGCGGCGCCGGCAAGCCACAGGGCGAGCACGATCCGGTCGCCGGCGAATGGTGACAGGACGCGTAATAGCGCCGCGACCGTGATCAGCACATAGATCGCCTTCGTGCCCGGCCCTGCGACTAACGGCCTGCCGGTATGACCAAGCGTGGCGCGGGTCATCACCGCGAGCGTCATTGTGCCGACCGCGCCGACGGTCAGGACATGCAGGGCTGCCGTCGCGGGCAAAACGACATAGAAGCCATTGAGGCCTAGCAACAGCAACCCGAGCGCGAGCCAGCCATAGCCGATATGCAGGATCAGCAGCAGCGGCTCACCGACAGTTTGCCGGCCTCGCCAGCGGGAAAGGCGCAGCACGAGGGCTATACCCGCGACGAGCGCCGCCAATGGCGTCGGCGGCGCGTCTGGCGCAACCGCCCAGCTCATTACGGCTAAGCCTGTCACGATGAGCACGCCCAGGTCGAAGCGCCTCTCGGCAACCGGTGGCGGAATTTCGGGCCGGACCTTCGCCAGCCAATTTCGCGTAAAGCTCGGGATGATCCGGCCGCCAACCAGCGAGATCAGCATGAGCAGTGTGGCGAGCCCCAGGCGATTGCCGAGCTCGGCGGTATCGGCAATCCCGAGCGCATCGAGATGAACCAGCAAATTACCGACGAGCAGTAATGATAGCGCGCCGAGCATCGGCAGGTTGCGCCAGTTTTTACCGGCCAAAATCTCGCGTGCGATGACGGCCAGAAAGGCGGCCGGGAACGACAGATCGGCGACCGCTGCGGCCGGCGCCCCGATCACGGCGGAAAGCAAAACCGCTACCCGTCCCGCCGCCCACAGCAGGACCAGCGCGGCCAACGGTGCCCCCTGCAGCGGCATCCGGCCGGTCCAATTCGGGATCGCGGTCAGCAGGAATCCTGCGACGGTCGCCGCGGCGAAACCGAAAACCATCTCATGGGCATGCCAGACAAACGCCGCTAGCTGGGTCGGGACGACGAGTCCCTCCGCATAGGCGCAAAGCCAAAGCGGGATCGCCACGGCCGCCCAGATCGCCGAGCCCAGGAAGAACGGACGAAAACCGGCCGACAAGATGACGGGGCCTGCGAGAGCGCGATAGCGTGGTATGGCGGTCATGGTCGGTGCATCCAGCTGCGCTGAGTGCGGATCGGTCTTGCCGAGACGCTTCCATAACATATATATGACATATTCCTTTTGACAAGCGGCGCCACCCGCAAAATCCGAGGAAACTTGCATGCGTCTGACGCTTCACACCGATTACGCGCTGCGCGTTCTGCTCTATGCCGGTCTGAAGCGCGAGGCGTTGTCGACGATCCCCGAGCTGGTCCGGCATTTCGACATCTCGAAGGGCCACTTGATGAAAGTGGTCCATCGGCTTGGGCAGAAGGGATATCTGCAAACGATCCGCGGCAAGAACGGGGGGCTGCGCCTCGCACGCGCGCCGGCGGAAATCGGCGTTGGCGCCGTCGTTCGCGATATGGAACAAGAGCTTGCCGTGCTCGGCTGCCTTGAAGACCAAGCCGGTTATTGTCGTATCGAGGAGTGCTGCGTCCTGCGCGCCGCCCTCCGCGAAGCGACCAATGCGTTTCTCGCGACGCTCGACCGCTACACGGTCGCGGATTTGCTGCAGCCGCGCCGCGCGCTCGTCCGGCTGTTGCAAATCAACGAGGCGGGCGCGCAAAGGCCGCCAATGGCAAGCCCCCCTTTGGGCTGACGTGAACGGCGGTTCGCCGAAGATTTCGACAAACCTGCTCGCGAACCCCGATGAGAACGTCGGCTATAAACGTCAGCTTTCCTGGATCGGGTACTCGGCGAAGATCGCGTCGGTGCGTTTGAATGCCGTGTCGACCGCCACTTCAGGGGTGATCCCTTTGTTGATGACATCGAGGATCGCGAGGGGAAATACCTTCTCGGTCGCGACCTGCGCTCGTGCCGGGTTGAAGACCTCGTAAGGTGCGAGCGTGGGACTGTAGATGCCCTGCTGGGTATAGGCGGCGAGCGGCTCGTTTTTGGGGTCGAGCCAGTAGGCCTTGTCGTTCTCGACAATCGATTGCATGGGCGGCAGCCGTCGGCCGAGCCCGACCTTCAGAAGGGCGGCGAGCACCTTTGGCTGGAGCGAATATTTGAGGAAATCCTTGGCGACGGTGATGTTGGGAGCGCCCTTGGGGACCACCAGCGCCTGCGTGTCCATGAAGCCCGCCACCGGCTTGCCGTCATTGTCGAGCGGGAGACCCAAGGTCAGGATATCGTCGTATTGCTCCTTGTCCTTCCACAGCGCAACCTCGGTCGAGATCGTGCCGTCGAAATCCATGACAAGCAACTTCGAGTGAAAGGCGTTGTTGTCGTCGGCATCGTTCCAGTTCTGTATCGCCGACGGCATGAACCCGCTCTTGAAGGCACTCGACAGTTTGGTGACCACCTTGATCGCGGCTTCGCGCATTTTGGGATCATCGGTATGCACTTTGCCGTCGGCGGTGAACAAGTCCTTGCCGCCATAGGCGACCATGAAGTGGTCGGTTTGCCTGATTGCATCGAACCCGGCCGCGCTGATCATCACGGAATAGGCGTAGACGTTGCGCATGCCCCCCGCCCGCAATTTTTCCGCGATCGGCGGGAAAAAATCCAGAAAGGCGTCCCACGTCTTCGGAATGTCCGACGGCTTGAAACCGGCCTTGTCGAGCAAGGACTTCCAGACATGGAACGGAATCACCGACATGCGGTTCGGGATCATGTAATAGCCGCGTTTCTTCGTGACGCTGTTGTAGGCGTACGCGGTCTGCAGCGCCGTCGGCATGAACAGCGATTTCTGCGTCTCGATAACGTCGGTCAAATCGACCAGCTGGTCCTTCCAGGCGCTCACCAGGCCAAAATAATAGTCGCCAAGATCGATGATGTCGGGCACGACCCCGCTCGTTAACGCGGCGACCTCTTTCTGGCGCATCGCGGCGAAGGGGACGATGCTGGAGTCGATCGTGTTGCCGCTTGCCTTCTGATAATCCTCAACCATCGCCTTGAAGGCGACGTCCTCTTCCTGAGCGAAACCCTGCACCCACCACACCGTCGCCGTGGTCGCTGCGGCATTGGCAATGTAGGGGCGCCCGATCGCACCCGATGCCGCGAGCCCCGCCGAAGCCCGCAATAGCGATCGCCTGGTCAGCCTTTCCATCGGATCCTCCCTATTCCACCAATCCCGCTTTTGCGGGTTATGCGATTTACTCGCTGCCGCGAGTATGCGCTGGCGAAGCGCGCCATTTCAATCATTCGCGTAAGCCACGACCGGCCGTCGCAAGCAGCCGTCCGATCTCTGCGTCAGAATTTCATCCGCATTCCGCCATAAACCGCGACCGGCGCGCTGGGTGCGAGGAAGCGGTTGTCGACGCCGACTCCGCTTGTCGGAACACCGGCCGCGCCAATGCCGGTCGGGTCGCCGAATTGCCCAAAGCTGGCGTACTTGGCGTCGAGCAGGTTCTGCACATTGGCAAACAGCTCGAAATTGTCGGTGAGCTTGTACGAGGTGTGAAGGCTGACCACCGCGTAGCCCGGCAGGGTCGGGTTCTGATTGGATTCGTCGCCGCGCAGAAACTGATCGCTGAAATAGGTCAGCGCCGCGCCAACGATCCAATTCGGCGCGATGTGATAGTCGGCGCCGGCCTTGAGCTGATGCATCGGGATGCCCGGCAGACGATCCCCTGGCCTGACCTGGATGTTGCCATTGGCGTCGGCGAATGGGTTGCTGGGCGACCGCAGGGTCAGCGCCGATTGGAACGTGGCGTCGACCAGGCTGTAATTGACAAAGACCGACCAGGCATCGTCCTTGTAGGCGATCCCGGTCTCGATCCCTTGCCGGCGGGTTCCGCCGATATTCTCGAAAAACCCCGTCGAGAGGGAGGTCGCGACGCCGTAGATGTCGTCGTCGAGGTCGGTGCGGAAGAGGCCGGCGTTCCACGTGAACCCGCCGGGTGAGATGGCCGGCAGGTTGAACTTGCCCCGCAGACCCGCCTCGTAGCTATGCGACACCACCTGTCTCAAGTTCGGCGGATCGGATGACAGCGACGACGGCAGCAGACAGGGCTGGGCCGGGTTGGAGCACTCGATCTCGCTCGGGGTCGGCGTGCGGTTCCCCTCCGAGTACCCGGCGTAGGCCGTGAGATCATCGGCCAACTTATAGGTCGCGCCGAGCGCCGGATTGAACCGCGCGTAACGCGCGGTGCCGGTGAGATTGGCGCCGAGCCGATCGGAGAGCGCGATCTCGGCAAGATTGAACCGCCCGCTTGCGGTAACCGCCAGCGCCGGGGTCAAGTCGAGCGTATCGGTAGCGTAAACCGCGTAATACGTATCGATCGCGCCGAGGCTGACCGGGGTGGCGATAAAGCCGATATTCTCCGGCGTATCGACAAAGAAGCCGGATGGCTGCACGCGCAGCGACGGGTCGATCACGCCGACCTCGGCCGACGACCCGAAATCGACGGTCGAATGGTCGATGCTGCCGCCGACCACGAGATGGTTCTCGCGGTTGAAAAGATCGCCCGTGTAGGTGGCCTGCAGCGTGCCGCCGATCGTGACCGCGCTGATGTTTTCCCGGTCGTTCTCGCCGATCGGGATCGCGCCCCCATTCGACAGATCGGGGATCGCACCGCCGCTGGCGCTCACCAGCGGCGTCACCCCGTCCGATTGGCACAGAGTTCCGCTGCCATCGCTGCAAGCGACGTAGTGCGTGACGTTGCCGTTGACCACCGTCTGGTGAAATTCGCGGCGATAGGCATTGGCCTGAAACGACAGGTCGTCGCTCGCCTGATAGCTGCCCTTGATCGCGAGGAAGGCGAGCCGGTTGGCGTTGTTCTGCGGCGTGGTGAAGTCGAAGCTCCGGTCGACCGCCAGCGTCTGCGCCGGGGTGGTGCCGGCGCCGGAGAGGCTGTTCTCGGCGCCGGAGAAACTGATCTCCAGCGAGGCGTGATCGTCGCGCGCGGCGATATCGGCGTAGAGCTGACGCAGATGATTGGGCGAGAACTGGCGCCACCCATCTTCGTCGAACCAATGTCCGGCGATATAGGCGGCCACATTCCCGGCCTGCTTGCCGTATTGGAACTCGCTGCCGCGTTGGCCGAATGAACCGCCGGCGGCCTCCCATTCGAAGCCCTGATAGGTGAAGCCGTTCTTCATCGTGACGACGACGGCGCCACCCAAGGCGTTGAGGCCGTAGACCGGGTTGGCGCTGATCACATCGAGACGATCGATCGCGATATCGGGGATGAGGTCCCAATTGACCGTATCGCCGAATGCCTCGTTGACGCGGACGCCGTTCTGATAGACCGCGATCCCCTGGGGCGTCCCCAACACGGGCGACGCCTCGAAGCCGCGATAGAGGATGTCGGGCTGAAATCGGTCGACCAGCGTCTCGTTGATATTCACGCTGCCGGCCTGACCGGTCAGCGCGTTGAGGACGCTCGGCGAGCCCTGGCGCGTCAAATCGCTCGAATCGAGAGTCTGGACATTGGCCGGCAGTTTGTCGGGATCGATCCCGCTACCCGGCAGTGGCGTCGTCGCGATGACATTGACCGCCGGCAGCGTGGTTTCAGGAGGCGGCACCGCGTCGGCGGCCGTCTGCGCCGCGGCCGCGGACGACGTCAGAACAGTGATCGCCCAAACCAACGAGCAATAGCGACGCGCCACGTTCGCGCGGCTCAGCCAGGCCGACACCCGGCCCGGAACACAACTGGCGCCGTTGCGGCGGGGCCGCGTCGCCTTCGGCCGGCTTAACCCTTGACCCCGCCCATGGTCAGCCCGGCGGTCATTCTTCCCCGGAACAGATAGTAGATGATGACGGGCGGCACCGCGTAGACGATCGACGTCGCCATCATGTAGTTCCACGGGGACTCGTCGCTGTTGAGGAACTGAGCGAGCGCGACCGGCACGGTCATGCTGCGCTTATTCGACAGCAGCAGGAATTGGTAGAGATACTCGTTCCAGGCGAGCAGCAACGCATAGGTGCCGACCGCGACCAGCGCGGGCGCCATCAACGGCAGATAAACCCGGAAATAAACCTGAAGCGGCGAGGCTCCGTCGATCCGCGCCGCCTCGTCGAGCTCCAAGGGGATGCTGCGGCCGTATTGCTGGAAGATGAAGATCGCGTACGGGGTGGCGAAGGTCACCTCGACGGCGATAATCGACCACACATTGTTGCCCAGCCCATAGCTCTGCATCATCCGGTAGAACGGGATCGCCAGGAACGACGCGGGCACCAGATAGGTGAGCAGCGCCGCGTTGGTCAGCAGCCAGCCGTGCTTGATCCGCATCCGGCCGATCGAGTAGCTGACCATCGAACCGATCCACAGCGTCAGGAACACGGTCCAGAAGCCGATATAGATGCTGTTCGCGTATTGGTGCCAGAAGTACTCGAGGTACCAGTACCCCTCGGTAAAGACGATCCAGAAGCTGTACGGCGACGGATCGGTCGGCCAGATGCTGGTCGAGAACACGTCGTTATGCGACTCGAGCGCGACCATGACCATGTTGTAGATCGGCGCCAGCGTCCATATCGCGAGGATGACGCCAAGCGATATCGCCAGCGCCTCGCCGATGATCCGCCGGCCCCGGTAATTTGGCTTCTTGGGAAGCCGGTCTGCGGTGACCGCGCTCATAGCTGCACTTCCGAGGTGCGCAGCTTGTGCATCAGCAAGATCACCAGCGGGATCATCAGCGGCAAGGCCGAGAGCACCGCGGCAACGCCAAGCTGCGGCCGTGCGATCTCGAACGCATCGCGGATGCCGAGCGTCGCCAACACGTGCGTCGACAATGCCGGACCGCCGCCGGAGATGAAATAGGCGGTGTTGAAATCGCCGAGCGTGAAGATCGTCGAGAGCAGCGTGCAGACCAGATACAAATTGGCCATCAGCGGGAAGCTGACATGGACAAACCGGCGCAGGCCCGTGGCGCCGTCGACTTCAGCCGCCTCGTAAAGCTCCTGTGGGATCGCCATCCGGCCGGCGAGTAGGATCACCGTCCAGAACGGCATGTTCTTCCAGATATAGGTCACGATGACCGATCCCAGCGCCAGCCAGCGCGAGGTATCGAGCCAGCCGGGACCGTCGGCGTGGAAGGTATCCCAGATCACATTGTTGATGAGGCCCCACTCGGTGTTGAGCATCCAGTGGATCGAGATGAAGGTTGGCAGCGCCGGTACAGCCCAAGGCAGCACGTAGACCATCAGCAAGCCTTTGGCCCACCAGCTCTTTCTCATAAAGAACCCGGACAGCAGCAGGGCGAGGAACATCTTCAGGTTCACGCCGATGACCAGATAGAGGATCGTATTGACGACCGTCTGCTGGTAGATCGGATCGTTCATCAGCTCGACATAGAGCGCCGGCGAGTGGCCGAGCCACAGCCCGTAGATCACCGGGAAAACCACAAAGGCGATAAACACCCCGACATAGGGGACGCAGAACGCCAGTGCCCAGGCGTATTCCGAACCCTGGAGCCCACCTCGCAACCTGGCGAATAGCGAGCGACGCCCCGCTTGGAGGCCGCCAACGTCGATGACTGATGCGGATGCCATGTGCGCCTCTCAGCTCTGAGCGATCGGATACTTGCCGACGATCGCTTCGATTTTTTTGAACGCCGCTTCCGCGGCCGCTTTTGGATCCGTGCCGTTGCGGATGATGTCCGCTTCGGCCGAGCCCCAAACTTGTTGCGCGTTAACCTCGGCCCAGCCCGGATTGAATATCGGATAGTTCGCCACGGTCGGACTGATCATACCCTCGGTCGCGTAAGCTTTGACCTGCGGGTCGCCGCTCAGCCAGAACGGGTCGTCCTTGACCAGCGAAGGCACCGCCGGCAGCCAGCGGCCGAGTCCTTCTTTGAGGTACTCGTTCGTGACCTTCGGCTGGATCATGTATTTCATGAAATCCTTGGCGACGTCGACGTTTTTGGCGCCCTTGGGGATGATCGCGGCGCCGATACCAAGCTCAGCTTCCATCGGACTGCCATCGTTCTTGTTCGGCAGCCCCATGGTGGTGACCTGCGCGCGCTCGTCCTTGTCCTTGATCGCCACCTCGGTGGAGATCGTACCGTCCAAATCCATCACGAACAGTTTGGAATGGAAGGCGTTGTTGTCGTCGGCGTCGCTCCAGCTCAGGGCCCCCGATGGCACGTAACCGTCCTTGTAGGCCTTTGTGATGTAGGTCAGTGACTTGATCACCGCTTCCTTAACCTGCGGGTCGTCAAGATGGACCTTGCCATCCTTGGTGACGATGCCATTACCGCCGTTGGCGATCAGGAAATGATGGAACATGTTGTTGCCGTCGGCGGGGCCGGTCGTCGTACACTGCAATCCCATCGAGTAAACGTTGCGCATGCCGGAATCGCGCAGCTTGGCCTGCATCGGCTTGAAGAAATCCCAGAACGCATCCCAGGTCTTCGGCGCGTCGGCCATTTTGAAGCCGGCCTTCTCGACCAGCGGCGTCCAAACGTGGAACGGCAGGACGGCGGTCTTGAATGGAATCATATAGGCGCCGCGCTTCTTGGTGGTGTTGTTATAGTACTGCGTCGCCAGATAGACGGTCGGGTGGTACTGGTCTTTCAGGCTGTCAACGACGTCGGAAACCTCGATCAGCTTGTCGTCCCAGGCATTCTGCGGCACGACCACCTGCTCGTTGATGTCGTGCGAGATCAGGTCCGGCACGTCGCCGCTGGTAATCGCCGAGACGATCTTCTGCATCAGCGGGGCAAAGGGAATGAGGCTGAAGTCGATCGTGTTGCCGCTCTGCTTTTGATACTCCTCGACCATCTTCTTGAAAGCGGCATCCTCTTCGGGAACGAAACCCTGTGTCCACCACACGGTGGCAGTCTTCGCCGCGGCGTTAGCGATAAAGGGACGCGCCAGCGTTCCCGCCGCGGCGACCGCGAGCGAGCTACGAAGCACCGACCGTCTGGTGATAACCGTCATCTTGATTTCCTTCCCTTTCCCGCCGGCAAGCGACATCGCCGGCGCAATTCTCTGAACCGCTCGGCGGCGGAATATAGTTCAGAGTCCTTGGCCACTCAATCGTTATCACGGCAGCCGCGCGGGCCAGCGCCTCAACTCCGCGTTTCGACAAGTTTGGTCGCCGCACGCGTATACGATGCGCCTCCGCGCTCGCTGACGGCGCCCCTCAAGTCGTCTCGATCGGATATTTGGCGAAGATCTGGTCGACCCACTTGAACGCCTTCTCCATGGCGGCCTGCGGCGTCATTCCGTTCTTGAGGACGTCAGCCCAGGCGGCGCCGAAGACGTGCTGGTTACGCACCTCCGCCCAGGCCGGGTTGTACACGAAGAAATCCGGCGCTGTCGGCCCAAGCAGCGCTTGCTCGACATAGGCCTTGCGGTGCGGGTCTTCGCTCCACCACGGGTCATCCTTGACCACCCGCACGACCGCCGGGACATTTCGTCCCATGCCGATCTTCAGATAGTCGTTCTGGATCTTGGGCTGGATAAGATATTTGAGGAAATCCTTGGCCACCTCGATGTTCTTCGCGCCCTTCGGGATCATGCCGCCGAAATTGGTGACCTGGGCCGGCACCGGCTTGCCATCATTGCTGAGCGGCAGCCCTTGGACGACGATATCGTCGTACTCCTCCTTGTTCTTGATGATCGCCACCTCGGTCGAGATCGTCCCGTCGAGGTCCATGACGAGCTGCTTCGCGTGGAAGGCGTTGTTGTCGTCGGCGTCGTTCCAGTTGATCGCGCTCTGCGGCACAAAGCCGTCCTTGTAGAAGCTGCAGGGAACCTCGATCGCCTTGATCACCGCTTCCTTAACTTTCGGGTCGTCGAGGTGCAGCTTGCCATCCTTGCTGACCAGGTTGCCGCCGCCATAGGCGAGGAGCCAGTACCCGAAGAAGTTGTTGGGATCGTTGCCTTGGGTCGTCAGCTGGAACCCCAGCCCATAGACATTGCGCATGCCCTGGTCGCGCAGCTTTGTCTGTACGTCCTTGAAGAAGCCGTAATAGGCGTCCCAGGTCTTCGGAATGTCCTCGATTTTATAGCCGGCCTTTTCGACCAGCGATCGCCAGATGTGGTTCGGCAGCGACGCCGTCTGGTACGGCGCCAGGTAATAGCTGCGTTTCTTGGTGACGCTGTTATAGCAATTGGCCGATAGCAGCGCGGTCTCGGTGTATTCCGCCTTCTGCGTCGCGATGACATCGCTCACGTCGACCAGCTTGTCGTCCCACGCCCAAACCGCCGACATCTCGACCGGGCTGTTCTGAAACAGGTCGGGGACGTCGCCGCTGGTGATCGCGGCGATGGTCTTTTGCCGCATCGGAGCGTAGGGCGCGATCGTGTAGTCGATCTTGTTCCCGCTCGCCTTCTCGTAGTCTTCGACGATTTTCTTGAAGGCGACGTCTTCTTCCTGGGCGAACCCTTGGATCCACCATGCCGTGGCGGTCTTGGCCTCGGCCTTGGCGACGAACGGGCGCGTCAGCGCGCCCACGGCAGCGACCGCTGCGGTGTTGCGCAGCAAAGAACGGCGAGTCACCGGCATTAAAGTCTCTCCTCCCTGACGGACCAGCTGCCGCGCCGGTTTAATCCGGCTGTAATTTTGGTGTCAGCAAAGACCGGTTCGTCGGAGGGAGTCAACGTCTCCGGGGTTGCAAAATACCGGGGCTGGGCATGCAGACTCGCCGCCCGCCGCCACTGGCGGCGGGCTCGCTTACCGCAGAGCCGGTATCGCCTGCTAGGTCGTTTCGATCGGGTACTTCCCGAAGATCGCCTCGGCCTGCTTGAAGGCTTTCTCGGCCGCAGCCTCCGGAGTCATCCCGTTTTGAATAATGTCTGCCCAGGCCTGCGGGAAGACATGAGTATTCTGGACCTCGGCATAGGCCGGATTGTAGGCCCAATACGCTGGATAGGTGTCACCCAACACCGCCTGCTCGCTATAGGCCTTGCGATGCGGATCGGCCAGCCACCACGGATCGTTTTTGACGATCGAGGGCATGACCGGGACGTTCCGGCCGAGCCCCACCTTGAGCCAGTCGTTGTTGACCTTCGGCTGGATGAAATATTTGAGGAAGTCCTTGGCGACCTCGACATTCTTCGCGCCCTTCGGGACGATCGCGTTCACCACGGTCAACTGGCTCGGGATCGGCTTGCCGTCGCCGCCGAGCGGCATCCCCAGGGTCAGGATATCGTCGTATTCCTCCTTGTTCTTGAACAGGGCGACCTCGGTGGAGATCGTGCCGTCGAGGTCCATGACAATTAGTTTGGAATGAAAGGCATTGTTGTCGTCGGCGTCATTCCAGTTGAGCGCCGCTGACGGTACGTACCCGTCTTTATAGGCGTTCGTCGGATAGGTCAGCGCCTTGATCACAGCCTCTTTTATCTTCGGGTCGCTGAAATTGGTCTTGCCGTCTTTTGTGACGATATCCTTGCCGCCATAGGCGCCCACGAAATAGTGGAACGTATTGTTTGGATCGACGCCGTTGGTCGTCACCTGCAGTCCTAGGCCGAACACATTGCGCATGCCCTGGTCGCGTAGCTTCTTTTGTACCCCTTTGAAGAAATCCCAACGGGCGTCCCACGTGTTCGGGATTTCGGCCACCTTGTAGCCGGCTTTCTCGACCAGCGACTTCCAGATGTGAAACGGCAGCGTCGCGCCGGTAAAGGGCACGCCATAATAGCCGCGCTGTTTCTTTTCAGCATTGTAGCAACTCGCGGACAATAACGCCGTGTCGCTGTATTGCGGTTTCTGGGTGGCGACGACGTCGCTGAGCTCGACCAGCTTGTCCTGGTAGCCGTAGATCGCGACGATTTCGGCCGGGTTGGCGATCGTCAGGTCGGGCACATCGCCACTGGTGATCGCCGAGATCACCTTTTGCCGGTGCGGCGCGAATGGGACGATGCTGTAATCGAGCTTGTTGCCGCTCGCCTTCTCGTAGTCGGCGAAGATTTGCTTGATCGAGATGTCCTCTTCCTCGGCGAAACCCTGCACCCACCAGACGGTGGCGGTCTTCGCTTCGGCTTTGGCGATATACGGGCGTGCGAGGGTGCCAACAAACGCTAGGGCAGCGCCACTGCGTAGCGCCGACCGGCGGGTCAGAACTGCCATCTCATCCTCCTGTTCAAACAACGGTCCGTTTCCCGGACTCGTTTGTTCATTGGCGCTACCGCGGCGTCCCCGTCAGGGACGGCCGCGGTAGCGCGCAATTAAGCCTGCTGGATCGGGAACTGGGCGAAGACCTCCTCCATCCGCTTGTAGGCTTTTTCCATG
>DASYXG010000464.1:0-5434 GCA_035935235.1 Allostellaceae bacterium
GGCAAGCCAGAAGCTAGCCCCGGACTCCACCCGCCCTCAACTTCGCCTCAACAGCTACGATTGCTAATGTCTCGTTATACTGGTCCATTACGTCATAGAATCGGTTGTGATGGGATAACCAGATTGCGGTTACTGGACTTACCCAAGAAACGAGATCAATAATACTATTGTAATATACATTTAGGTCATATTTCAAAATTTGCTCATGATGGCTAATTCTATTCCGAAGTCGGCGAAGTTTATCCAAAGTTTGATGTACTTGGCCACGAGTTAGGGGTCCTCCAACATGCGGGAAGGCAAATCTGAGTGTCTTACGCCACAACGGATCTTCATACTGACGTTTGAACAAATTAGTCCAAAAGCCAAGTGTCAGCTCAGATACAATTTTTTGTGAAAGAGTTTCAGGGGTATCATTGTCTAGGTTCAGCTTGTTTCCAACGTACCAATCGATGCCATAGGTTCTAGCGATCTGGCGATGGATGGAATTTCGAACTGAAATCTCCATGATTTGGATAGAGCCTATTAGAGCCTCGCTAATCGCTGTGTTGGCGTTGTAGATGCCGATTACGTCAATGAACGTTGCCCCTGCGGGGAGAAGCTCGCGATAAGTATCGAGCCGCTCCTTCGAGAGGGCGGTTTCCAACTTGCTTTCAAAATCGACGGTATATACGAACCGCGCTTGCGGTAACCGCTTAGTTAATCGATTGTATAATCGATATCAGAACATTGGTAGGTTTAATTTGAGGTTGCTGCCCTTACATATATGGCTCACGGACGCCCGGGATCGGCCTCTGCTTGCATGCCCCTCGGGCATCTCAGGCGAAAGCCCAAGCACTCTCTGCTTGGGCTTTCTTGCGTTTGGGCAACGGGTTTCTCTCAGCGCGCCATACCCTCGGCCCCCGAGGGGACGTCGTAGAAGGCGAGAGTCATCGACACGCTGGTGTAAAAACCCATCAGGCAGATAACATCGGTGATGCCCTCATGCCCCAGCGCCTCGACCGCGCGGTCGAAAAGCCCCTTCGAGACCCAGCGCGACTCCGACAGGCACTTCGCGATCTCATAGATCACCTGCTCGCGCTTGTCGTCAAACGAGGTCGGCAGGCCCGACAGCATCGCCTCGACTTTGGCCGCCGGCAAGCCGGCGGCTTTGCCGGCGCGCTCATGCGCGTTGGTCGGGTAGGCCGAATGGAATTTGCTGTTGATGATGACGACAGCGATCTCGCGCTCGCGCTCGGAGAGCGAATAGCCGGTGCGGAAATAGGCGCCCAGCGGCCCCATCACCTTCACCAGCTTCGGGTTGTGCACATAAATCTTGTTCGGGCCCGGCAGGCGACCGCGGGTCTCCATCAGCGAGTGGTAGCCCTCCTGCTGTTCGGGGGTCATCTGGTCATAGGGAATTTCGGCGTAGCGGCCAAAGGTCGGGGTATCGGCCATTTCGAGTTTCCTCCGGGGGTTGCGCTCTTGGCGTCGTCCAACCATAGCCGCTGGGCAAGCCGGGCGCGAGGGTGCGTTGAGGAGACGCCGCCCCTACGACGCCGTCGCCAGCTCCGGCTCGGCCGCTGCGGCGGGCCTCGCCAATACCACTGAAAATGCCAAGGTGAAGACCGCGCCGCCGCCGGGTCGGCTATCGACCGATATCGTCGCGCGATGCCGCTCCGCGATGCGGGCGACGATCGACAGCCCCAATCCCGAGCTGCCCTGGCGTCGCCGGTCGCGCCGCCAGAAGCGGCGGAAAATCTGCTCGCGTTCCGCCGCGGGCACACCGGGACCGCGGTCCGAAACGACGATGGAGCCCGCCGGGTCGATCTCGATCTCGACAGTCGTGCGAACAGGTGTATGGACGAGCGCGTTTTCGACGAGGTTGCGGACGGCGCGGCTGAGCATTTCAGCGTTGCCCGATACCAGAACCGGCTTGCGCGCGCCGGTTACCGCGACGCTCTTGTCGCGGGCGAGCGCAATTGGCGCCAGGAACGCGGCCACCTCGGACGCTACCGCGACCAGATCGGCCGTTTCCGAGCGGCCGATGACAAACGTCTCGAGCTCGGCCATCTCGAGCAACTGATTGACCAACCGACTCATGTTCTCGACGTCGTTGCGCAGCGATTGGGCCAGTTCGCGGTCCCCGATCATGTCGATCTGGGTGCGCAAGATCGCCAGCGGCGTGCGCAACTCATGCGCCGCGTCGGCGGTGAACTCGCGCTGCCCGCGGAAGCCTTCTTCGAGCCGGTCGAGTGCCTGATTCACTGCCCGGACCAGCGGCTGAACCTCGCGCGGCATACCAGCCTCGGGCAGCCGCAAATCGGTGTGCAGCGGGCCGATCTGCTCGGCGAGACGCGACGCTGCGACCACAGGGCGCAAGGCGCGGCGAATGATCGCGACATCGATGACCAAGAGGAGCAGGAGGATGGGCGCGGTGATCCAGCCGACCCGAGTAAAGAACTGCGTGACGATGTCGTCGATCAGCACGTCGCGATGCGTGAGGTCCTGCGACACCTCGATCCATACGTTCTCGCCTGCGACCTCGGCTGGAACGCTGATTCCGAAGATTTCGCTGCCGTCGTAGCGCCCGGAAAACGATATCTCCTGGGAAATCGGCGGCGCTGTCGGGGTAATGGCGCGACCGTCGGGGAAGGAGGAGAGCAGAACTTGGCCGCTCGCGTTGCCGACGGCATAAGAATAGCGCCCGTAATCGACCGAATAGAGATCGGCAAGCCGCGCCGTCAAATGTATGCGCAGCGCGCCGTCCGGGCCGCGGTCGATGAGCTTTGCCAGTTCGGCGGCCTGGTCGCGCAGCGCGTTCTGGTGCAAATCCTGGGCGGCGTATTTGAGCATCAAGTAAAGCGCCAGCGGCATGAAGATCGAGGTCACCACGATCGCGACGAGGTGCAAGGCGATCGCGCGGCCGACGACCGACCGGAAGCGGAACACCGATTATTCCTCGCCGATCATGTAGCCGACGCCGCGGACCGTATGCACTTGCACAGCCGCTCCGGTTTCGACCAGATGGCGCCGCAGACGGTGGATATGGACCTCGACCGCGTTCGATCCGACCTCCTGCGCCGGCCCGTAGAGGCTGCTTTCGAGCAGGTTCTTGGCGACAACGCGGCCGCTGCGGCGCAGCAAATGCTCGAGCACCGAGATCTCGCGCGCTGAAAACGCGATCGGCTTTTCGCCGATAAAGACCTGTCGAGCCACGGTGTCGAGTGTGAGATTGCCGAGGCGCAGCGCCAGTCCGAGCAAGTTTCCCGGCCGTCGCAACAGCGCTTGCAACCGCGCCACGAGTTCTTCGAGCGCGAACGGCTTGACCAGATAATCGTCGGCGCCGCTTTGCAGGCCGTTGACCCGGTCCTTGAGGTTGCCGTGGGCGGTGAGGATGAGCACCGGGGTGCTGTCGCCCTGCCGGCGCATATTGGCCAAGACCTCGATGCCGTCGCCATCGGGGAGGCCGCGATCGAGCACGATAATGTCCCAGCGCCCGCTTTCGAGCGCGGCGTTGGCCTCCCGCACTGTCGTCAGCACGTCGACATTGAAGCCGGCGCTGGCGAGCCCCTGCTTCAGCAGCGCCGCGAAACGTTCGTTATCCTCGACTAGTAGCAATCGCACCGGCTGCCACCCATGATCGGTCGCCGGCTGTGATTATATCAGATAGCGTCGAGCTGCCAGGCGACGTCGTGGGCGATGTTCCAGAGGTAGCCGATCTCGCTTGCGCCGACGAGCACCGAGGCGCGGCCCTGATGGCGCCAGTAAAGCAGGTTGAGGTCTTGCCGCTTACCAGGAGTCGGCTCGAGATCGGGCTGCTTGGTCGAGCTGATGATCAGCGCCAGCGGGCCGATCGCCTTGTTGTCGGTGCTGTATTCGAGCTGCGCTCCCGGGTGCCCGTCGATCACGATCAGCCGCGCGCCCTGGAAGTTCAATCCCCACGGCTTCAGATCGGGCAAGCGCACCTGTTGCGGCAACGTCTGGCTGATCTTCTGCAGCACCTCGCCATTGTCGGCGCTGGCCGGGACATCGACCAAAGTTCCGCCGGCATTGACCATCAGCTTGTAGTTGCCGGCGGCGGTGTCGAGCCAGTTGTCGAGCGACGCAGTCTCCGCCGGACGATTGCCGAGGCCGCCCGACGGTGCCAGGATACCGTTGCCCAAATAGCCCGCGCCGACGCCGACAAGGAGACCGAAGATCCCGGCCGCGGCGGCAAATTGGATGTGTCGGCTCCAGGACGACACTGCTGTCGGCTTGGCGGCGACCGGCCGCAACCTGATGATCTCCGCTTCGGCTGCGGGCGTCGGCGCGGTTTCGCCGCGCGCCGCGGCGATCAGCCGCTCGGGCACGGGTTCGTTGACGAAATCGGCGAAGGCATTGCGCACCAGCCCGGCCGATTCGGCGAGCGCGAGCAAGCGGTCACGAACCGCTGGGTCCGCGTCGAGCCAGGCTTCGACGTCGGCACGATCCTCTTGGTCGAGCTCGCCGTCGAGATAAGCCACCAGGGCTTCGTCGCTATGCTTTTGCATCACTCGCACTCCTGCGCTCGCCGGCGCCGGCATCGAGCAGTTGCTGCAAGGCGATGCGCGCGCGGGCGAGGCGGCTCATAATCGTGCCGATCGGCACGCCCGCGACCTCGGCCGCCTGCTTGTAACTGAGGCCTTCGACCGTCACGAGCATCAGCGTCGACCGCTGATCGGGCGGCAGCAGCGAGACCGCTCGCCGCACCTCGGCCAGCGCGAGGCGCGCCTCGACGCGCCGCACCGGCTCATCCGATCCCAGTCGCTCCTCGGCAATGTCTCCGTCCTCCTTGCGAATATCGCGGGCCCGCAACTGGTCTATCCAGATCGTCTGCACGATGCGGAACATCCAGCTGTCGAACCGCGTACCCTCCTGAAACTGATGCTCCCGCGCCAACGCCCGCTCGCACGCGGCCTGTACCAGATCGTCGGCTTCGCTCGCCGATCGAGTCAGGCCGGCGGCGAACCGCCGCAGACGGGGAAGCACCGCGATCAGCTGATCGCTGAACCGTGCACTCGCCGGTGTCACGCGGGAAACCGCGCTTTCCGACGATTCCCCAAAGTTCCAACGCTGCGACAACGTGACAGCCTCAGCTTTATTCCGGACGATGCCCGACGGCTCGGGGCGGGAAGCGCGTCACTCATGCAATCTCCGAGCCGCGGGGGAGGGGTTCCGGCCGGGGCGGCGCGCCGGCAGCGCGCACGCGCATGGCTGTGAACCTTACCATGCGAAGGAAATACGACGGAAGCATGGCGCGCGCTGATCCCGTTTCTGGCTTGCTCTTCACAATAGGCGCTACCCGCGGCATTGTGCGGGCTTGGCAATGACACCGCGGATAGGGACGGTAACGCGATGAAGGTCGCGGTCGTCAAGGAAAGGCGTGCGTTCGAGCGGCGGGTCGCCGCCTCGCCCGATACGGTCAAGCACATGACCG
>DASYXG010000465.1:0-35620 GCA_035935235.1 Allostellaceae bacterium
TGGCGATCTGATGGCTTACCGCCGCCGGGGTAACGCTGAGCTCATCGGCGGCCTTGGAAAAACTCGCTAGCCGCGCCGCGGCCTCGAAGGCGCGCAGCGCGCTCAACGGCGGTAGATGACTGCCCCCAGGCATGAGAAATCCTAATCCGAAGGCTGAGAAACTCTCGTTTGTAGATTGGGTTACGCGCAGCCATTTCAATAGCTATGGAAAGCGCCGATCGCTTCGCGACGGTGCGATCGAAGATTAGAGGTTCTCATACGTCAGCCAAACACTTCCATCCGTTCTCGACGATCCGCGAGTGGCGTCGCCGCATGCGAAGCCGCCGCGAACTCGCCGGTCTCGGCGACGTGATGCTGCACGACATCGGCATTACCCGCGCCGACGCCGAATTCCTGTCACGCAAGCCTTTCTGGAGGGAATGATGACCAAGCATCGCGCGACCAAGACGCCCGGCCTGTGGGGCCGGACGACCAAGGCTCTCGGCAGATTGCTCGCCGGGATGGTAACGTTGCCTGAGCGTCCGCAGACCCGCGGCGATCGGGAATACCCCATCTTTCCGCCGTTCTAACGTCAAGCGACCGGAGGAACCGACCATGACCGACCGTTCCACCTTGCATCACGTCGACGCCGAGCTGAACTACATGGCGCCGATGGCTGAGCGCCCGCGCTACCTCGCCTACGACCCGGAACCGGGCGAGCAGCGCTCCAACATGACCTACGATCCGCACCAGGTATCGATCTATGACATGCGGCCGATCCAGCACGAATTGGACCTCGACCGTGAGGGTTTCGGCCTGGTCGAGCACCGCACAGCGGTCAAGGATTTCTGGGACGATGACGAGGTCCGCCGGGTCTACTACCCGGAGGCCGAGGCGTTTCTCAAGGAGCACACCGGCGCCAGCCGCGTGTTCATCTTCGATCACCTTCAGCGTCGCCGCGTCGTCGGGCTGCGCGACTATTCGCGCAACGGGCCGCGCCAGCCCGCGACCCGCGTCCACGTGGACCACACCGCCCGCTCGGGCCCGCAGCGGGTCCGTGACCTGCTGCCCGACGAGGCGGAAGAGTTGCTCAAGGGCCGGGTCCAGGTGATCAATCTCTGGCGGCCGATCAAGGGGCCGCTAGAAGACGCGCCGCTGGCGCTGTGCGACGCGCGCACGGTCAATGAGGACGACCTTGTGCCGTCCGATCTCGTCTACAAAAACCGGGTCGGCGAGACGTATTCGGTCACGTGGAACCCGGCGCATCGTTGGTACTATGCGCCGGAGCTGCGGCGCGACGAGGCGCTCTTGCTGAAGATCATGGACAGCAAGACCGACGGCCGGGCGCGGTTCATGCCGCACACCTCGTTCACCGATCCAACCACACCCGCGGACGCGTTTCCGCGCGAGAGCATCGAGCTGCGGACGCTGGTGTTCCATCCGGCCTAAGCCCGTAATACATTCGATACGCCAAAGCTCCCCGCGGTCCCCGCGGGGAGCTTTTCATGCAGGCTCTCAGTAAGAAATCTGACGGAGGACGCGATGAAGGCGATGCTGCTGGTCAAGCACGGTGGGCTCGACGCGCTGCAATACGGCGACGCGCCCGATCCGGTCGCCGGGCCGGGTGATGTCGTCGTCGATATCCATGCGGCCAGCGTCAACGCTGCCGACTACAAGATGCGGCTCGGCGGCGCCCACTATCAGACTGGCGGCCTCAAATTCCCGCACATCCTCGGCCGCGACTTTTCCGGCGTGGTCAGTGCGGTCGGGCCGAGCGCCGACCTCAAGACCGGCGACGAGGTGTTTGGAGTCACAATTCCCGGCACCGAGGGCGCCTATGCGGAGAAGATCGCCATCAAGGCTGCGATCGTCGCCAAGAAGCCGCCGAAGCTTAGCCATGAAGAGGCCGCGGCGATGGCGTTGACCAGCCTCACCGCGATCTGGGCGCTGGAAGATACCGCGAAGCTCAAGCGCGGCGAGACCGTCTTGATCCAGGGTGGTGGAGGCGGGGTCGCCGGGTTCGCGATCCAGCTCGCCAAGCATCTCGGCACCACGGTGATCACCACCGCCAGCGCGAGAAACCACGATTACGTCAAGAAGCTGGGCGCTGACCGGATCATCGACTACCAGAAAGAGGATTTCACAGCCCTCGGCCGCGTCTGCGACGTGGTCTTCGACACGGTCGGTGGCGCGGTCCAGTCGCGATCCTACGATGTGTTGAAGCCGAACGGCCGGCTGGTGTGGATCGCCGCCGGAGAAGCTGGGTTTAAGACCGACCGATCCGATGTCCAGGTTCTGCGCCCCAAAGTCGACCGTGACCGCGCCCATCTCGAACGCATGGTCGAGCTATACGAGGCGGGCGCGGTCTGGCCGCCGACGATCACCCGCTATAAGCTCGCTGATGCGGCCGAAGCGCATCGGGTCAGCGAGGGGCGTCATTTGCAGGGCAAACTCGTGCTTGTGGTGCGCTAGGTAATCAGTTTCGACAGGAGGAAATGCATGGCGGGCAACGGACAGATGATCATCGACCTCGACCGCAAGCGGATGATCGCGATGGCCGAGAAGGACATCAGGACGCTGAACGAGATCATTTCTGATGATCTCATCTATACCCATTCTTCGGCCCGGCTCGACACCAAGCAGAGCCTCATCGGCAACATGGAATCGGGTTCGACCGTTTACACCTCGGTGGTGCCGTCGAACGTCAAGGCACAGGATCTGGGCGACACGGTCGTGCTGACCGGCGAGTGCAAGATCAGCGTCAATTCGGGCGGTCGGGCGAACAGCTTTGGTGTGCGCTTTACCGACGTCTATGCCAACAAGGGCGGCAAATGGCAGATGGTTACCTGGCAATCGACGCGGCTTCCTGATTGAGCCTCGCGGCGAGTGGACGGCGGCTGGGTCGCGAAGCTCTTCGCAGGAGCACTGCTGCTGTGCGGCGGCGCCGCTGCGGAAACCTTGCCGGGGCGCTGCGCGCTTGTCTGTCCGCCCGATCAGTCGATTAATGTCGAGAAGTGCGCCTGCGAGGCGCACCCGCCGATCCAACACCCCATCTGCACGCTCGTTTGTCCGGCGCCGGGCCAGACGCTCGATGCCGAACTGTGCCGATGCGTCCCGATGCACTGAACAAAATCAATAACCACCGGGTGCCGTTTTAAAATCGTACGTAAGAGATCGCCATTATTCTGTCATGCAAACGACACGGCAGAACCGGTTTACCTAAAGATTCAAAACGCCACATCCGCGCCACAAAATTTTTGGCATAGTCTACCTTCTCTCCAAGTCGGACGTTTTGGGTGGGAATTCCTTCAGAAATGGCATCACCGGCTTGAAACGGGTCGAGCAGTACCTACTCACCTATCGTAAGATGCGATCAATTAATTGGGGAAGCGTGATGACGTATCGGATTATCTACGGCGAGACAGCGGACATACTGGTGGCGCCGGAACCGCGCGTCGCGTCGACTGAAGAATTTTCGACTGAGCATCAGGCGCTCGGACGAGCACGCGAATTGCTCGATACCGGCGAGCATCATCGCATTGCCGTCGACGACGGTACGGGCAACGTGCTGCACGGGGTGCGCCTGCAGCTGAAATTGGGCGGTTTCTCGGGCGATTGAGCCGCCGCTGACGGCCGAAGCTTTGACTTGAATACAGCGATTCGAGCGGAGTATCGCGCTCGGTTCGGAGCGCTATTGCGAAAGCGCCGCAGCAGGGCAGGATTGCTGCCCTTGCCGTTGTTCGGGCTCGGGCAAAGGGCTAAATTAAGGGGCATGTGGGATCGCGGCGGCGCCGATGTGGGGCGGCCGCGATTTTAGTTGAGGCCCCTTGAGTTAGCCTAGCCTCGGAGCCGCCTTTGGCCGTCACCGCCGTACCGCCGGGCCAACCGCCGATCGGGCCCGATATCACTCAGATCACGATCGAAGAGGAGATGCGCCGCTCCTACCTCGATTACGCGATGAGCGTGATCGTGGCGCGGGCGCTGCCCGACGTGCGCGACGGGTTGAAGCCGGTGCACCGCCGCATCCTCTATTCGATGCAGGTCAACGGCAATCTGTGGAACCGCGGGTATCGAAAGTCCGCACGCATTGTGGGCGATGTCATCGGCAAGTATCACCCGCACGGCGAACTCGCGATCTATGACGCGATGGTGCGTATGGCGCAGGATTTCTCGATGCGCCTGCCGCTGATCGATGGACAGGGCAATTTCGGCTCGATGGACGGCGACCCGCCGGCTGCCTATCGCTATACCGAGGCGCGGCTGGCCCGTGTCGCCAATACGCTGCTCGACGATCTCGACAACAACACCGTCGATTTTCAGCCCAACTATGACGACACCGAGCAAGAGCCAAAGGTTCTGCCTGCCGGATTACCGAACCTCCTGGTTAACGGCGCCCAGGGGATCGCGGTCGGCATGGCGACCAACATCCCGACCCATAACCTCGGTGAGGTAATCGACGCCTGCTGCGCCTATCTCGACAACCGGGCGATCACCGTCGAAGAGCTGATGGAGCACGTGCCGGCGCCGGATTTCCCAACCGGCGGCATCATCGTCGGCCGCGCCGGGACGCATGCCGCCTACAAGACCGGGCGCGGTGCGGTGGTGCTGCGCGCCAAGAGCCATGTCGAGGAAATCCGCAAGGATCGCGACGGCATCGTCGTCACCGAGATTCCCTACCAGGTCAACAAGGCGAAGCTGATCGAGCGCATCGCCGAGTGCGTACGCGAGAAGCTGGTTGAGGGCATCGCCGATTTGCGCGACGAGAGCGACCGCGAAGGGTTGCGCGTCGTCATCGAGTTGCGGCGCGACGCCGACCCAGACGTGGTGCTGAACCAGCTCTACCGGCACACCGCACTGCAGACGAGTTTTGGCGTCAACATGCTGGCGCTTAATGGGGGCCGGCCGGAATTGCTGACGCTGCGCGACGTCATCGTCGCGTTCATCGCGTTCCGCGAAGAGGTCATCACCCGCCGCACGACTTATCTGCTCGAAAAGGCCCGGGACCGGGCGCACATCCTGGTTGGCCTCCTGATCGCAGTTGCCAGCATCGACGAGATTATCGCGCTCATCCGCGGCGCTGCCGACCCGACGGAAGCGCGCGAGGGATTGATCGAGCGACGCTGGCCGACCGGCGACATCGCCCCGCTCCTGGCGCTGGTCGGTGAGGAGGCGGCCGGCGAAAGCGGCACCTATCAACTCTCCGACGCGCAGGCGCGGGCAATCCTCGACTTGCGCTTGCAGCGGCTGACCGGGCTGGAACGCGACAAAATTGCGGAGGAATTGCAGGAGCTTGTGACGGAGATTGCCGGGCATCTTGAGATCCTGCGCTCGCCGGAAAAGCTGATCGAGGTGCTGCGCGCTGAGCTTGTCGCGATCAAGGAGCAGTTCGCCAACCCGCGCCGCACGACGATCGAGGATGTCGAGTTCGAAGCCGACATCGAGGCGCTGATCCAACGCGAGGACATGGTCGTCACCGTCAGTCACGCCGGGTACATTAAGCGTGTGCCGCTCTCGACCTTCCGCGCCCAGAACCGCGGCGGTAAAGGACGCGCTGGCATGGCGCTGCGGGAGGAAGATTTCCTCAGCCAGGTCTTTGTTGCTTCGACCCTCGACCCGGTGCTGTTCTTTACGTCGTCGGGTCGGGTCTACAAGCTCAAGGTCTACCGGCTGCCACTCGGCACGCCGCAGGCACGCGGCCGGCCGATGATCAACCTGCTACCCAACCTGGCTGAGGGCGAAACGATCTCGACGATCATGCCGCTGCCCGAGGACGAGGAAAGCTGGAGCGGGCTCACAGTGATGTTCGCCACTGCGGCGGGTTATGTCCGCCGCAACGCGCTCTCCGATTTCGTCGATGTCCGCGCCAACGGCAAGATCGCGATGAAATTCGAGGGTGAGGATGCCGGGGACCGGCTGATCGCGGTGGCGCCATGCAGCGAAGCCGACGACGTGCTGCTCGCGACGCGCAACGGCAAGGCGATCCGCTTTTCGGTCGACGACGTGCGCGTGTTCACCGGCCGCTCGTCGGTAGGCGTGCGCGGCATCAGGCTCCTCGGAGACGACACGGTCATCTCGATGTCGATCCTGCGGCATGAGGTGGTCGAGCCGGAAATTCGCAATGCCTATCTGAAGCTCGCCACCGAACGGCGCCGTCTGGCGGGTGAGGAAAGCGAAAACGGTAACGGTAACGGCAACGGCGACCACTCCTCCGAACCGGAGGACGTCGATAACGAGAGCCAAGGTGATGTGGCAATCACTGAGGATGTGTTCGCCGATCTCGCGGCGCGCGAGGAATTCGTGCTGAGCGTTACCGAGAAGGGCTTCGGCGTGCGCGGCTCAGCCTATGGTTACCGGATCACCGGCCGCGGCGGCCAAGGGATCAACAATATGGATCTGAGCCGCCGCGGTGACGCCGTAGTCGCAGTGTTTCCGGTTGGTCACAACGACCAGATCATGCTTGTCACCGATGGCGGCATGGTGATCCGCTGCCCGGTGGGCGACATTCGCATCGCCCGGCGAGGAAGCGTCGGCGTGGTGATCTTCCGCGTAGGCGACGGTGAACGTGTGGTATCGGTAGCGCGGCTGCCGGAAGTCGCCGGCGAAAACGGCGACGCCGAGACCGAGGAGGGGGACGAGAATTGAGCAAGCTGCGGGTCGGGATCTATCCCGGCACCTTCGACCCGATCACCAACGGGCACACCGATATTATCCGCCGCGCGGCGCGCGTCGTCGACCGGCTGGTCGTCGGAGTTGCTCGCAACGACGGCAAGGGCCCGCTGTTCTCGACCGCGGAGCGGGTCGAGATCGTCCGCGAGGAGATCGCCCAGGCACTCGCCAAGGACGTGGCGCAACGCATCGAGGTGCAGGCGTTCGAGTCGCTGCTGATGAGTTTTGCCGAGTCGGTCAATGCCAGCATCATCATCCGCGGACTGCGCGCGGTTTCGGATTTCGAATACGAGTTCCAGATGGCTGGGATGAATGCCCGCCTCAACACCCAGATCGAGACCGTCTTTCTGATGGCTTCGGACCGGTTCCAGTTCATCTCCTCGCGCTTCGTCAAGGAGATTGGTGCGCTCGGCGGCGACGTCTCGCACTTTGTGAGCGAGCGCGTCGCCGCCCGACTCACCGAGCGGTTTTCCGAGCGCGCGAAGGGCCGTTGACGAAGCCTGGCGACCTCCGGTAGCGGCCGCCATGGCCATATCGTTGAGCGCAGCGACATTTTTGATGACGCTGCTTGGGGGGCTGCTGGCGCTCTATCTGAGGGATCGCTTGCACTTGATCCTGGGCTTTAGTGCTGGCGCGGTCATTGGCGTGGCATTTTTCGACCTCATCCCGGAAGCTTCGGAACTGATGCAGGCCCATGGCTCGGTGGCGGCCGCCCTGGCGCTCGTCGCCATAGGCTTCATTGTCTATATGATCCTCGATCGCACGATCGCGCCGCATGGCCACAAGGGTGAGCGCACCGAGCGCCTGTGGAAGCGCGGCGCGCTTGGTGCGGCAAGCTTGTCGCTGCACAGTTATCTTGACGGTTTCGCCATCGGCTTGGCGTTTCAGGTTTCGGCCGCCGTTGGGGCCGTCGTCGCCACAGCGGTTCTCGCTCACGATTTCTCCGATGGGATCAACACGGTCGGGGTCGTGCTCAATCGACGGGGCGGCAGCCGCTCGGCGTTGGGCTGGCTGGTCATCGACGCCGTCGCGCCGGTCGTCGGCGCGGCCTCGACGCTGATGCTGAAATTCCAACCCGAGGTGCTTGGCGGCTGCCTGGCGCTGTTCGCGGGGTTCTTCATCTACATCTCGGCCAGCGATTTGCTGCCCGAGAGCTATCACGATCACCCGACCGCGGGGACGACTGCCATGACCATTCTCGGCATGGCGGTGGTCTACGCGGCGGTTACGCTGGCCCAGGTTTGACGTCGCGCAGCATGCTTTGCACCAAGGCGTCGGCGCTGGCCCAGTCGTAGGTGCGGAAACTGTGGCCGCAAGTCACGAATGGCGCGCCGGCGTAGAACATCTCATATTGGGTGTGGCGCGAGCCGAATTCCGAACCGATCGCGTCCCAGGCCAGCTTGAGGAAATCGACCCGCTCCTCGGCCGTCGAGATTGTCGAACGTTGGGTTAGGCCAATGATCCGGGCGAGTTCAGGGTTGTCGGCATCACGCGACGATGACGGCAGCATGATGAGCGCGCCGCCGGCCAGACCTCGGATCGTATCGATGAGGCGCGGGTAAAGCTCTTGGGTTAGCACCTGAGCGGCGTACATCATGTGTTTGTTGGGCACATAGTAGCCGCCCTGCATGTGTCCGCTCGCCTCCATTCCGACGACCATTCCCTCGACCATCGCTGCCTGCGCCGCCAAACGGCCCAACACTTCAGCCACGGGCGGCATCGCGCTGGTGCCGATGGTATCGGCGAGCCGGCGGGCGACACCGACCAGGAAGCGCAGCTTCACCATCAGCCGGATTTGCGACTGGTAGTTCTGAAAGGTGTGGCCGAGCGTGTCGTGGAACTGCGCACGGGCCATATCGGTGTCGCGATGGACGAAGACGCGCTCCCAGGGCACCTTGACGTCCTCGAACCATACCAGCGCGTCGTTTTCGTCGAAGCGCGATGAGAGCGGGTTGTCGCGCAGCGACACCGCGTGCGCCTCGTAGGATTTGCGCGAGAGGATTTTGAGCCCCTTACTCGCAACCGGCAGGGCGAACGACACCGCCAAATCCTCTTCGCCGGGTCGCAGTGGCTGGAGGTTGGCGACCAACAGTTCGTTGGCGAGGATCGTCGCGGTACCGAGCATCTTGGCGCCGCGCACGGTGATGCCTTGCGCGTCCTCGTCGACGATCCGCGCGACGAGGTCCTCGTCCTGCTCGCCCCAAGCTTTGTTGCGGTTGGCCTGCGGATTGATGATGACATAGCTGACGTAATGGTCGTTGCGGCTGACCTCATCGAAAAAACCAAGCAGCGCGCTTGCACGAGCTTCGCCATGGCGCCGGAAGATTTCGATGCCGATTACTTGGCCCAATAGGCTCGAAGCGACGTGGTCGGGCGCCCGGCCGAGAAATCCGCAAGACAGTTTGGCCCATTCGCTCATCGCGCGGCGCCGCTCGACAAGCTCGGCATGACTACGCGGCAGCTGCCAGCAACGGTGGATACGGGCGTAACCGCCGGAAGCAGGCGCAGGAAACGTCATCCGCCCAAGGTTTTCCGGCTGCGCCTGATAATCGTAAAGCGCGGCCGCCGCCCGCGTTGCATTGCGGAATGCGGGGTGCGCGGTGACGTCGGTGACTCGTTCGCCGTCGATGTAGACCTCACGTCCATCGCGCAGGCTGGCGAGGTGGTCGGGTCCGGTCTTGACACTACCATGATCGCTCATCGTCGCCGCTCCGGGCAAAGAGCCATGGTGCGACTTATACCAGGATAAGCGCGGACCTTACCCGGGCAGAGGCGAGTGCTAGGTTCGCTCCTTAACCTCGGGGTAGGCAATGCACGCAATTTCCTGGGCATGGATCCCGATTACGCTGGGCGCCGCCCTGGCGCAGACGCTGCGCAACGCCGCGCAACGCAGCCTGACTGGCGGTCTCGGCGCGCTCGGCGCTACACTCGTGCGGTTCCTATATGGACTTCCGTTCGCGGCATTGTGGCTCGTGGTCGCGTGGCTCACGTTTGCCGATGCCGGAGTATGGCCGACAATCAACACGCCTTTCCTGTTATGGACTGTCGTTGCCGCCGCGAGCCAAATCGCAGCGACGGCGCTCCTTCTGCGCAACATGGAAGAACGAAACTTCGCGATCGGTGTCGCCTATTCCAAGAGCGAGATCATTCAAGTCGCCTTGTTTGGACTGCTGCTGCTCGGCGACCGGGTGTCGCTCATGGCGATCGTCTCCATCGTGATTTCGAGCCTTGCGGTGGTGCTATTGTCGCTGCCCAGCGACAATCGCTCGCTGGCCGCGGTCGCGCGGGCATGGACGTCACGTTCGGCGCTGCTGGGTCTCGGCTCGGGCGCGGCATTTGGGATGGCGGCGGTCGGTTATCGCGGCGCCGCGTTGGCGCTCGATACGCCCTCCATCGTCTTCGCCGCTGCCGATAGCCTCGTGTGGGCGCAAACCTTCCAATCGATTCTGCTGGGCAGCTTTTTAGCCATCCGAAATCTCTCGGTTGTCGTTGAGGTGATGCGAGCCTGGCGCGTGTCGCTGCTCGCTGGTGCGATGGGGGCGATCGGCTCGGCGTGCTGGTTTACTGCAATGGCGATGCAGCCGGTGGCGCGGGTGCGAACGCTGGGGCTGATCGAGCTCTACTTCAGCTACGTTGTTTCCCGAAGGGTGTTTCGCGAGCGGCTCGGTGGCGCCGAGCTGGTGGGACTCGTGCTCCTCGCTGTCGGTCTCGTCGGGATAGTCGGGCTGAGATAGTGCCGGCATTGCTCCGCGCGGTTTGCGTTGCAGATTGCAAAAAGTTCGACGCCTAAACGCTCGAGTGGTTGCCGCTATATAGCAAAAACAACCCTTTAACCATGATCCGGTGCTGGCACGAGGCTTGATATCTGTCATGCAGAGGCGGGGCATCAGGTCCGGCCGGAGGCTAGGTCAATGCTTAACACCGAGATTGAGATCGAACGTCTCGCCATGGCGATGATGGAACGGCATGGGGTTGGCGCGGCGAAGGCCGCGGTAGCCCGGCTCAACCAGATGATCGATCGAGGCGACCGCGACGGGATGGAGCGTTGGGCCTGCGTCGTGAGCCTTATCCACCGCAGCCAGGGCGCCGGACCGGCGTTTGCCGGCAATGCGCAAAATTCCGCCGGACCCGCGCGCTCCGTCTGAGCTCGGCTCGCTACACAATCTGATATAGGTTCGGCGGGGCCGCGCACCGCGGTTTCGCAAGCGCGCGCTATCGTCGCTGCGGGTCGGTTGTGATTTACTGCGGCGACCGCGATCGGCCGGGCATACGCGCATGAACCATCTCTGTTTTGTCTTGATGCCGTTCGGGCAAAAGCGCCACGAATTGGGTCACATCATCGATTTCGACGCGGTCTACAAGGACATGATTGCGCCGGCGATTGCGGCGGCGAACCTCGAGCCGATCCGCGCCGATGAGGAGCGGGTTGGCGGGGCCATCCACAAGCCGATGTTCGAGCGCCTGCTGCTTTGCGAATATGCTGTCGCCGACCTGACCGGGGCCAACCCAAACGTCTATTACGAGCTCGGCGTTCGGCATGCCCGTCGCCCGCACAGCACGGTTCTGCTGTTTTGCGAGGGGACCAAGCTGCCGTTCGACATCGCGCTCCTGCGCGGCATGTACTACGGCATCGATGAGAAGGGTGCGCCGAGCACGGTAGCCAAATCCGCCACGACCGCCGCGATCACCGAGCAACTCAAGGAAATGCGGACCAATCCGCATGACGACAGTCCCGTTTATCAGCTGATTGGTGGCCTATCGCGCGATCAAGTTGGCCACGAGAGTACCGACATTTTCCGCAAGCAGGCCGAGTATGCGCGCGAGGTCAAAGACAAACTCGCTGCTGCTCGCGACAAAGGCGCTGGCGCGCTCGCGGCGATCGAGGAAATCGCTACGAAGCCGGGGATGCGGCTCCTCAACGAGGTTGAGACCGGCGTCATCATCGACTTGATGCTGTCCTATCGGGCGGTCAGCGCGTGGGACAAGATCATTGAACTCTATCAACGCATGCCAAAACCGCTGCAGCTGACGACGATGGTGCAGGAGCAATACGCCCTCGCTCTCAACCGCGACAAGCGGGGCGACGAGGCCGAACGCGTCCTCGTCAATCTGATTAAGGAACGCGGGCCCAGCAGCGAGACCAATGGCATTCTCGGCCGGATCTACAAGGATCGCTGGGACGCGGCACAGAAAGCGAATGAAAAATTCCGCGCGGCGGGCGAGCTAAAGAAGGCGATCGACGCCTATATGGCCGGGTTTGAAGCCGATTGGCGCGATCCTTATCCCGGGATCAATGCCTGCACGCTGATGGAAATGCAGGACAAGCCCGACCCGCGGCAAAAGGACATTCTGCCAGTTGTGCGCTATGCGGCGTTGCGGCGGGCGCAACGGCCCACGGCTGATTACTGGGATCAGGCGACAATGCTGGAACTAGCGGTTCTGGCCGAGGATCAAGACGAGGCGTTCACCTGGGCGGGCAATGCGGTCGCGGCAGTCCGAGAGGGATGGGAAGCGAAGACCACCAAGCGCAACCTAGCGTTGATCCGTCAGCGCCGCGAGGCGCGTGGCGAGGACGCTGCCTGGATCGCCGAAGTAGAAGAGGAATTGCAGAAGGCCGCCGATCGCAAGAATACAAGCGG
This sequence comes from Allostellaceae bacterium, assembly GCA_035935235.1. Lineage (GTDB taxonomy): Bacteria > Pseudomonadota > Alphaproteobacteria > ATCC43930 > CGMCC-115725 > DATARH01. Next base: position 12,285 of record DASYXG010000465.1, read on the forward strand.
CTAACCCGCCGATCTTCGGCGACTTGACCCAGATCAACGCCCCGGTTTCGTCGCAATGTTACTTGGCCCATGTGCCCCACAGGGTACGCGGGCAGATTGGACAAGCGATGGAAGATGGCTTTCGTTTTGCTGACGAGCTTGGACCGCTAAAGCTCGTTTACATCTGGCGTCCCGCGGTCGGGCTGAAGGCTGTTGTGGCGGTCGACAACATCGCCTGCGGACCCGCGGTTGGCGGTGTCCGCATGGCGCCGGATGTGAGCGCCGAGGAAGCGTTTCGTCTGGCGCGCGCTATGACCCTCAAGAATGCCGCCGCAGGTCTCCCGCATGGCGGTGGTAAATCCGTCATCTTCGCCGACCCGAAGGTGCCGCGCAGCGATAAGGAGCGATTGATCCGAGCTTTTGCGGCGGCAATTGCCGATCTCGTCGAATACATACCGGGACCCGATATGGGCACCGACGAATTGGCGATGGGTTGGATCAAGGATGAAACCGGCCGGGCGGTGGGGTTGCCTCGCGTGCTCGGTGGCATTCCGCTCGACGAGATCGGTGCGACGGGATTTGGTCTCGTCTCAGCGATTGAGGTGGCGGCCGAGCGCCTAGGAATGGCATTGAAGGGGGCCCGCATCGCAGTTCAGGGCTTCGGGTCGGTTGGCAAGCACGCCGCCCGGCTGCTCGCCGAAAAGGGCGCGGTGCTGGTCGGTGCCAGCGATACGCAGGGGACGGTAGCGGACGACCACGGGCTCGATGTGGCGGCGCTGATCGCGCTTAAGGAGGCGGGGCATTCCCTTGGCGACTATCCTGCCGGCCGTAAGCTCGATCGTGACGCCGTCATCGAGATCCCGTGCGATATTTGGATCCCAGCAGCGCGGCCTGACGTGATTCACGCGGGCAATGTCGATCGCCTAAACACACGCCTTGTTGCCCAAGGCGCCAATATCCCGTGCACTCCGGAAGCTGAAGAAGCGCTGGCGCGCCGTGATGTGCTCGTCTTGCCGGATTTTATCGCCAACGCCGGCGGGGTCATATGCGCTGCGGTCGAGTATCGGGGCGGGACGGAGGCCGTGGCTTTCGCCACGATCGATGAAAAAATTCGCACCAACATGGCCGCCGTTCTCGATCAGGCGAAAAAGCAGAGTATTCTGCCGCGCACGGCCGCTATCGCGCTTGCGAAATCCCGCGTCGAGCGCGCTATGCAAACGCGGCGCTGGGAACGCATTTGATAAGGGTGGAGTGGGGCGAGTGATGGGATTCGAACCCACGACATCCAGATCCACAATCTGGCGCTCTAACCGACTGAGCTACACCCGCCGTCCCGGCTGAGGTAGCGAATCAATTAGGGAAGGTCAAGCACAGGCCCGGCCTAACGCCCCCGGTCGCCGAGTGAACGCGCCGTATGCGGAAGTTCGCCTTTTCGCCGCCTCGATTCAACCCCACCTTTGAGACATGACGATTTCATCTTCAGGTTGGACGCGCCATGCGCTGCTGACACCGCAGCAAATGGGCGAGGCCGATCGGCTTACCGTTGCTAGTGGGGTCTCCGGTATCTTCCTGATGGAAAATGCCGGACGTGCGGTAGCCGACGCGGCCTCGCGCCGTTTCGCGCTACGTCCGGTCGCGGTGCTGTGCGGGCCGGGTAACAATGGCGGCGATGGGTTTGTTGCCGCGCGCATCCTCGCGGAACGCGGCTGGCCGGTGCGATTGGCGTTACTCGGCGACCGCGCTGCGCTGAAGGGCGATGCCGGCGCCGCCGCTGCGCGCTGGCCGGGAAGGGTCGAGACGCTGAGCAGGGCTATGCTCGAGGGGGCCGGACTTGTTATCGACGCGTTGTTTGGTGCTGGGCTGGCGCGGCCGATCGAGGGCGTGGCTGCTGATCTCATCTTGGCGCTCAATAAGCAGGGTATTCCGGTCGTTGCCGTTGACGTCCCGAGTGGCGTCGACGGGGCAAGCGGTCAAATCCGGGGTGTTGCACCAAAGGCCGCGCTGACCGTGACCTTCTTCCGGCGCAAGCCGGGGCATCTGCTGCTGCCCGGCCGGGTTTGTTGCGGCGAGACGATCGTCGCACCGATCGGTATCGAACCGCCGGTGTTGGGCCACATCGCACCCGACACGGCGGTTAATCACCCTGCGTGGTGGTCAGATCGATTTCCGTGGCCCGATCCTGCCAGCCATAAATACTCGCGCGGCCATGCGCTGATTGCGGGCGGCGCGGTAATGACCGGAGCGGCGCGGCTCGCGGCTCGCGGCGCGGCTCGAGTGGGCACTGGATTGGTTACGGTGGCGGCGCCTGAGGCAGCATTCCCTATTTATGCGTCGGCTCTAACCGGAGTCATCGTGCAACCAACTGCCGGTCTGAACGATTTCGAAGCATTACTCTCCGATCGGCGGCGCAATGCGGCACTGGTCGGGCCTGGCGCCGGGCTCGGCGCGGAGACGCGCGATAGGGTCTTGGCGATATTCGCCGCGAGCAAGGCGACGGTGATCGATGCCGATGCGCTGAGCGTTTTCGCCGACGATCCGGCGACCTTGCTGGACGCGGTACGCGCGCCTTGCGTGATGACACCGCACGAGGGCGAGTTCGCGCGGCTCTTCGATACTGCGGGGAGCAAGCTCGATCGTGCCCGGAGAGCGGCGCAGCAGAGCGGCGCGGTGGTTCTCCTTAAGGGGCCCGACACCGTGATAGGCGCGCCCGACGGGCGCGCCGCCATCAATGAGAACGCGCCGCCGACGCTGGCGACTGCCGGCTCTGGTGATGTGCTGGCGGGGATCGTGCTCGGACTGCTCGCGCAAGGCATGCCGCCCTTCGAAGCAGCCGCGGCGGCCGTTTGGCTGCACGGTGAGGCGGCGCACCGTTTCGGCGTCGGGCTTGTTGCCGAAGACTTGATCGAAGCGCTTCCAGCGGCGCTGTCCAATCTGAAACAATCGGCATTTTACGGATGATCTCGGCATGACCGATCGCGCCCCGACAGGCTTTTTCGACAATGTGGTCGACCGCACCTTGGCGAATTTACGCAACGTCTGGCGCGAAATCGCAACCTCGACGCGCGGGGTGCTGAGTGGTGCTCAACGATCCGATCTGCCGGAGGGCGACGCGGTCCAGCTGCGTCTGCAGATGCAGAGCTGTCTCGACGGCAGCGGCGGTGAGGTCGGCGCACGGGCCCGCGCCGCCGAGCTGGGCCGGACCTTTCTTGGGCTGAACTCGCTGGGGCGCACCAGGTTCCTGCGCATCCTGGCGACGGATTTCGATGTTGATCGGGCTGAGATCGATCGCCGCTGCGCGGCGCTGGCGAAGGCGCCGCCCGCTGATCGTCCGGCTGCCGAAATCGCTTTGAGGGTCGCCTTGGCGCCGCCCCGGGTGCGGCTGCTGCGTCGCTTCAATGCCCTCCCGGAGGGAGTCAAATTCCTGGTCGACCGCCGCGCCGAGTTGATCGAGCTGGCCGATGGCGACCCGTCGATGCGGGGGCTTGCCTCCGACCTACGCGAGCTGCTGGCGGACTGGTTCGATATCGGCTTTCTCGAGCTCAAGCGGATTAGCTGGGACTCGCCCGCGGCGCTGCTCGAGAAGCTGATCGCCTACGAGGCGGTGCATGAAATCCGCGGCTGGAACGACCTCAAGAATCGGCTGGAGGCGGACCGTCGCTGTTTCGCTTTTTTCCACCCGCGCATGCCCGATGAACCGCTGATCTTCGTTGAGGTCGCGCTGGTACGCGGTATGGCCGAAAATATCCACACCCTGCTCGACGAGACCGCGCCGCATGGCGATCCGCACGCAGCGGACACGGCGATCTTTTATTCGATCTCGAACTGCCAGCGCGGCCTTGATGGGATCAGTTTCGGCGATTTCTTGATCAAGCGTGTCGTCGATGCACTCGCCGCGGAATTGCCGAAACTTAAGGTGTTTGCGACCCTGTCGCCGGTACCGGGGTTCCGCGCTTGGTTGACCCAAGCGGGGAGCCGGCCTGATCTGCTGCTTCCAGTAGAAGTGCGAGCATTGTCGGCGCTGGCGGGCAACGGCGCAGAGCCCCCGGCCCTCGATGCTCTGCTCAACCGCCCGGATTGGCCGCGTGATCCCGTAATGGCGGCATCCTTGCGCGATCCGATGCTTCGGCTTTGCGCGCATTATCTGGTTCAAGAAAAGGGAAGGGGTGGTCGCGCTGCCGATCCGGTCGCCCATTTTCACCTGACCAATGGCGCACGTGTCGAGCGCCTCAACTGGCTCGGTGACGTGTCGGCAAAGGGCCTGCAGCAATCGGCCGGCATCATGGTCAACTATCTCTACCGCCTGCCCGATATTGAGGCCAATCACGAGGCTTATCGCGGTGCGGGCGAAGTCGCCGTCGGGTCCTCCGTGCGTCATCTCGCCGGCAAACGCTGAACCGCGTTCCGCGTCTATGTTTCCGGCGGGCGAGTATGTTAGAACGCGGCGCGGCCGGCGCGGGGCACAAGCGGCGGGCGTGGCGGAATTGGTAGACGCACTGGATTTAGGTTCCAGCGATGAAAATCGTGGGGGTTCAAATCCCTCCGCCCGCACCAGCGTGACACCGAAGCCAGGCTGTTCCCCTAAGAAACATGAGTGTTTGAGATGCAAGTGACCGAGACCAACGCCGACGGGCTGAAACACGAATTCAAGATCGTCATTCCCGCCGGCGAGCTCGAAACCCAGATTACCCAGCGCCTCGACCAGCTTGGCCGGCAGATTCGCCTACCGGGCTTCCGGCCGGGCAAGGTGCCGCAGACCTTGCTGCGCCAGCGTTACGGTAACGCCGTTCGCGGCGAGGTGCTGGAGAGCACGCTTCAGGGCAGCTCGGCCGAAGCGATTCGCGAGCGTAACCTGCGCCCGGCGTTGCAGCCCAAGGTCGAAATCGTTTCCGCCACGGAGGGCTCCGACCTCGAATACACGATGTCGGTTGAGGTTCTTCCGGATTTGCCTCAGCCCGATTTCGTCAAGCTCGGGCTTGAACGCCTCGTTGTCGAGATCCCCGACGTGGATGTCGATCAGGCCGTCGCGCGGATGGCCGAGCAATTCCGCAAATCGGAGCCGGTGACCCGTGCCGCCAAGAGCGGCGACATTCTTGTCGCCGACGTCATCGGCAAGGTCGGCGATCAGGAGATTCCCGGGACTAAGGCCGAGGGACGGAACATAGAGCTGGGAGCGGAGGGCTTGCTTCCCGGCTTCACTGAGCAGCTCGAAAAGGTCAAGGCGGGGCAGAATCGCAGCGTCAAAGTCACGCTGCCTGAGAACTATGGAAACCCCGATTTCGCCGGCAAGGAAGCGGTGTTTGACATCACCGTCAAGGAGGTGCGCGAGCGTCAGCCGGCCATCATCGACGACAAGCTTGCCGAGGAGGTCGGGCTCGAAAACCTCGGCGAGCTCAAACAAGAGGTGCGCGACCGCATCGCCCGCGACTATTCGGTCGTGACCCGCCAACGGCTGAAGCGGCTGCTGCTAGACAAGCTAGCGGCACAATACGATTTCCCCGTGCCGCCCGGCATGGTCGAGATCGAGTTCAACAATATCTGGCAGCAACACCAAGCCGAAAAAAACTACACTGCGGAAAATGCGGCCGCCAGTGGTGAGCCTGCTGCCGAGGCTGGTGCGCCCGCCGAGGACGACGAGAAGCTCAAGGCGGAATACCGGGGGCTCGCGGAGCGGCGCGTGCGGCTCGGCTTGCTCCTTGCAGAGGTGGGGCGCAACGCCAATATCAACGTCACTCAGGACGAGCTGAACCAGGCCCTGATTCGGGAAGCGCAGCGTTTTCCGGGCTCTGAGCGGCGCGTCCTCGACTACTACCGCCAGAACCCCGAAGCGGCCGGCAATCTGCGGGCGCCGATCTTCGAGGAGAAGGTGGTCGACTATATCGTCGAGTTGGCGAAGCCCGAAGAGCGTAAGGTGAGCCCGCAGGAATTGCTGGCCTTGTCGGAAGCCGACGAGGCTGACGAAGCGGCCGAGAAACAGCCGGCCGAGAAGAAACCGCGGAGACAAACCAAGGCGCCCCGCACGACATCGCGGCCGCGCAAAGGAGCCAAGGAATGAACGACCCTTACGAATACTACATGAACAATTTGGTACCGATGGTGGTCGAGCAGACCAACCGCGGTGAACGTGCCTACGACATCTACTCTCGGCTGCTGAAGGAGCGGATCATTTTTCTCGTGGGGCCGATCCACGATGCGGTCGCGAGCCTCATCTGCGCTCAGCTTCTCTTCCTTGAAGCCGAGAACCCGAGCAAGGATATCGCCCTGTACATCAACTCGCCCGGAGGGGTGGTGACCTCCAGCCTGGCGATGTACGACACGATGCAATACATCCGTTCCCCGGTCTCGACCGTGTGCATTGGCCAGGCGGCTTCGGCCGGCTCGCTGCTGCTGTGTGCCGGCGCACCGGGCAAGCGCTTCTCGCTGCCGAATTCGCGGATCATGATCCACCAGCCCTCGGGTGGCGCCCAGGGGCAGGCGACCGACATCGAGATCCAAGCCCGCGAGATTCTCGCGCTCAGGGCACGCCTCAACGATATCTACGTTAAACACACGGGACAGCCGCTCGACGCGATCGTCAATGCGCTCGAGCGCGACAAGTTCCTGTCGCCGCTCGAAGCCAAGGAGTTCGGCCTCATTGACGAAGTGGTTGAGGCACGCCCCACGACCGCCGACGAGAAGGCACGCGCCTGAGTCGCTTCGTCGCGGCCCATTGAGGATTTAACTAGTTGTTGATCGAACCGGAGCACATATACTTGGACAGCCGGGAAAGGGCGGCTTGTGACCCGTCGCCCTCGCGCGGGCGCGGCAGTTTCAGCTGCGTTGCACGTGTGCGGCAAGGGACGGAGCGGCGATGACCAAGTCCAGCGGCGGCAGCGACTCCAAAAATACGCTGTACTGCTCCTTCTGCGGCAAGAGCCAGCACGAAGTCCGGAAGCTGATCGCCGGACCGACGGTCTTCATTTGTGACGAGTGCGTTGAGCTCTGCATGGACATCATCCGTGAGGAGCACAAGACGACGCTGGTTAAGTCGCGCGATGGGGTGCCGGGCCCACGAGACATCTGCCGGGTGCTTGACGATTATGTGATCGGCCAGAGCCATGCGAAGCGCGTGCTCTCGGTCGCGGTGCACAACCACTACAAGCGGCTCGCGCACGGCGCCAAGAACAACGATGTTGAGCTGGCAAAGTCGAACATCCTTCTGGTTGGGCCGACCGGCTCGGGGAAGACGCTGCTGGCGCAAACACTGGCGCGGATCATCGACGTGCCGTTCACCATGGCCGATGCGACGACGCTGACCGAGGCCGGCTATGTCGGTGAGGACGTCGAGAACATCATCCTCAAACTGCTGCAGGCTGCAGACTACAACGTCGAGCGGGCACAGCGCGGCATCGTCTATATCGACGAGGTCGACAAGATCTCGCGTAAATCCGACAATCCGTCGATCACCCGCGACGTTTCGGGCGAGGGCGTGCAGCAGGCGCTCCTCAAAATCATGGAAGGCACGATCGCGTCGGTGCCGCCGCAGGGCGGGCGCAAACACCCGCAGCAGGAATTCCTGCAAGTCGACACGACCAACATCCTGTTTGTGTGCGGCGGCGCGTTCTCGGGCCTTGAAAAAATCATCGCGCAACGCCGCCAGGGCACGTCGATTGGCTTCGGCGCCGAGGTGCGCGGTCCCGACGAGCGCAAGACCGGCGAGATCCTGCGCGATCTTGAACCGGAGGACTTGCTCAAATTCGGCCTGATCCCGGAGTTCGTCGGCCGCCTGCCCGTCGTCGCGACGCTGGACGACCTCGACGAGGACGCGCTGGTCGACATTCTCACCAAACCGAAGAATGCGCTGGTGAAACAGTACCAGCGTTTGTTCGAGATGGAGGATGTCCGCCTCGAATTAACCGAGGAGGCTCTTCGCGGCATCTCGCAAAAGGCGATCGCGCGCAAGACTGGCGCACGCGGCCTACGCTCGATCATGGAGTCGATCCTGCTCGATTCGATGTTCGAGCTGCCGAGCCTCGCCGGAGTGACCGAAATCGTCATCAATCGGGAGGTTGTGGAGGGCCGAACCAAGCCTCTTCACATCTATTCCGACCGGCGCGGTGAAAGCGGCACCGCCGATTAGCGGGTCAGTACTGCGGTGGCAGGCGCTTGACGCCGCGTCACCGAACGCCAAACTAAGCTTGGTCTGGTAGGTTCGACCGTCGTTTCGGCGGGCGGAAAGCAGCGGAAAGAGGCCTTATGTCAGATTCTGCACGCGTCGCGCTTTATCCCGTCCTGCCCCTGCGGGACATCGTCGTGTTTCCGCACATGATCGTGCCGCTCTTTGTCGGCCGCGAGAAGTCGGTGCGGGCGCTTGAAGACGTGATGAAGGACGACAAGCAGATCCTGCTGGTCACCCAGAAGAACGCCGCTCAGGACGATCCGACAACCGCCGATATTTTCATGGTCGGCACGGTTGGTACAGTGCTGCAACTGCTGAAGTTGCCGGACGGCACGGTCAAAGTGCTGGTCGAAGGCGGTCAGCGCGCGCGCATCCAGCGCTTCGCGGAGAATGAGGCTTTCTTTCAGGCCTATGCCGAAGGGTTAGGCGATGGCGGCGCGTCAGTGCAAGAGACCGAAGCACTGGCTCGCACTGTGGTCTCCCAATTCGAGCAGTACATTAAGCTCAACAAAAAGATCCCGCCCGAGGTGCTGGTTTCGATCAATCAGATTGAGGAGCCCGGCAAGCTGGCCGACACGGTCGCCTCACACCTGAATCTCAAAATCCCCGAGAAGCAGGAGCTGCTCGAAACGGTCGCGGTGTCCGAGCGCCTGGAGAAGGTGTTCGGCTACATGGAAGGCGAGATCGGCGTCCTACAGGTCGAAAAACGCATCCGCAATCGCGTCAAGCGCCAGATGGAGAAGACGCAGCGGGAGTACTACCTTAACGAGCAGCTGAAGGCGATTCAGAAGGAGCTCGGCGAGGGCGAGGACGGCAAGGACGAGATGGCCGAGCTCGAAGCCAAGATCGCCAAGACCAAATTTTCTAAGGAAGCGCGGGACAAGGCCTTGGCGGAGCTGAAAAAGCTGCGCAGCATGAGCCCCATGTCGGCCGAAGCGACGGTGGTCCGCAACTACCTCGACTGGATGCTGACTATCCCCTGGCACAATCGCACCAAGATCAAGCGCGACATTGCTGCGGCCGAGCGGGTACTCAACGCCGACCATTTTGGTCTGGAAAAGATCAAAGAGCGCATCCTTGAGTACCTCGCGGTGCAGCAGCGCATCAAGAAGATGAAGGGGCCGATCCTCTGTCTGGTTGGACCGCCGGGTGTCGGCAAGACCTCGCTTGGCAAATCCGTGGCGAAGGCGACCGGCCGCAACTTCGTGCGCATGTCGCTAGGCGGAGTGCGCGACGAAGCCGAGATCCGCGGCCATCGCCGGACCTATATCGGGTCGATGCCTGGCAAGATATTACAGGGCATGAAGAAGGCGAAATCGTCGAACCCGCTATTCCTGCTGGATGAGGTCGACAAGCTGGGCGCTGATTGGCGTGGCGACCCGTCCTCGGCACTGCTCGAGGTGCTCGATCCCGAGCAGAACTCGACCGTCAACGACCATTATCTGGAGGTCGATTACGACCTGTCGGATGTGCTCTTCGTGACCACGGCCAACACGCTGCGCATGCCGCAGCCGCTGATGGATCGCATGGAGATCATCCGTATCCCGGGTTACACCGAGGATGAGAAGGTCGAGATCGCCAAGCGTCATCTGATCCCGAAGCAGGTCGAGGCGCATGGGTTGAAGAAATCGGAGTGGGCAATTAGCGAGGACGCGCTGCGCGACCTCATCCGCTTCTACACGCGCGAAGCTGGCGTGCGTAATCTTGAGCGGGAGATCGCCAATCTGACGCGGAAGGCGATCAAAGACATCCTGATGAAGAAGGCCGGTAAGGACGGGAAGGTCACCGTCACCCGGCGCAACTTGGACAAATACGCCGGCGTGCGTCGTTTCCGCTTCGGTGAAGCGGAAAGCGAAGATCTAGTTGGCGTGACAACCGGGCTGGCGTGGACTGAAGTCGGTGGGGAGCTGCTGACGATCGAGTCTGTGACGTTGCCAGGTAAGGGACGCGTCACCGCCACTGGCAAGCTCGGTGACGTGATGAAGGAGTCAGTCCAGGCGGCCGAGAGCTACGTCAAGTCGCGCAGCACGGCGTTCGGCATCCTGCCGTCAATCTTTGACAAGAAGGACATCCATGTCCACGTGCCGGAGGGCGCCACCCCAAAAGACGGACCATCGGCCGGTGTGGCGATGGTTACCTCGATCGTCTCGGTGCTGACCGGCATCCCAGTCAAGCGCGACATCGCGATGACCGGCGAGATCACCCTGCGCGGTCGCGTCCTGCCGATCGGCGGATTGAAGGAAAAGCTCTTAGCGGCTCTGCGCGGCGGGTTAAAGACCGTGCTGATCCCGCTGGAGAACGAGAAGGATCTCGCCGAGATTCCTGACAACGTCAAGAAAGGCCTCAAGATCATCCCGGTCAATACGGCTGACGAGGTGCTGCTGCACGCCTTGGCGGGACCGCTCACTCCGATCGATTGGGCTGAAGAGAGCGAGACGGCTGCCGTTATTCCCGCCCAGGGCGAAGAGCGGTCGGGGCTTCTAACGCATTGATTTGCATTGACGGCCGTTGTCGCTAGCCCGCCAACTTCATGTGGGCCGGCGACAACGGCCGGTAAGGTCCAAAAAAACCTTGCTTTCCCTATGCGCGCCAGCGTTGACCCGTGGTCGGGTGCGCTCTACACTCCGGTTCGTATTCCGGCAAATTTCCTTCCGAACTTAAGGGTAGGGGGCGACACGTGAACAGAAACGAACTCGTCGATGCCGTTGCGGGTAAGGCCGATCTGTCAAAAACGGCCGCAAGCAAGGCAGTCGAGGCGGTGTTCGACTCGATCACCGGCGCGTTGAAGCGTGGCGGCGAGGTTCGCCTCGTTGGCTTTGGTACTTTCTCGGTCGCCCGGCGGGCGGCTTCGGAAGGCCGCAATCCGCGCACCGGCGAGAAGATCAAGATCGCCGCGTCGAAGCAGGCTAAATTCAAGCCAGGCCGGCGCCTGCGCGACTCGCTCAATTAGGTCGAGGGCCGGTTCGACGATGCCGTAACGCGGCCTCAGCCGCGTTAACCGAGGGCGATTAGCTCAGCTGGTAGAGCATCTCGTTTACACCGAGGGGGTCGGGGGTTCGAATCCCTCATCGCCCACCACGGCGCCGGTGCGCGTCTACGGAGCTAAAGCCACATCGATCTTCGCGAAAGGGGTCGACGTTGTGGGTTCCGCGTAAATGGCGGACCAGACCTGCCGCCCGTTAACTTGACACTTGCTTGCGGGCAAGAGTACGAGTGGCCGCCCCGCCAAAGGACCATTGGCGACCGCCACGGGGGCGTAGCTCAGTTGGTTAGAGCGCCGGCCTGTCACGCCGGAGGCCGCGGGTTCGAGTCCCGTCGCTCCCGCCACCGGTCCCGGTCGCCATTTCGGTGCCGACGGGGCGCCGCGACTGTACCGACCGCGGTTATCCTGCTTTGTCTGGGTCGAAATGGACAGCCTGCTCGCCGAATATTTCCCGATCCTCGTCTTTCTCGCTATCGCTGGCGTGGTGGCGATGGCAATGATCGCGGCATCCTTCATTCTGGCGCGGCAGCGCCCCGACTCCGAGAAATTGTCGCCATACGAATGCGGTTTCGAGCCGTTCGAAGACGCGCGGGTGCGTTTCGATGTGCGCTATTACCTAGTTGCCATTCTCTTCATCATCTTTGATCTCGAGGTCGCCTTCTTGTTTCCCTGGGCCGTGTCGCTTGGCGATATCGGAGTTTTCGGTTTCTGGTCGATGGTGGCGTTCCTTGGGGTGCTCACTGTTGGCTTTGCGTACGAGTGGATGAAAGGGGCGCTCGAATGGGAGTGATCACTCCTGGAAGCCCGGTTCCACCTGGCCATGAGCAGGATGTGCTGCTGCGCGCCGCGACCGAAGAGTTGCAAGATCGTGGGTTCATCGTCTCGTCGCTCGATGCGCTGGTAAACTGGGCCCGTAGCGGATCGCTATGGCCAATGACTTTTGGACTGGCGTGTTGCGCGGTCGAGATGATGCATACCGGCGCCAGTCGCTATGATCTCGACCGTTTCGGCGTCGTGTTCCGGCCGAGCCCGCGTCAGTCGGATGTGATGATCGTTGCCGGCACGCTCTGCAACAAGATGGCGCCGGCGTTACGCAAGGTTTACGACCAGATGGCCGAGCCGCGCTGGGTCATCTCGATGGGCTCCTGCGCCAATGGCGGCGGTTACTACCACTATTCCTATTCGGTCGTGCGCGGTTGCGATCGCATTGTTCCGGTTGACGTCTACGTCCCGGGCTGTCCACCGACCGCCGAAGCGCTACTCTACGGCGTGCTGCTCTTACAGAAAAAGATCAAGCGCACCCGTAACTTCGTCCGTTGAGCTACAGCGATGGACGAGAAACTTGTTGCCCTTGCCGAACATCTCGCCGCGTCGCTACCCGGGGTCGTGCAGGACTATGCCATCCATTACGGAGAACTCAGTGTCACCATCCCGCGGGAGTCTATTATCGAGGTGCTGGCCTTCTTGCGAGACGACCCGCAGTGCCGGTTTAGTGCGCTCTGCGACATTTGCGGCGTCGACTATCCCGACCGGCCGCTGCGCTTTGAGGTCGTTTATAATCTCTTGAGCATGAGCCAGAATCTGCGCATCCGGGTGAAGCTAGAGACGGACGAAGAGCAGGCCGTGCCATCCGCGGTCGGCGTGTTCAGCGCCGCTGGCTGGTGGGAGCGCGAGGCATGGGATTTGTTCGGGGTCTATTTCAGCGACCACCCCGATTTGCGCCGCATTCTTACCGACTATGGATTTGACGGGCATCCGCTGCGCAAGGATTTTCCGCTCACTGGCTATGTCGAGCTGCGATATGACGAAGACCAGAAGCGCGTCGTCTACGAGCCAGTGAAACTGAAACAGGAGTTCCGTAGTTTCGACTTCCTGTCACCCTGGGAAGGGATGGACAGCATTCTGCCTGGCGACGAGAAGGCGAGCGGCCCAGATGGGACTGACGCGGCCGAAAAGGACTTGAAGGCGCCATGAGCGACCCGTCGATCTCGGAAATCGGCGCCGCCGGCGAGGATTTGGCGGGCGCTCCGCATATCCGCAATTTCACGATGAATTTTGGGCCGCAGCATCCCGCCGCGCATGGTGTCATGCGGATGGTGCTGGAGCTCGATGGCGAGGTTATCGAGCGCGCCGACCCGCATATTGGCTTGCTGCATCGCGGCACCGAGAAGTTGATCGAATACAAGACCTATCTCCAGGCAATCCCCTATTTCGACCGGCTCGATTACGTCTCGCCAATGTGCCAGGAGCACGCCTTTGCCCTGGCGGTCGAAAAGCTGATGGGAATCGAGCCGCCGCCGCGCGCCAAATTTATTCGCGTCCTGTTCGCCGAAATCACCCGCATCCTCAATCATTTGCTGAATGTCTGCGCATTCGGGCTCGACCTCGGTGCGATCACCCCGTTCCTCTGGGGGTTTGAGGAGCGCGAGCGGCTGATGGAGTTCTATGAGCGCGCCTCCGGCGCGCGGCTTCATGCCAATTACTTCCGGCCGGGCGGTGTCCATATGGATCTGCCGCCGCGCCTCGTCGACGACATCCTCGCCTTCTGCGAGGCCTTCCCGAAAACGGTCGACGACATCGAAGCCTTGCTGACTGATAACCGCATCTTCCGTCGGCGCACGGTCGATATCGGCATCATCAGTGCCGCCGACGCGGCAGATTGGGGGCTCAGCGGCCCGATGCTACGCGCTTCCGGCGTGCCCTGGGATCTGCGGCGGGCCCAGCCTTACGATGCCTATGGCCAGATCGAGTTTGACGTGCCGATCGGAAAAAACGGCGACTGCTTTGACCGCTACTTGGTGCGTATCGAAGAGATGCGGCAATCGCTCTGCATTATCAAGCAGGTGCTGGAAAAGCTGCCGGTCGGCCCGATCAAGACCGAGGATCGAAAGGTCGCACCACCGCCACGCGCGGTTATGAAGCAGTCGATGGAAGCCCTCATCCACCACTTCAAACTCTATACCGAGGGCTATCACGTTCCGGCGGGCGAGACCTACACGGCGGTGGAGGCGCCGAAAGGCGAGTTCGGCGTTTTCCTCGTCGCCGACGGCACCAACCGGCCCTATCGCTGCAAGATCCGCGCGCCGGGGTTTGCCTTTCTGCAGGCGACCGAATTTATGAGCAAAGGCCATATGCTGGCCGATCTGGTCGCGATTGTTGGCTCGATGGACATTGTCTTCGGCGAGATCGACCGATGAGCCTCCACATCGAAGGGCCGCCGTTCGAGCAACCGATGAGTTTCGAATTCACCGCGGAGAATCTCGAAAAAGCCAGATATCACATCGCCAAATACCCGCCGGGTAGGCAGGCCAGTGCAGTGCTGCCCCTGCTCGACCTCGCTCAGCGGCAGAGCGGCAATTGGCTACCGAAAGCGGCGATGGACTATGTCGGCGAAGTGCTCGACATGGCGCCGATCCGTGTCTACGAGGTCGCGACCTTCTACACGATGTTCAACCTCCGACCTGTGGGACGCTGGTTTCTCCAGGCCTGTACGACGACGCCGTGCTGGCTGCGTGGCTCCGAGGAGGTCCTCGCGGCCTGCAAGAAAAAGCTCGGTATCACGCCGGGCCACACCAGCGTGGACGAACAGTTTACGCTGGTTGAAGTGGAATGCCTCGGCGCTTGCGTTAACGCGCCGATCCTCCAGGTCAATGACGATTTCTATGAAGACCTCAACGGAGCCTCGACCGAAGCGCTGCTCGACGCGCTCGCCGCCGGGAAGCCGCCGACAATCGGCTCGGTGAAGGGCCGCCAGGGCTCGATGTCGGAGGCGGGACAGACGACGTTGACTGAACTCGTGGCGGCACAGAAGCCCGCCAGGACAAGTACCAGGAAGGCCAAGGATGCTGGCTGATAAAGATCGCATCTTCACCAACCTTTACGGCCAGGGTGACTGGCACATCGAGGGTGCAAAAAGCCGTGGCGCCTGGGACGGCACCAAGGAGATCATCCTCAAGGGCCGGGACTGGATCGTCCAGGAGATCAAGGATTCTGGCTTGCGTGGCCGTGGCGGTGCCGGGTTTCCAACCGGGCTCAAATGGTCGTTCATGCCAAAGGAGAGCGACCGGCCCTGCTACCTCGTCGTCAATGCCGATGAGAGCGAACCGGGCACCTGCAAGGACCGCGATATCCTCCGATGGGATCCGCACAAGCTGGTCGAGGGTTGCCTTCTAGCCGGGGTTGGGATGGGGTGTCAGGCCGGCTACATCTATATCCGCGGTGAATTTTATAACGAGGCGCGACACCTCCAGACGGCGATCGAGGAAGCCTACGACGCCGGGTATCTCGGCAAGAACGCCTGCGGCTCGGGATACGATTTCGAGCTCTACCTGCATCGCGGCGCCGGCGCTTATATCTGCGGCGAAGAAACGGGCCTCCTGGAAAGCCTTGAGGGGCGCAAGGGTCAACCGCGTCTCAAACCGCCATTCCCGGCCGCGGTCGGACTCTATGGCTGCCCGTCGACGGTCAACAATGTCGAGACCATCGCGGTTGCCCCCGATATCCTGAAGCGGGGCGCGAAGTGGTTCGCCGGCATCGGTCGCGAACGCAACACCGGAACGAAAATCTTCTGCATTTCCGGGCATGTGAACGCGCCATGCAATGTCGAAGAAGCGATGTCGATCCCGATGCGGGAATTGATCGAGCGTCATGCCGGCGGGGTGCGCGGTGGCTGGGATAATCTCCTCGCGGTGATCCCCGGAGGCTCCTCCACTCCCTGCCTGCCGGCCTCGACGTGTGGCGAAGTGCTGATGGATTTCGACAGCCTTGCCGCGCAGAGGTCGGGGCTTGGAACGGCGGCGCTCATCGTCATGGACAAGTCGACCGATATCGTCCGCGCGATCGCCCGCCTCTCGGCCTTCTACAAGCATGAGAGCTGTGGCCAGTGCACCCCCTGCCGCGAAGGCCTCGGCTGGGTCTGGCGCGTTATGGAGCGCATGGTCAAGGGCGACGCGACGGTCGAGGAGCTCGACATGCTCCAGGAGATCACGACCGAGATCGAAGGTCACACGATCTGCGCACTGGCCGACGGGGCAGTGTGGCCGGTTCAAGGACTTATCCGCCACTTCAAGCCCGAAATGCAGCGCCGCATCGCCGAATACCGCGCGGTCGCCTCGCGCCAGGCCGCGGAGTAGCAGATGCCCAAGCTCACGATCGACGGCCAGGAAGTCGAGGTGCCTGGCGGCACAACGGTGCTCCAGGCGTGTCAGAGCATCGGTGTCGAGATTTCCCATTTTTGCTTCCACGAGCGGCTCGCCATAGCCGGCAATTGCCGCATGTGCCTGGTCGAGCAGGAGCGCGCGCCAAAGCCGATCGCCTCCTGTGCAATGCCCGTCGCCGACGGCATGGTCATCCATACCCAGTCGGAAAGGGCCAAGAAGGCCCGTCACGGCGTCATGGAAATGCTGCTGATCAACCACCCGCTCGATTGCCCGATCTGCGATCAGGGCGGGGAATGCGACCTGCAGGACCAGGCGATGGCCTACGGTTTCGACCGCGGCCGCTACCAGGAGAGCAAGCGCGCAGTCGAGGACAAGGATTTTGGGCCGCTGGTCGCTACCAGCATGACCCGCTGCATCCATTGCACGCGGTGCATCCGCTTTCTTACCGACGTCGCTGGGGTTGAGGAGTTGGGTGCAACCGGGCGCGGCGAGGATATGGAGATCGGCACCTATATCGAGCGTGCCCTGGGCTCTGAACTCAGCGGCAACATCATCGATTTGTGCCCCGTCGGCGCACTGACCTCGAAGCCCTATGCGTTCAACGCGCGACCTTGGGAATTACACAAGACCGAGAGCATCGACGTGCTTGACGCGGTCGGCAGCAATATCCGCGTCGATGCCCGCGATGCGCGCATCTTGCGGGTGCTGCCGCGGCTGAATGAGACGGTCAATGAGGAATGGATTTCCGACAAGACGCGATTCGCGGTCGATGGGTTGGTGAGGCGGCGGCTCGACCGGCCCTATATCCGGCGCGGCGGCAAGCTGGTCGAGGCCGAGTGGGGCGAGGCCTTGGATTTGGTTGCCGAGCGCCTCAAGTCGACCCCGGGCGAGCGGATTGCGGCGATCGCCGGTGATCTTTGCGACGTCGAGGCGATGTACTCGCTGAAAACCTTGCTAAGCGGACTCGGTTCGACGAGCCTCGATTGCCGACAGGACGGCGCCAAGCTCGATGCGAGTTGCCGCGCCGGCTATTTGTTCAACACGACGATCTCCGGGATCGAGCAAGCAGATGCCGTTCTGCTGGTCGGTAGCAATCCCCGCTGGGAAGCCCCCATCGTCAACGCGCGGCTGCGCAAACGCTATCTCCAGGGCGGGTTCAAGCTCGCTGCCATCGGGCCGACGCTCGATTTGACCTTCCCTGTTGAGGTACTGGGTGAGGGTGGCGAGACCCTGACCTCGCTCGGCAATCACGCGTTTGCCGAAAAGCTTCGCGGCGCGAAGGCACCGATGCTGATTTTGGGGCAGGGCGCGCTCGCCCGCTCGGACGGCGCGCAGGTGCTCGGCGCGGCGCGGGCGCTGGCCGAGAGCCTCGGCATGATCCGCGACGATTGGAATGGCTTCAATGTGCTGCACCGCGCGGCGGCGCGGGTCGGCGGCCTCGATCTCGGCTTCCTGCCGGGGCCTGGCGGACGCGACGTCGCCGGGATAATCACCGGCTGTGCCTCGGGCGATATCAGCGTCCTCTATCTGCTCGGCGCTGACGAGCTCGATCTTACGAATTCCGGCTCCGCCTTCGTGGTCTACCAGGGCCACCATGGTGACCGCGGCGCGGCGTGCGCGGACGTGGTGCTGCCCGGCGCCGCCTACACCGAAAAGGATGCCACCTATGTGAATACCGAAGGCCGGGCACAGCTCGGTCGCCGCGCGGTTTTTCCGCCGGGAGCGGCACGTGAAGACTGGACCATTTTGCGGGCATTGTCGGGTGCGCTCGGCAAGCCGCTGCCATTCGACTCATTGCGCGATCTGCGTCAACAAATGCGTGCCGCACACCCGACGTTGGGCGAGATCGACATGACCGCGAAGGCGACATGGGGCGCTTTCGGCACGGTCGGCCCGATCGCGGCGACAGCGTTTGCCTATCCGATCGCCGACTTCTACAAGACCGACCCGATCAGCCGCGCCAGCCCGACAATGGTCGAATGCAGCGGACTCTTCGGGGCTGGCGCTGGCGCGAGGCGGACCGGCACGCATGGGTGATTTTCTCCGGCTCTACGCGCTACCGACGGCGGTTCTCGTCGCGGAGATCCTGGCGATCATCCTGCCGCTGCTGCTGGCGATCGCCTACTACACCTACGCCGAGCGCAAGGTGCTGGCGGCGTCTCAGCTGCGCAAGGGTCCCAACGTCGTCGGCCCCTTCGGGCTCTTTCAGCCGCTCGCCGATGGGCTGAAATTGCTGATGAAAGAGACCGTGGTGCCGAGCGGCGCCAATCGTATCGTTTTCGTCGCTGCGCCGATGATCACATTCACCCTGGCGCTCGTCGCCTGGGCAGTGATTCCGTTCGATGTCGGGGTGGTCATCTCCAACATCAATGTCGGCATCCTCTACCTCTTTGCGATCAGCTCGCTATCGGTCTACGGCATCATCATGGCGGGTTGGGCATCGAATTCGCGATACGCGTTCCTAGGTGCGCTGCGCTCCGCGGCCCAGATGGTGTCTTACGAGGTCTCGATCGGCTTTGTCCTGGTGACGGTGCTGCTTTGCGCTGGGTCGCTGAACTTGACTGCGATTGTGGAGGCGCAGAGCCATCTATGGCTGGGATTTATCCCTGGCTGGTTTGTCATTCCGCTGTTGCCGATGTTTATCGTGTTCTTTGTCTCGGGCCTGGCCGAGACAAACCGGCCGCCATTCGACATGCCCGAAGATGAAGCGACACTGGTGGCCGGCTATTTCGTCGAATATTCGGCGATGAGCTTTGGGCTCTTCTTCCTTGGCGAATACGGCAACATGATCCTGATGAGCGCAATGACCAGCATCCTATTCTTGGGAGGTTGGCTGTCGCCCATACCCCTTGAGCCGTTCACCTGGTTGCCGGGTTGGTTTTGGCTACTTACCAAAATTGCTTTCGTCATGTTCTGCTTTTTGTGGGTGCGCGCGACGTTCCCGCGCTTTCGCTACGACCAGCTGATGCGGCTCGGGTGGAAGGTATTCCTGCCGTTGTCGCTGTTCTGGCTGGTGCTGACTGCGGGCCTTCTGACCGCGTTCGGCTGGGTCCCGAGTCATTGAACGACTCACTCGCCTTAGGGCGCGTTGACAGGGGGAGGCGCGGCTCTATGGTGACGCTGAGGTATTGCCGATGAATTTCCTGGCGCGCAGCGCGCGCGGCCTGTTGTTGACCGAGCTGATTTCGGGCATGGCGCTGACCTTGCGCTACATGTTCAAGCAGCCGGTCACGGTCAACTACCCCTATGAAAAGGGCCCGCTCAGCTCGCGCTTTCGCGGCGAGCACGCATTGCGCCGCTATCCGAATGGCGAGGAGCGCTGCATCGCCTGCAAATTGTGCGAGGCGATCTGCCCGGCGCTGGCGATCACCATCGAGGCCGAGCCGCGTGAGGACGGCAGCCGCCGTACGACCCGCTACGATATCGACATGACCAAGTGCATCTATTGCGGCTACTGCCAGGAGGCCTGCCCGGTCGATGCGATCGTCGAGGGGCCAAATTTCGAATTCGCCGCCGAGACCCGAGAGGAGCTTTTCTACGACAAGGACAAGCTGTTGGCGAACGGCGACCGCTGGGAAGCGGAGATCGCCAGGAGCTTGTCGATCGAGGCGCCGTACCGGTGATCCTTTCCGCGATCATGTTTTACCTGTTTGCCGCGGTTGCCATCGCCTCGGGCGTGATGGTCGTATCGGCGCGCAACCCGGTACATTCGGTGTTGTTCCTGATCCTCGCCTTCTTCAACGCGGCCGGCCTCTTCTTGCTCATGGGCGCCGAATTCCTGGCGATGATACTGGTCATCGTCTATGTCGGCGCGGTCGCCGTGTTGTTCCTCTTTGTCGTCATGATGCTCGACATCGATTTCGCGCAGCTGCGCAAGGGCGCAGTCAAATATCTACCCATTGGCGCGCTGGTCGGTTTCATTCTGCTCGCCGAACTGGTGCTAGTGTTCGGCAGCTGGGCAATCGCCCCGAATGTGGCGACCCTCGCGGCGGCGCCGACGCCCTCGGGCGCAGCAATGACCAACACTCGCGCGCTCGGTAATCTGCTCTACACCCGTTACATCTTTGGGTTCCAGGCCGCCGGAATGATCCTCCTGGTAGCGATGATCGGCGCCATCGTGCTGACGCTACGGCAGCGCGCTGACACAAGGCGCCAATCCATCTCCGCGCAGCTTTCGCGCCAACGCGCCGAGACCCTCGAGGTCGTCAAGGTGCCGATCGGGCAAGGGGTTGCGGACTGATGCTGCAGATCGGCCTCGCCCACTACCTGACCGTTGCCGCGATCCTGTTCACGCTCGGGATCTTCGGCATCTTTCTCAACCGCAAGAACGTCATCATCATCATGATGTCGATCGAGCTGATGCTGCTCGCGGTCAACATCAACTTTGTTGCCTTCTCGGCCGTGCTCAATGACCTGGTCGGCCAGGTTTTCGCGATGTTCGTGCTTACGGTCGCGGCGGCCGAGGCGGCGATCGGGCTGGCAATCCTCGTCGTCTATTTCCGCAACCGCGGTTCGATCCAGGTCGAGGACATCCGGATGATGCGAGGCTAGCGCAGCGTGGCTGCTCTCGTTGTCTTTCTGCCGCTATTGGCTGCTGGCATCGCCGGGTTTTTCGGCCGCGTGATTGGCGATCGCGGCGCGCAAATCGTGACCTGCGGCGCGCTCTTGCTGTCGGCGGTGTTCGGCATCCTCGTCTTCCGCGATATCATGGGGCAGGCGCAGCCCCACATCGAGCCGCTGGTGACTTGGATCGCCGCCGGCGGCGTCGATGTCGAGTGGTCATTGCGCCTGGATACCCTCTCGGGGGTGATGATCCTCGTCGTGACGATCGTCTCGGCGATGGTCCACATCTATTCCGTCGGCTACATGGCGCATGATCACTCGATCCCGAGGTTCATGAGTTATCTGAGCCTCTTCACCTTTTTCATGCTGGCGCTGGTCACCGCGAATGATTTCGTCCAGATGTTCTTTGGTTGGGAGGGGGTGGGGCTCGCTTCCTACCTGCTTATCGGCTTCTGGTACGATCGCGCGTCGGCTGACGCGGCGGCAATCAAGGCGTTTGTTGTCAACCGGATCGGCGATTTCGGCTTCGCGCTCGGCATTTTCGCGGTGTTCGTGATTTTTGGGTCACTTGACTTCGATACGGTGTTCGGCAAGGCACCGGCGACGACCCATACCGTGATGAATTTTCTCGGCTGGCAGGTGCCGGCGCTGACCCTCGCCTGCATCCTGCTGTTTGTCGGCGCGATGGGGAAATCGGCGCAGCTTGGGCTGCACACCTGGCTACCGGACGCGATGGAAGGCCCGACCCCGGTATCGGCGCTGATCCATGCCGCGACGATGGTCACCGCCGGCGTTTACATGGTGGCGCGGCTGTCGCCGATGTTCGAATACGCGCCGATGGCGCTAGCCGTGGTCGGGGTGATCGGCGGCACCACGGCGATCTTCGCCGCCAGTGTCGGCATGGCGCAGAACGACATCAAGCGCGTCATCGCCTATTCGACCTGCTCGCAGCTTGGTTACATGTTTTTCGCCGCGGGAGTCTCGGCCTATGGCGCGGCAATGTTCCATCTTTTCACCCACGCCTTCTTCAAGGCGCTCCTGTTCCTCGGCGCCGGCTCGGTGATCCACGCGATGTCCGGTGAGCAGGACATGCGTCGCATGGGCGCGCTGTGGAAGAAGATACCGATCACCTATGTGCTGATGTGGATCGGTAGCCTCTCGCTCGCCGGCATCCCGTTTTTCGCCGGGTTCTATTCCAAGGACTCGATCCTCGCTGCCGCCTGGGCTTCGGGGACTGCGGTCGGGCGCTATTCCTTCTGCCTTGGCGTTTTCACCGCGTTCCTCACTGCCTTCTATTCGTGGCGGCTCATCATTATGACCTTCCACGGCACGTCGCGCGCCGATCATGAGGTCGAGCATCACATTCACGAAAGTCCGTGGGTGATGCTGCTGCCGTTGTTCGTACTTGCCGCGGGAGCGATCTTCGCCGGCTTTCTCGCTGAGAATTTCTTTGTCGGCGAAGGGCGTGCGGAGTTCTGGAAGAGCGCGATCCTGGTACTGCCAAGCCACGACGCGATCACCGCGGCCGAGCACAACTCGCTGTTCATCGACTACCTGCCGCTGATCGCCGGTGTCTTGGGCATTGTGCTCGCCTATGTCTGCTACATGTGGCGGCCGGGCATCCCGGCCTTTACCGCGATGCATTTCCGGTCGCTGTACCTGTTTCTCCTCAACAAATGGTACTTCGACGAGCTCTACGACCGGCTCTTCGTGCGTAGTGCTTTCAGCCTTGGCGAGGGGTTATGGAAGACCGGCGATGGCGCAATCGTTGACGGCCTCATCGACGGCATTGCCGCTCGGACCCGCGATGCGGCAGCCGGCGCGAGTCGGCTGCAGACCGGGTACGTCTACCATTATGCCTTTGCCATGCTCATTGGCGTCGTCGCGCTGATCAGCTGGTACCTGATCCCGCGGTAGCGCCGGTGTTCCAAGCCATGAATCATTGGCCGCTGCTGTCGCTGGTGACCTTCCTGCCACTGGTCGGCGCCGGTTTCATCATGACGACGCGCGGCGAGGCCGAGATCGTCGCCCGCAACGCCCGCAATATCGCGCTGTCAACGTCGATCATCGTGTTTCTTCTGTCGATCGTACTGTGGGTCGATTTCGACCCGACAACCGCGGCGTTCCAGTTCGTCGAGAAGGCGCACTGGGTCGAGATTGGCGGGTTTGAGATCAATTACCACATGGGGATCGACGGCATCTCGCTGTTCTTCGTGCTGCTGTCGACCCTCCTGACATTGCTCTGCGTTGCGGCGAGCTGGCAGTCGGTCCACACCCAGGTCAAGGAGTACATGATCGCTTTCCTCGTCCTCGAGACGTTGATGGTAGGCATGTTTTGCGCCCTCGATTTTATCGTCTTCTACGTGTTCTTCGAGGGCGTGCTGATCCCGATGTTCCTGATCATTGGGGTGTGGGGCGGGCCGAGAAGGGTCTACGCCGCGTTCAAGTTCTTCCTCTACACGTTGCTTGGCTCGGTGCTTATGTTGCTGGCGATCCT
>DASYXG010000466.1:0-11078 GCA_035935235.1 Allostellaceae bacterium
CAACTCGCCGCTTACGGGCCGTCGCGGCTGATCCTTTTGGATAACGGCGAATATCTGCTCTACACGATCGATACCGAGCTGCACGAGCGGTTTCCCAGCGTAACGGTGCGCTCGCTGATGGGCGATGTACGCGACCGGC
The DNA here is from genome assembly GCA_035935235.1 of Allostellaceae bacterium. GTDB lineage: Bacteria > Pseudomonadota > Alphaproteobacteria > ATCC43930 > CGMCC-115725 > DATARH01. The sequence goes on from DASYXG010000466.1 coordinate 140, forward strand.
ACCGGCTCGACGAGGTACTCGCGGCGGAGCGGCCGGAAATCGTCTTCCACGCCGCCGCGCTGAAGCATGTACCGATGGTCGAGCAGAACCCCGTCGAAGGGGTGCTGACCAATGTCGCGGGCAGCCGCAACGTCGCCGAGGCGGCGCGGGCGCATGGCGTCGAGCTCGTCGTCCAGATCTCGACCGACAAGGCGGTCAACCCGACCAGCGTGATGGGCGCGACGAAACGGATCGCCGAGGCCTTCTGCCAGGCGCTCGACCTCGACAAGGCCGCGCGCGGGCGGCGGGGCCGCGGCGGCACCCGCTTTGTCACCGTGCGCTTCGGCAACGTGCTGGGCTCGACCGGTTCGGTCGTGCCGCTGTTCACCCGCCAGCTCGCCCCCGGCGGGCCGCTCACCGTCACCGATCCCGAGGTCAGCCGCTTTTTCATGACCGTGCGCGAGGCGGTCGAGCTGGTGCTCGAAGCCTCGGCGACGGTCGGCCTCGCCAACGACACTGAGTCGCGTGGCAAGATCTTTGTGCTCGACATGGGCGAGCCGGTGAAGATCGTCGATCTGGCGCGGCAGATGATCCGCCTGGCCGGTCTCGTCCCCGACCGCGACATCGCGATCGAGTTCACCGGGTTGCGGCCCGGCGAGAAACTGCACGAGGAACTGTTCCACGACGGCGAGGCGCCGGTGCCGACGGCGAACCCGGCGTTGCGCCTCGCCGCACCGCGTACCGCCGACTATGCGGTGCTGGCGCGCTCGATCGACGAGCTCGAGGAGCAGGCGCGCGCTGCAAACGAGGCGCGGGTCATCGACCTGTTGCGGCTGTTAGTGCCCGAATACCGGCGCGCAGCAGTCGCGGCACCGCCGCAGGCGCGGCCGACGCTGGCGCGCTAGAGCTGGCGCTTCGCGAGCTGGCAGACATAGACCCGGCCGATGACGTTGAGTTCGAGGGTCACACGGTCGAGCCGATAGGGGTTGTGCGCGACCTCCCATTCAATCGCCGCCGCGGTTACGTGTACCCGTACGTCGCGATCGTGGAAGAGAATCGTGTCGCCGATCCCCGACGAGCTGACCAGGCGCTGTCGCGCCAGATCGAACGCCAGCGTCGCGCCGACGCTGGGGTCCTCGCGGTCGCGGCAGGTGATCGTGGTCAGATCGGCCCCCAGCGCTGGGTCAAAAGCCAACGCAAGCAGCAAGAGGGCAGCGGTCGCTCTCGCCCGGCGCCTCATGGGGCCGGCACCCTTAGTGCGGCAGTTTTGCGAGTTGAGCGAGCGCATCGGCCGCAGCCGCCTTTACCGTTTGCCAGCGAGAGTCCTGCACCCATCCCGGCCAATTCGTGGGAAGCGCATCAACTAGCGAGGCATAAGTGTCGTGGAACCGAGCTAGACTACGCAACTCATCGTCACTAAAGCACTCTCTCCATTCTTGTAATGCCTTTTCCCAAATTTCAGGAACACTGTGATCTGGCCGCGTCTGAGCCGGTCGATACAAGTCATCAAACCACAAACATATAAGTTCAACCGGCCCCTCTTCTGGATTTAGCACTGCAATATCGGCAAGGAGCCGGCGGATCGATTCGTTGTATGCGGGCTTGTTCATGGCAGAGCCAGTTTCTTATAAAGCGAGAGCACTGCCTATCCTGCTTGCCGAACTTTCCAGGATTGCGCTTATGCGGCTCGCCGCCTCGGAAGACCCCGGGGCCTCACCCCAACTCCGCCAGCCTGGGCAGCACCTCTTTCGAGAACAGGGTCAAATTGTCGACCGTGTCCTCGTGGCTGATATGTCCGCCCTGACCCATCATCAGGAGGTGCCCGAAGCCGCCGACATGGTCGTAGAACGACTTCAGCTGGTCCCAGACGTCGTCGGGCGTGCCGGCGAAGACGAGACCGGCGCCGATCGCGTCCTCGACGCCGACGGTGCGCGGGTTGATCGGCTTGCCGTCGCGGGTCTGCAGACGGGTGGCGCGGGCGGTGGTGGCGCTGCCCTTGATCGCGGTCGCCGCCATCGCCGGGGCGACATAGCCGGGCGGGTTGGCGAATTGCGGCGAGACCACTCCCGAGGTACGGCTGTAGTCGAGGATCTGGTCGGCGCGGCGGTAGCCCTCTTCGCGCGTCCGCCCGACCCCGATCAGCGCCATGTAGGCGAGCTTTTCATGGCCCGGCGAGTGCCCGCTCTCGGCCGCGGTTTTGCGGTAGGCGTTGAAGATGCCGGGAGTGCGCGCCCAGCCGGTGTTGAGGACGCCGATGGTGATGCCGCGCGCCGCGGCCTCGCTGGCGCTCCCGGTGCTGCCGACCGGCATCCACACCGGCGGGTGCGGCTGCTGGTACGGACGCGGCCAGATATTCACCGAGCGATATTGGAAATGCGTGCCCTCCCACGAGAACGGGCCGTCATGCGAGGTCATCGCCTTCAGGATCAGGTCGTGCGCCTCCCAGAACCGCTCCATCAGGTCGGCCGGGTTGCTGTTGGCGGGCGAGATCTCGAACGGTACGCCCTTGACAAAGCCCATCTCGATGCGGCCGCGCGATATCACGTCCAGCATCGAATATTCCTCGGCGACGCGGATCGGGTTCTCGCGGTTGGCGATCGGCATGCCGAGCGCCAGGAGCCGCACCTTCTTGGTCTCGCGCGCGAGGATCGCCATCGGGATGGTGCACACCGAGTCGGCACAGGTCGCGGTCGCGTGATGCTCGTTGGTCATGATGTTGATGCCGAGCTCGTCGCACAGCGCCCATTCGTCGAGGTAACGGTGATAGAGGTCGGCGCCGATTTGCGGGTCGTAGAGCCGGTTCGGGATGATCACCCGGTAGGTCTCGTTGAGATGCGCCCAGGCCGGGTGATAGGCCATCTCGCTGAAATGCCAGGCGTGCATCATCGGCTGATCTCCCGCGCAAAGCTCTCGATCGCCGCTGCTACCGCCTCGGGCTGCTCGACCTGCGGATAGTGGCCGGCATCGGCGATCGGGACGAAGCGGCCGTACTGGAATTTCTGCACCAGATGCGCCCCATAAGCGGGCGCGACGATGCGGTCCTGCTCGCCCCAGACGACGAGCGCCGGGACCTTGATCCGGTGCAGCCAGTGCCGCAGGCTCGGGTTGTGCATGAAGGGCCGCCAGCCATAGAGCACCGCCGCCTCGCGGTCGCGCGCCACCTCTTCCACCTCGGCGTCGCTCATGGCGTCGTAATTCGGGGCGTTGGCCGGATCGGCGAAGGCGCGGCGCACCAGTTCGTCGGCCGGCAACGCATAGATGTCGGCGATCTCGACCTCATCGCGACCGCCGAACTTGACCCCGAGCGTGTCGATCAGCACCAGGCCGCCGAGCCACGCGGTCGAGCGTATCCCGAGTTCCATCGCGATCCAGCCGCCAAACGACGCGCCGACCAACAGCACATCGTCGAGTTTCAGGCGATCCAGCAGGTCGAGGTCGAGATAGGCGATGTCGCCGACGCCGCGCATCCACGCCGGGCGCGGGCTGGCGCCGAAACCGGGATGGCGCGGGGCGATGACCCGAAACTGGCGGGCCAGCCGGTCGAGGAACGGGCGGTGCTGGGCGAAATAGTCGAGGCCGTGCAGGAACAGCAGCGGCGGGCCGCTCCCCGCGATATGCGCCTCGATCGTGGTTTCGCCGATATCGATGCGTTCCATCCCCTCGCCTCTTCTCGATCGGCTCGAATGCGTGGACAATGTCCAACGAGCTTACGGAGAACATGCGCGATGGACCAGTTCGGAATCGGCCAGCCGGTACGGCGCTTCGAGGACAAGCGGTTGCTGAGCGGTAATGGCCGCTTCCAGAACGACAACAATCTGCTCGGCCAGGTCCACGCCTACGTGCTGCGCTCGCCGCATGCGCATGCCCGCATCGACCGGCTCGACCTGAGCGCGGCCAAGACGGCGCCCGGTGTCCGGCTGATCCTCATCGGCGACGATCTGGTCGAAGCCAAGCTCGGCGCGATGGGGGTGCCGTTCCAGCGCAAACGGCCCGACGGGTCGCCGATGTTCGCCCGCGCCCATCTCGGCCTGGCGCAAGGCACCGTGCGCTATGTCGGCGAGCCGGTCGCGTTGGTTGTCGCCGAGACCTTGGCCCAGGCCAAGGACGCGGCCGAGCTGATCGCGGTCGACTATGCGGCGCTGCCTTCGGTCACCGACACCGCCGCGGCCGCCGACGGCAAGATCGCAGTGTGGCCCGAGTGCCCGGACAACATCTCCAACCTGTTCGAGGCTGGCAACAAGGCAGCGGCGGACGCCGCGTTTACAAGCGCCGCGCATGTGGTCAAGCGGCGCTATGTGATCAGCCGGGTCTACGCGCATTTCATGGAACCGCGTGGCGCGATCGGCGTCTGGGACCCGGGCGAGGACCGCTTCACCCTCTACGCCGACGTGCAGTACCCGCACCGGGTGCGCCAGGCGCTGGCGACCCGCATCTTCAAGATCCCGGAGAGCAAGATCCGGGTGATCGCCGGCGATGTCGGCGGCGGGTTCGGCACCAAAGGCTGGCAATACCCCGAGCACCGGCTGGTGCTGCTGGCGGCCAAGAAATTGCGCCGGCCGGTCAAATGGACCTGCGAACGCAGCGAGGCGATCCAGGCCGACGAACATGCCCGCGACAATGTCAGCGACGCCGAGCTGGCGCTCGACAAAGACGGCAATTTTCTCGGGCTGCGGGTGAAAACTCTCGCCAATGTCGGCGCCTACATCTCGTCCGAGCGCAATTTGCTGGCGACCTTCGGCAATGTCGGGACGCTGGTCGGCACCTATGACATTCCGGCCGCCTATGTCGGCGTCTATGCGGTGATGGCCAACACCAATGGCACCGCGCCCTATCGCGGCGCCGGGCGGCCCGAGGCGACCTATGTCATCGAGCGGCTGATCGATGACGCGGCGCGCGAGCTCGGCCTCGACCGGGTCGAGTTGCGCGCGAAAAACCTGATCCCGCCCGAGAGGCTGCCGATCAGGACCGCGCTCGGCCTCAATTACGATTGCGGCGACTTTCCCGCCAACCAGCGGCAGGCGCTGGCGCAGGCTGACTGGGCCGGCTTCGCCAAGCGGCGCGATGAGGCCAAGGCGCGCGGCAAACTGCGCGGCATCGGGATCGCCAACCCGATCGAGAAGGCGGCGGGACCCGGTCAGGAATTCGCCGAAATCCGCTTTCATCCGAGCGGCAACGCCACCCTGCTGATGGGCAGCAAGAACCAGGGCCAGGGCCACGAGACGACGTTCAAGCAAGTGCTCAACGAAAAGCTCGGGCTCGACCCCGCGGTGGTGCAATACATCGACGGCGACACCGACCGGGTCGCCTTCGGCATCGGCACCAATGGCTCGCGCTCGACAGTGATCGGCGGCTCGGCGCTGTGGATGGCGGCCGACAAGGTCATCGCCAAAGGCAAACGCATCGCCGCGCATCTGCTCGAAGCGGCCGAGGCGGACATCGAGTTCACGATTGGCGACGATGGGGGCAATTTCGCGGTCGCCGGCACCGACCGACGAATCGGCATCACCGATGTCGCCAAGGCCTCGTTCCAGGCGGGCAGGCTACCGCCGGGGCTCGAAGGCGGGCTTTACGAGACCGGCACGTTCGCGCCCGACGACAACACCTATCCCAATGGCTGTCATGTCTGCGAGGTCGAGATCGACCCCGATACCGGCTCGCTGGAGATCGTCCGCTACGTGGTGATCGACGATGTCGGCACGGTGGTGAACCCGATCGGCCTCAAGGGGCAGATCCATGGCGGAGTCGCGCAGGGGCTGGGCCAGGCGCTGATGGAAGAGGTCGTCTACGATCGCGAGTCGGGACAGAACCTGACCGGCAGTTTCATGGACTACGCGATGCCGCGGGCCGATACGATGCCCTATATGGAGATCACCTCGAACCCGGTGCCGACCAAGCGCAATCCCTTAGGGGCCAAGGGCGCTGGCGAAGCCGGCACGGTCGGCGCGCTGCCGGCGATCGTCAACGCGGTGATCGACGCGCTGGCGCCGCTCGGGGTGAAGAGCCTCGACATGCCGGCGACATCGCAGCGCATCTGGCAGGCGGTGCGGGACGCGCGGCAATAAGTTCAGGGCTCATCACCAGGACATAGCAGGCTGCAATTGCAGCATAGGCAAATTCGCGCCGGTAGGTTTACAGTTCTGGGCTTCCGTCCGAAGGCGTGACCTCGAAGGAAACGACCATGCAATACAAGCGCATCTCCGCCGATTGCCATCTCGACATGCCGTGCATGCCGCCAGAGCTGTTCGTGCAGAACGCCTCGCGCGCGCTGAAAGAGCGGATGCCGTATGTCACCGATGGGCCGGATGGACCGCATTGGGTCGCCAAGAACGGCGCCGATTTCGGTCTGGTCAACGGCGTCGGCCCGGGTGGCGCGAAGTACGTCCCCGGCCAGAACCACCGGGTCGACAAGATGAACGAGGTCGGTCTCTACGAGGACGCCAAGAAGGGCAAGTACCGGGCGCGCGACCCGCATTTGCGGCTCAAGGACATGGAGATGGACGGGGTCGACGCCGAGATCATTTTCGGCGTGCTAGGCTCGGCCTCGAAGCTGGACGACAAGGAAGCCAGCAACGAGTTGCTGCGCATCTACAATGACTGGCTCAAGGAATTCTGCAGCCACTATCCCGACCGTCAGCTCGGCCTCGCCTGTCTGCCGTACGGCGACATCGACGAGGCGGTGAAGGAGATCCATCGCGTCGCCAGGATGGGCCATCGCGGCCTCGAGCTGTCATGCTCGTGGGACATGGTGCCGATGTGGCACCCGGATTGGGAGAAACTGTGGAAAGCGGTCGCCGAGGTTGACCTGCCGCTGCACTTTCACACCTTCCCGACCACCGACGGGCGCGCGCGCCAAGGGGTCGATGGGCAGACCCGCCGCGCGGCGATGTTCACCGGCGTGTCGGCATTCCAGATGGGCCTCATCAACATCATCGCGGCGATGATCGGCGCCGGCGTCTTCGACCGCTTCCCGACCTTGCGCATCGGCTTTGGCGAGAGCGGCGCGGGCTGGCTCGCCTATGCGCTCGACCGGATGGATTTCGAGTTCGAGGACCGCTTCCGCGATCTGATGAAGCTGAAGCCGAGCGAATACTGGCGCCGCAACTGCAAGTGCACCTTCCAGTTCGATCGCATCGGCGCCAAGCTGATCGACGATATCGGGCTCGAGACGATGATGTGGGGCTCAGACTACCCGCATACCGACGGGGTGTGGCCGGAATCCGACAAGTTCATCAAGGAACAGTTCGCCGAACTGACCCCCGACCAAATCCACAAGATCACCTGCGAGAACGCGGCGAAGTTCTATCGCTTCACCAACTGACGTCGTCGGCGCGTCCTAAGAAACCCCGCGGCTTCGTCAGCCGCGGGGTTTTCATTTGCCTCGCGAAGACGTGATGCCGGTAGCCGTAAAGAGACGGTATCGTTGCGTTTTCCATCTCTTTCCGAGGCGCCCATGCGACCGCTCCCGCACCTTGCCTCGATCGCCACCGCGCTGCCGCCCCACCGTCTCGACCAAAGCAATGTCGTGGCGCGGGTCGAGCAGTTGTTCGGGCGCGCGCCGGATTTCGAAAGGCTGATCCCGGTCTATGCCAATAGCGGGATCGAATGCCGCTATTCGGTGGAGCCGTTCGAGTGGTTCGACCGGCCGCATGGCTGGGCCGACCGCAACCGCGCCTACCTCGCCGGCGCGCTCGATCTGATCGAGGCCGCGGCAGGACGCGCGCTCGACCGCGCCGGGGTCGGGCTCGAGGACGTCGGCGGCATCGTCATGGTTTCGACGACGGGCGTCGCCACCCCAAGCCTTGACGCGTTGCTGATGGAGCGGCTGGGGCTGCCCCCGACCCTGACGCGGCTGCCGATCTTCGGTCTCGGCTGCGCCGGCGGGGCGATGGGGCTGGCGCGGGCCGCCACGCTCGCCGCAGCGATGCCCGAGAAAGCGGTGCTGGTTGTTGTCGTCGAGCTGTGCACCCTGCAATTCCGCCGCGACGATTTCGCGCGCAGCAACATCGTCGCCAGCGCGCTGTTTGGCGACGGCGCGGCGGCCGCAGTGCTGCGCTGTTCCAATACTGCCGGCCCGACGATTCTCGCGACAGGCGAACACACCTGGCCCAGGAGCCTCGACATCATGGGCTGGGACGTCGCCGAGGACGGGCTCAGGGCCATCTTCTCGCGCGACATCCCGCGCCTCGTCACCGCGGAGCTCGGTCCGGTACTGCGCGACTTTCTCATGCGGCACGAGCTGTCGCTCCGCAATATCGACCGGTTCGTCTGCCACCCCGGCGGCCCAAAGGTCATCGACGCCTATGAGAGCGTGTTCGGCGCGGCCTTCCCGGGGGCTGCCGCGGCGCGCCGTTCGCTACGCGAATACGGCAACATGTCGGCGGTGTCGGTGCTGTTCGTCCTCGACGCGATGCTCGATTCGACGCGAGCGGCCGGTGAAAGATGGGGCCGGGCGCTGCTGACCGCGCTGGGTCCCGGTTTTAGCGCCGGGTTTGTCGTGCTCGGCGAATCGTGACGTTCTTCCACGCTGTGCTCGCCCTGGTGGCGGCGCAACGCGGCGGCGAGTTGCTCCTCGCCCGCGCCAATACGGCGCAGCTCCTCGCTCAAGGCGCCGTCGAGATCGACCGCACCGGCTATAAATGGCTGGTCCTGCTGCATGCCGGTTGGTTGGCCACGCTCGCCGCGACGGTGCCGGCGGCGACACCGCCGCGCTGGCCGTTGCTGGCGGTCTTCATCCTATTGCAAGCGGGACGAATCTGGGTCATCGCCAGCCTTGGCCGCCGCTGGACGACGCGGCTGATCGTGCTTCCCGCCGCGCCGCTGGTGACCAGCGGCCCTTATCGCTGGCTCAGCCATCCGAATTACCTGATCGTTGCGGGCGAGCTAGCGATTTTGCCGCTCGCCTTTGACGCGCTTGCAATTGCGGCGGGGTTTTCGGCGTGCAATGCTTTGTTGCTGCTGCGCCGCGTCCACCTTGAGCGCACGGCGCTTTCCACCCCTAGCTATCACATTCGCGAAACCCTGCCCCGTCGTAGCTAACTCTGGGCAAAGGGGTAAAATCGTACTATTCCCTTATTATCAGTTTTTAGACCTATTCGGGGTGGCATGGTGGATCTCGACCGAAGTTTTGGGTTTCTCGTGCACGATGTTGCCCGGCTTTACGGCAGGCGTTTTGACCGCAATGGACGCCGCCTCGAACTGACCCGCGCCCAGTGCCGCACGCTCGGCTATCTCGCCCGCAACGAAGGGATCAACCAAGCCGGTCTCGCCGATCTTCTGGAAATCCGGCCGATGACGCTGGTGCGCCAGATCGACCGCATGCAGGAAGCCGGCTGGATCGAGCGCCGCCCCGACCCCACCGACCGCCGCGCGCGTCGGCTCTTCCTCACCGACAAAGCCCGGCCGATTCTTGGCCGCATCTGGGACGTTGCGAGCGAAACTCAGGACCAAGTCCTGGCCTCATTGTCGCCCGATGAGGCCGAGCAACTAATCGATTTGCTGCGGCGCGTCCATGGGTCGCTCGCCGACCGCAATCATCCCCGCGCCCGCAGCATGGTGTCCGGCACCGGTGTCGCGACGATGTCGTCGCGGCGCGTCGCCGCCCCGGCGATCGAGGGCACGCGATGACGACGTCGGCCGACGGAGAAGCCCCAAACAGGTCCTTGCGCCGGGTCTTTGGCGACCGAGCGGGCAGGCTCGCAACGCCGACCCGGCCGCTGCGCCAGCGCCTGAGGCTGCCGCTGATGGTGGCGGGGCCAGCCGTCGTCATCCTCGGCGGGCTCTGGTGGTATCTGACGACCGGCCGCTATGTCTCGACCGACGACGCCTATATCCAATCGGCGCGCACCGTGATCAGCGCCGATGTGAGCGGCCGGGTGCTCACCGTCGAAGTCCACGATAATCAGCGGGTCACCAAAGGGCAGGTGCTCTACCGGCTCGACCCGCATTCTTATGAGGTCGCGGTGGCCGACGCGACCGCGCAACTCGGCATGGCCCGGCTGCAAGTCGAGGCGCTAAAGGCGACGTATCAGCAAAAGCTGGCCGACAACAAGGCGGCGCAGGAAACCCTCGACTACGCTCAGCGCGAGTACGACCGACAGAAGAAGCTGCTCGGCTCCGGCGTGGCGTCGCAGCAGCAGTTCGACCAAGCGGCAAATGCGCTCGAGGTCGCCCGGCAGAAGGTCGCGTCGAGCCAGCACGATATCGGCAACGTCCTGGCCCAGCTCGGCGGCAACCCCGACATACCGGTCAACGACCACCCCATGGTGCAGCGCGCTCAGGCTGTCGTCGACGCCAAGCAGATCGACCTCACCGACACAGTCATCCGCGCCCCCGACAACGGCATTGTCACCAAGGTCGAGCAGCTTCAGGTCGGCGATTACATGACCGCGGCGACCCCGGTGTTTTCGCTGATGTCCGACCAAGTCTGGGTCGAGGCCAATTTCAAAGAGACCGAGCTGACGCATATGCGCCCAGGCCAGGACGCAACAGTCGACGTCGATACCTACCCCGATGCCGATTGCCGCGGGAAGGTCACCAGCCTCAGCCCGGGTACTGGCCTGACCTTCTCGCTGTTGCCGCCGGAAAACGCGACCGGCAACTGGGTCAAGGTGGTGCAGCGGCTGCCGGTGCGGCTCTCGGTGGATTGCAGCAGTGCCGACGTGCCGCTGCATGCAGGGCTCAGCGTCACCGTCGAGGTCGATACCCAGTATCGCCGGCCGTGGCTGGCCTGGCTGCAAAACGCCTACGCACACCTATTTGGTTCGGCACGAGCGGCTGAGACGACCAAGTGAACTGCCCAAAGGGGGGACGCGCGGGCGCCGGGGTGGCGCTCGCGACGCTGCTGGCGCTGCTTGCTGCCTGCAAGCAGGGGCCTAATTTCTTTTCGCCGGCGCCGCCCGAGGAGCAGGCTTATACCGGGCCAGGCGATCCGGTTCCGCCGCCCGATACCGGGCCGGGCGCT
>DASYXG010000467.1:0-5139 GCA_035935235.1 Allostellaceae bacterium
AAACGGTCCTTCCCAAAGCTATATGTCCAGGTGCTGATCGCCATCGGCTTGGGAATGGTGTTGGGGCATTTTTACCCAGCTCTGGCCACACAGATGAAGCCGCTGAGCGACGGTTTCATTACGTTGATACGGTCGGTCGTGCCGCTGATTATTTTTGCGACGGTCGCCATCGGCATTGCGAAGATGGGCGATATTCGTCGCGTCGGCATTGTCGGTATTCGCGCGCTGATTTATTTCGAGGTCGTGTCGACCATCGCGCTCCTCATTGGACTGGCGGTGGGAAACCTGCTGCACCCGGGCGCCGGCCTTCATATCGACCCGGCGACTTTGGATGCGAAAGCGGTCTCTGGGTACGTTGAGGGCGCGAAATCGCTGACGATCGTCGACTTCTTGATGAAGATGATTCCGACGAACATGGTTGGAGCCGTCAGCCAAGGCGACCTGCTCCCGGTGCTGATCGCGGCCGTGTTGTTCGGTTTCTCGCTCTGCCATATGGGTGCCCAAGGTCAGCGCCTCGTTGAGTTGATCGACGCCCTTGTGCACGCGCTGTTCGGTATCGTTCGCATCATCATGTATGTCGCCCCTCTGGCGGCGTTCGGCGCGATGGCTTTCACGATTGGAAAGTTTGGCTTCGGGATGCTGGTCAATCTCGGCCAACTGCTCGCCAGCGTCTATTTGACCTCGATTTTGTTCGTTGTCCTTGGCTTTGGTCTGATTGCGCGCGTGTTCGGTCTGCGCGTCTGGAAGATCATCCGGTATTTCAAGGATGAGCTGCTGATCGCCTTCAGCGCGACCTCAGGGGAAGCGATGATCCCCCAATCGATCGTCAAGCTCGAGCGGCTCGGCTGCTCTGAAGAAACCGTCGGTTTGGTGCTGCCGGCGGGCTTTTCATTCAATACCGACGGGACCGCGATCTACATGACGCTTGCGGTTCTGTTTATCGCCCAGGCGACCGGGATAGACCTGACGTTCGGCCAGCAGCTGACGATGCTTTTCGTCATGCTTTTCACGTCAAAGGGAGCGGCTGGCGTCGCCGGCGCGGGCTTTGTCGCATTGGCTGCGACCATACCGGTGGTGGGGGTCCTGCCGGTCGGCGGCTTGGTGTTGCTGCTTGGGGTTGAGCGCTTCATGTCGGAAATTCGCGCCGTCACCAACCTCTTCAGTAATATCTTCGCCACCGTGGTGATCTCAAGATGGATGGGGGAACTCGACGATAAGCGATTGCGTCAGGTCCTCGACGGCGACAGCGAGGATACATTTGTGGCGGAGGCTGTTGCTCCGGGGCGTGCCCAGGGCTGACGGCTCGATACGGACGCCGCCTTCGCCCGCTCTAGTGTTCTTTCGCTGATCGTCTCGCGGCCTCGCGTCCGCCGCGGCAGGTATTGTCAGCGTGCTTGTCCGTCGCGCCGCGCAAGAAATTGCTCGAACAGCAGGTTCATTTCCTTCGACCGCTTTTCTGCGTCATCGTTGGCCGCGACGGCGGTCAATAAAGTTTGGGCTTCGGTCGCGCCAAGCGCCAGGGCGCGCTGGTACCATCGCGTCGCTTGCGTGGGATCGCTGCGCGCGCCAATGAGGTGGGCCTGGGCCAAGAACGCCGGATCATAGGTCTCCCCCAACCGCAGCGCCGCCTGAGCGTCACCTCGATCAGCCGCGGTTTCGTAACAGAGCCGCGCCGAAGCGATATCGCCGCTGCTGAGGAGCGCGTCGCCCCGTGCTAGCAGCGCGGCGACCTCTTCCGGCGGGAGGGGAGCCACTACAGTCGGCGCGGCCGGGGTTGGAGCCGGGCCGGCGGCAACAGCGGCCGGCGGCTGGGTCGAGACAGCGGCAGGGGGGGCGGGGACACCGCTCATCGCTAGCGCTATCGGCGACTCCGCCTGTGCCGAGGATACCGGAGTGCCCGTGTCGGATCGGGTCGCTTGCGTCGCTGCCGCGGGCGTGGCCGGGTTGGCGGGCGTGGGACTGGATACGGCGGCGGGAGCGACAGGCGCTGGCGACGCGACTGTCGTGCCGCTGGGCCCGCTGGCATGTATGAACAAGCCAATCCCTATCGCAGCCGACGCCGCGACGCCGCAGACCGCGAGGCTGAAGCGGACGATCGGGCCAAAGCGGTGATTGTCGTCGGTAAAGGGAGGTGACGAGTCCAACCTCTCGGCCGCGGCCCCTATCTGGCGCGGTACGCCGCCGGTGATGCCGTTGGACGCGCGGGCGCCGGCCTCCACTCGCCGGAAGCCATTCGGCAACGCCTGGTCGACGGAAGCGATGCTTGACGGAGGCGGGGGCTGCGCCGGCGTTGGCGCCGGCGGCACCTCCCGGTACGCAAGCAGGGAGCCCGAGAGTTTTGCGTTAGCCACAATCGCCTACGCCGCTGCACGCATATTTATCTGCGCGTATATGTGCTTCCAAAGCTCCGCGATTTCTTGCGTTGACCGCCCGGCGGTCGTCGCTTCCATGACGGTGCGGCCATCGATCATCGAACCGGCGTAATCGGTGCGCTGGTAGAGGATGACCGGCGCCACCCGGCCATGCTCGGAGAGCGCCGCGACAGCCTCCGCGGTGATGTTCGCGCGGGGCGCCGCGCCGTTGATAATGAAGAGGAAGGGCTTTCCCGCCTTGCGCGTCATGTTGACCGTCGCGCCAATCGCGCGCAAATCGTGCGGGCTTGGTCGTGCCGGGATGAGAACCAAGTCGGCGATTTCAATGACCTGCCTGATCGAAGCGGTGAGCGCAGGCGGGGTGTCGATGATCGCGATGGCGGCCCCGCTCTGGCGTAACTCCGCGAGCTTGCTGGCGAGGTCTTCCAGCTTCACCGTCGCAAGCGAAAGCCCGTCGTCATTGGGCGCGGTGTCGTCGTCGGGCGCGTGCTCGTCCTTGCGCGCGTCCCACCACTCGCTAAGCGAACCTTGCGGGTCGGTGTCGACAAGGGCGACCGGCCCGTTGCCTTCAAGTTCGGCGCGGACCGCCAGGTGCGCGGCTATCGTCGTCTTGCCGACGCCGCCTTTCTGGCTCGCAACGACGATTACGCACATCGGCGTCGATCCGGTCGCCAGTTCGTTGGTCGTCCTGCCATGGGTCCCAAGGCGGCCGACCAGCCGCTCGATGGGGTCATCGGCGGGTGGGGTCTCATGTTCATCGTTGACTAGCTGGTCGCGGGGGGGAATGGCCGCAATCCGTTTGAGCCAATCGAGCATTAGCGGGGCACCCGAGTTGATGATCAGGTAATCGAGCCACTTTAATTCGTGGCTTACCTGTATGAATTAAGCGTAAAGTTATGAATCAAGAGTAAAAATCGGCCGTCTCGAGCCGTTCGAGCACGCAGATCGAGTTGGTCTGCGCGCTTTCCCAACGAAGAGCTTCGCCTTCGGCATTAGCTCGGCCGCCGATCGGCGTCTGGCCTTCACCAAATTTTTACGCGCCTGCTCCTAGGCTGCGCCAGGTTGAAGCCACACCGGCGACGAACCATGCACGAAAAAACCGTTCTTCTCGTGACTGGCCTCTTGATGTTGGCGGCGGTGCTAATTCCGGTGCCGCGGCGCGCCCGGGCGATACTTTGGTGCGTCATGCTCGGGGTGATAGTCACCCTGTGGATCGGGGTCAGCCTCGGCTATTTCTCTCCAATGCTCTAACCCTCTCCGCATCTACTGGGAAAGCGGCGGGTCGTGGATAGGGCATTACGCCAACGAATGCTTTGCTTGATCGGCGGCTTAGCGGTGTGCGTCGCCGCCAATCGTGGGTTTTCAGCGGCGTATGCCGATGGCGGGGCCACCCCGTCCGCGCCGACCGTGACGGTCCTGAGACCGTCGTCGTCCCTCGCCAATTCCTTGATCCTGCATGCCGGGCGTAACGGCTATGTCTTCGTCGATGCCTCGGTCAACGGTACGCCGATACGCATGGCGTTCGACACCGGCGCGACCGCGGTCGCGCTCACCGAAGCCGACGCGGCGCGCATGGGGATTTCAGGACATCTCAACTACACCATTCCCTTGACCACCGCCAACGGCCGCGCCTTCGGCGCGCCGGTCACCTTGCGGGAAATCCGCATCGGCAAGCTCGAGATCGACAACGTCAGGGCGGTCGTCATGCCCAATCTCGATGTCTCGTTGCTGGGTCAGACGTTTTTGAGCCGCCTTGAAAGCTACCAGATGCGGGACGGCGTCCTCACGTTGACCTGGTAAGACCACTCGACCCGCTTTACCCGCCGTTAATCGCCGCGGGGCACACTCGCGCGATGCGTGGGGATTTCTTCGAGCCGGAACGCGGCGGCGGCGTCATGGGCTGGGCATTGCGCCAGCTCATATTCTGGTCGGTCGGCGGCTTGGCGATCTATTTGATGGTCGCCAATCGCGGCTTGCTGATGCCGCATCCGGATAGCGGTGCAAGTCCCGCTGCGCCCGTCGCTCCTGTCGAGAAGCCGTCGGCCTCGCTGACCAATTCCTTGATCCTGCATGCTGGGCGCGACGGCTATATCTTTGTCGATGCCTCAGTCGATGGCACGCCGCTGCGCATGGCATTCGACACTGGCGCCGCGATGGTTTCGTTGACTCAAGCCGACGCGGCCCGCATCGGCATCGCCAGCGGCCTCAGCTACACGATGCCCTTCTTAACCGCCAACGGCCGTTCCTACGGCGCACCGGTGACCTTGCGCGAAATACGCATCGGCCAGCTCGAGATCGACGATGTAAAGGCCGTTGTCATGCCCAACCTCAACGTTTCGCTTCTCGGCCAGACCTTTTTGAGCCGCCTCGACAGCTACCAGATGCGCGACGGCGTCCTCACCTTGACCTGGTAGAATTCGGCCTACTCGTTGAGCATCCCTTCGACCCGCGCGATGTGCTGGTCGGCCGCGTCCTTGTGCTGAGCGTCGCGCTCGTGCTGGGCCGCGGTGATCGCGCGATCGGCCTCCGTCATCTGCTGTTCGCCATCATGCGCGCTGATCGCGTGTTGATCGATCCGCGCCGAGAGTTGGCTGCGCACCTGCTCTTGCAACCTCAGCAGATCGGGATAGCGCGAATTCTTGACCGCGTAGCGCTCGACCGCCTCGTTGACGCAGCTGGCATGCGCTAGATAGTTGCCGACCTGCGCCGGGTAGGCCTTGTTACACGCCTGTCGGGCGGATTGCAGGTCATCGTGTTGTACCGCGGG
>DASYXG010000468.1:0-13193 GCA_035935235.1 Allostellaceae bacterium
GACGGGCCGCTCTCGCCACCGACCCAGATCGGCGGATGCGGCTTCTGCGCCGGTTTCGGTTCCAGCAGCAGCCGGTTGTAATGCACGTATTTGCCATCGATCAGCGGCTTCTTCTCGGTCCACAGGGTCTTGAACGCGGCGACGTACTCGTCGGTGACCGCGCCGCGCTCGGCAAAGGGGGTCGTCACCACCGCGTCGAACTCGGCCTTGAGCCAGCCGGCGCCGATGCCGACGGTGAGCCTGCCGCCCGACAACACGTCGATCGTCGCCAACTGTTTCGCCGCCAGCACCGCCGGGCGGTGCGGCACTACCAGCACCGCCAGCACCAGACGCACCCGTTTGGTCGCCGCGGCGAGATAAGCGGCCAGGGTCAGGATCTCGTGGCGATGGGCGCTGTCGGTCGAATAGAACGCGCCGCTCTCGGAATAGGGATAGCCGGGCTCGGCCATGTCGGGGAGGGTGACGTGATCGGTCACGGTCAAGTAGTCGTAGCCGAGCGCTTCGCCCTCGAGCGCGATCCGGGTCATGATCTCCGGATCGGCCAGCGCGCCGCTGTTCGGCAAGTTGAAACCGAATTGCATCGAGCTCCTCCGCTTTGCCGGGCTCAGTCTGCCTTGCCCGAGGACCATTGCGCGAGCGGCAAATGTGCCCCGCAGTACCGGCGATTGCGGGCAGCGGCGGATTCGCGTCTAAGATAGGGTAAGACCCGCTACGGGCAGGCGCCGGCAACCGGAACCGGAGTCCAACAGGGGAGATTTCGTCTAGACCGCTTGGCTTGCCGATGGCGGGCGGCGTTGGTTTGCGCTGCGTGCCGCCAGAAAACCCTTGGGAGGACCGTCGATGAACCTTACTCGCCGCACCGTGCTGACGCGCGCCTCGCTGGCCGCCGCCGGCGCCGTCGCCTCGCCCGCGATCCTGCATTGGCCGGCCAACGCCGCCGAATTCGCCTACAAATACGGCACCGCGCTGCCCGACGGCCACCCGATGGTCATTCGCTCCAAAGAGGCCGCGGCCAAGATCAAGGAAGAGAGCAACGGCAAGTTCGAGATCACGCTCTACCCGAGCAGCGTGCTGGGCCAGGACACCGCGATGATGTCGCAAGCGCTTGCCGGCGCGCTCGAGATTTACGGCATGTCGCTCGACATCCTGGCGCAAAAGACCCCGTCGGCGGCGATTTTCGGTGTCGGCTTCGCCTTTCCCGATTACGCCACGGCATGGAAGGCGATGGACGGCGATCTCGGCAATTACTGCCGCGGCCTTTCCGAAAAGGTCGGCCTCTACTGCCTGGACAAGGCGTTCGACCACGGGTTCCGCGAGATCACCAGCAAATCGAAGCCGATCAACACGCCGGACGACCTCAAGGGGATGAAGATCCGCCTGCCCGTGGCGCCGCTGTTCATTTCACTGTTCCAACACCTCGGCGCTTCGCCGACGCCGATCAATTTCGGCGAAGTCTACAGCGCGCTGCAGACGGGGCTCGTCGACGGCCAGGAAAACCCGCTGATCCTGATCGACACCGCCAAGCTCTACGAGGTGCAGAAATACTGCAGCATGACCAATCACATCTGGGTCGGGCTGCACATCTCGTTCAACCCCGACGCCTGGAAGCGGCTGCCCGCCGATCTGCAGGAGCTGGCGCACAAGCATTTCACCACCGCCGCGATGAACGAGCGCGACGACTGGCAAATCATGGACAAGACCGAGATCGACAAGCTGACCAAGGGCGGGCTCACCTTCAGCACGCCCGATACCAAGCCATTCCAGGAAGCGCTGCGCAAATCCGGCTTCTACCCCGACGTCAAAAAACAGATGGGCGACGAAGCCTGGAGCCTGCTCGAGAAATATACCGGCCCATTGGCGTGACATTGGACGGCACGATAAAGGAGCAAGCCCGAGCGTGAGCCAGCCGATCGCCGAAACCGCGCCGGCAGGCGTCTCGTGGGGCGGCGTGCGCCGCACCGCCTTCGGTCTCGACATGCTGATCGGGCGCGTCGCCGAGTTCATCGGCGCCGCGCTCGTCCTTGCCGAGACCTGCATCCTCTTCGCCGGCGTGATCTCGCGCTATGTCTTCAACAGCCCGATTATGTGGACCGACGAGCTCGCCACCTTTCTGTTCCTGTGGCTGGCAATGTTCGGCGCGGTCGTCGCGTTGCGCCGCGACGGCCATATGCGGCTGACGACTTTTGTCAGCTGGTGCGGACCCGGCTGGAGCAATTGGCTCGGCACGGTGGCCGAGCTCGTGGTCATCGCCTTTGTCCTCGAGATCATCCTTCCGATCACAGCCTATTTGCAGGTACAGGCCTCGACCGAGCTGATCACGCTGCATATTTCGGACTGGTATCGGGTGGTGGCGTTGCTCGTCGGGACAGGGCTGATCTCGATCGTGGCGCTGCTGCGCATGCTAGAGACCACCGATCTGCGCGGCTTCCTGTCGGCGCTGCTCGTAGTCGGCGCGATTGCCGGCGGCCTGTGGCTGGCGCAGCCGGTGCTGGTGGCGATGGGTACGGGCAGTCTGGTGCTGTTCTTCGTCGTCATCGTCGCGGTGTGCGTCTTTATCGGCGTGCCGATCGCCTTCACCTTTGGCATCGCCACCTTGTCCTATTTGAGTCTGACGACCCACATGCCCGCGACCATCGTCATCAACCGCATGGACGACGGCATCTCGAACCTGCTGCTGTTGGCTGTGCCGATGTTCGTCTTTCTCGGCCTCCTGATGGAGATGACCGGGATCGCGCGGGTGATGGTCAATTTCCTCGCCGCCCTCGTCGGCCATGTAAAGGGCGGGCTCTCCTATGTGCTGCTCGGCGCGATGTACTTGGTGTCGGGGATTTCGGGATCGAAAGCCGCCGACATGGCCGCGGTGGCGCCGATCCTCTTCCCCGAGATGCTGAAACGGGGCAGCCATCCGGGCGAGCTGTCGTCACTGCTGGCGACCTCGAGCGCGATGTCGGAGACGATCCCGCCGAGCCTGGTGCTGATCACGATCGGCTCGGTGGTGCCCGGCCTCTCGATCGCCGCCCTGTTCACCGGCGGCCTCTTGCCGGCCGTCGTCGCGGCATTGGCGCTGGTCATCGTCGCGTGGTGGCGCGCGCGCAGGGAGGACAAGGGCGCCGGCGAGCGCGCGCCGCTGTCGGTCATGGCCAAGACCCTGATCATCGCCCTTCCCGGGCTGAGCCTCCCGTTCGTGATCCGCTTCACGGTCATCAAAGGCATCGCCACCGCGACCGAGGTATCGACCATCGGCGTCGTCTACACCGCGCTCCTCGGTCTCGTCATCTACCGCCAGTTCGACTGGCGGCGCCTCTATCCGATCCTCGTCGAGACGGTGTCGCTGACCGGCGCGGTGATGATGATCATCGCCACCGCGACCGCGATGGCCTGGGCGCTGACCCAATCCGGGTTTTCGCTATGGCTGGTCTCGGTGATGGCGGCGGTGCCAGGCGGCAGCTGGGGCTTTCTCGCGATCACCATCGTCGCCTTCATCATCCTCGGCAGCGTGCTCGAAGGCCTGCCGGCGATCGTCTTGTTCGGACCGCTGTTGTTCCCGGTCGCCAAGACGATGGGCGTACACGAGGTGCACTACGCGATGGTGGTGATCCTGGCGATGGGGATCGGGCTCTTCGCGCCGCCCTTCGGGGTCGGGTTTTTCAGCGCCTGCGCGATCGGCCGCACCAACCCGAATGACTCGCTGTGGCGCATTTGGCCATATATCGGCGCGCTGATCGTGTCCTTGTTGATCGTCGCCGCGATCCCCTGGCTGTCGATCGGTTTTCTCTAAAACATCGGGGCCGGGCTGCGCTTCCGCGTGAACCAGCGGGTAGAGGCGGCGGTCGCCATCATAGCGCCTTCAGGTTGCAATCGGGCTGTCACCCGGACCCGGTAGGGTCAATCCGCTTTTCCACGCGACGGAGATCAGCGGATGAACCGACCTTTTGCCCCGTACGTGCTCCTCGGCAGCACATTGATTGCGACGATCGGGACCCCGGCATTGGCCGACCAGGACGATGGCGACCTTCTTGTCATCAGCCGCATCCAATACGTGACCGACACCACGCCGCGGCCCGAGTCGTTCCCGCTGATCTTCACCGACCCCAACGTCAGCGGTGTCCAGGGCAACATCTTTCTCGACTATCTTCGTCCCTTCCCAGGAGCGCATCCCCTCTCGGTTTCGCTGACCGCGGCCGCCGCCGCGCAGCACCAGCCGCCGATCACGACGAGCTTCAGCTCCAAATCCGAAGGCGCGCTGACGCTATCGGTCGATGGCCGGTTCCTCACCTACATGGGCTACAACGCGGTGGCGGGATTGGAAGGCGTCTCCAATTCCGAGACGACCAATCCCGCCGCGCAAATCACCGGCGCTACCGGTCCGTTTTACGATCGCGCGATCGCGATGATCGATGCGCACGGGAACGTGACGGTCACACCCGAGAATTTCGCCTATAGCGGCGACAACCCGCGCGCCGTCGTCACCGTCGACGGAACCCAGTTCTACATGGCGGGTAACGCCGACTCGACCGAGAACAAGACTTCGCCCGTGACGGGGCCGGGGCTTACGATCGGCGCGCGGCTTGGCGCTCCCGGCTCACCCCTCTCCATCCAGCTGGGCACGTATGTCGCGGTTGACCGTCCCGACGAATCGACGAAACAGCACGTGAAAGACAATAATTTCCGCGGGATCGGCATCTTTCGCGACGCCAACGGCGTTCCCAACCTCTATGTCTCCAAGGGAAGCGGCGGCAATGGCGATGACGGCATCTTCCAGGTGGAGGCTGGCACCGCCGACGGGCTGCCGGTCGGAACCACCAATACCATCATCCAGCTGATCGGCACTCAGGCCACCAACCCCGGCACCGGCGCCTCGTCGCCGCTGACCCCGTTCGGCTTCTTCTTCGCCAACCCGACGACGCTCTACGTCGCCGATGAGGGCAATGCGACGATCGGCACCGACGCGCAGGGAAATCCGATCCTCGTTTCGGACCCGCTCGCCGGCCTACAGAAATGGTCGCTGGTCAACAAGGTCTGGCAGCTTGAGTACGTGCTCCAGGACGGGCTCGACCTCAATGTGAAGCAGAACGTACCGGGATACCCCGTTCCGACCTACACCACGGGGCTTCGCAACCTCACCGGGCGAGTCAACAACGACGGCACGGTGACGATCTACGCGGTGACGGCGCAGACCAGCTCGATCTCCGGCGGCGAACCCGACCCGACCAAGCTCGTGGCGGTCACCGACGATCTCGACGCGACGCATCTGCCGACCGACGACGATCATTTCCGGTTCGACGACGGGCATGGGCTGGAGCATTTCGTGACGCTGCAGCAAGCGCGGGCGGGCGAGGTGTTCCGCGGCGTGGCGTTCGCGCCAAAGCATTAGGGCCCCTCTCAGGGCAAATCGTCTACCGCGACGGTCTCCTCACCTTCGCGTCGCGGTAGACGATCACAACGTGCTGAACAAGGGGCCGCTGGTGAACTCCTTGGTCCGTTCGTTGTAACTACCCCAGCGCACATAGTAGCCCTTGCCGGCCTTGGCGGCTTCGTCCTCCGCCTCCGACCGCGTCGCATAAGCACCCATGCAATCCCAGTTTGGCTGCGTGCCCTTGACGACGCCCCAGCCGTGCGCCCAATCGGGGTGGATCGCATCACGCTGGAGCTCCCTACGCTCTTGGGGAGCCGTCGCCGGCACTGGGCGCGCCGGAGCGGCCGCTGCCGCGGTTGCGGCCGGCGCTATCTCGGGATGCCGGGCAATGATCGCATTGAGCTCGCTGATATATTCCCGACACCGATCGATCGACTGCGCGGTCGTGTCGATCTCCAGCCAACCCGGCGGTTGCGCCTGCTTCTCACAAGTCCGCAGGCGACCCGATTGCAGCGCCTCGAGCTGATGCGCGAGCCGCGACCGCTCCGCTCTGCACCAAGCGACGATATCTTCAATGGCAGCCATCTTCGCTCCGTCTTGCGATGGGTCGTTGCGCTGCATCCTGCGCCGGTTGCCGCCATCCCGGCAACGGCCTACCCTTATCGCCTGATATCACCGCGAATGAGAGCCTTGGGATGAGCCCTTCCGATCGGCTGGTCGATACCGAGCGCGGCATTGTCAGCCGCGAGATTTTTGTCAACGACGCGATTTTCGCCGAGGAACAGGAAAAGCTCTTCGCCCGCGCCTGGCTGTTCGTCGGGCATGAGAGCCAGGTGCGCAATCCGGGCGATTTCCTCACCTCGCGGATGGGCGGCGAGTCGGTGATCCTCTGCCGCGACAAGCAGCGACAGATCCATGTCTTCCTCAACACCTGCCGGCATCGCGGCATGAAGGTGTGCCGCTATGACGAGGGCAATACGCCGCTGTTCAGCTGCCCCTACCACAATTGGAGCTATGCGACCGACGGCAAGCTGGTCGGCGTGCCGCAGCACAAGGACCTCTATCCCGATCTCGACCGCAGCCAATGGTCGCTGATCGAGGTGCCGCGCATGGTCAACTACAAGGGCACGATCTGGGCCTCATGGGACCCGGCCGCGCCCGAATTCGTCGATTACCTCGGCACCGGCAAGGATCATCTCGACCAGGTGCTCGATTGCCGCGACGGGCGCGGGGGCGGCTCGGAAGTGTTCGGCGGCGTCCACAAATGGATCATCCCGTCGAACTGGAAGTTCGCCGCCGAGAATTTCTGCGGCGACAGCTATCACAACCCGAGCCACCGCTCGGTCGACCTGGTCGGGATCGGCCCGAGCGCTAAAAACGGCGGCAGCGGCCGCCGCGACAATGAATATCGCGGCGGGCAGCACGTTTGGGTCAGCCATGCCGCGGGGCACGGGACCCACAGTGTCTGGGTGCCGGCGGACCAGACCTATATCGAGGCGTTTCGCGACAACCGCGAAGTCGAAGAGTATTTCCGGCATTGCTTCTACGAGAGGCAACGCCGGCTCGGCGATAAGGCGCGCCTCCTGCCGCTGACCGGGACGATCTTCCCCAACACCTCCTATCACGGCCGCCAGCCGCGCAATTTGTGCGTGTGGCATCCGGTCAGCGCGACCGAGACCGAGATTTGGCGGTTCTTCCTGGTCGACGCCGACGCGCCTGCCACGGTCAAGGACATGCTGCGTCACTATTACATGCGCTACTCGGGCCCGGCCGGGATGACCGAGCAGGACGACATGGAGAATTGGAATTACGCGACCGCGGCGTCGAGCGGCACGATTGCCCGGCGCTACCCCTACAACTACCAGCAATCGCTCGGCCGAGTGCAGCGCGACGCGCCGGTGCCGGGCACCGTCAGCCTCCAGGTCACCGAGGAAAGCGCGCGCGGGTTTTATGCGTCGTGGCAGCGCTTTCTCGACGGCGCGCCGTGGGACGCGCTGATCGGCCGGCAGCCGGTCAGGGAAGCGGCGGAATAATGGCGCGCGACCTCGCCTATTTCCGCCTCAAGGAGGAAATCGAGGAATTGCTCTACGAGGAAGCCGACCTGTTGGATCAGCGCCGGTTTGGCGACTGGCTCAACATGCTCGCCGACGACCTTCATTACTTCATGCCGATGCGCCGCAACGTCGCGTTCGGCACCCACGCCGAGAAGGAAAACACCCGCGCCGGTCAGGACATCTCGTGGTTCGACGAGGACAAATGGACCCTGTCGAAACGGGTCGACCAGATCATGACCGGGATCCATTGGGCCGAGGAACCGCTGTCGCGGCTGTGCCACATCGTCAGCAATATCCGCCTGCTCGCGGCGCGGCCCTCGGTGGCCGAGGCGAGCGAAATCGAGGTTGGCAGCCGGTTCCTCGTCTATCAGAACCGGGTCGAGACCGAGACCGCGATCTTTGTCGGAAGGCGCAGCGATCTGTGGCGGCGTGACGACGCCGGCTGGCGGCTGGCCAAGCGCGAAATCCTGCTGGAGCAGAGTGTGCTGCTGGCGAAGAACCTGACGACATTTTTCTGATGCTGGCGATCCAACATCTCAAGCCGGGCACGCGGCTCAAGCTGCACGATGGCAGCCTCGCGGAAGTGCGCGAGAACCCGCATGACGGCACCTGGCTGGTTTGCCAACGATTGCCCGCGCAACCCGGCGCCGCGGACGAGCTGATCATCGTCGACGACATTGCCGAGGTACTTACCGGCTAGCGGTTACCGCACCACCAGAACGTAAAGCGTCGAGCCGCTGCCGAGCCACCGCGCCAGCCGCCGGCGCGACCCCAGTCCCAACCGCCGCCCCAGCAGCATGTTGCCGGTGTAGAACAGGCCGATCGGGCGCACGGTGCGCGCGGTGAAACCCGCTTGCTGAAACGCGCGCAACCAGCGCCGGCTGGCGAACAGACACAGCTCGCCGATCATGGTGCCGGTCTCGCCGTGACGGCCGGGCCACAGCGCGCGGCCAAGCAGATGCAGGACGCCTCGCTGCCGAGTCTCGCCGGCAAACGGGCTGTCGCCGCGGCGCGCGAGCCGCGCCCATAACAGCGCCGGCAGGCTGGGATAATGGGTAAGGATCGTCCACAACCGCCAGCTCGGGTTTGGCATCAGATGCACGCACGCGCCGCCCGGCTTCAGAACCCGGTGGGTCTCGGCCAAGAGGCGCGATAGATCGGCAACGTGCTCCAGCACATTCGACGAAAACACCAGGTCGAACTCGGCTGCCGGAAAGGGGATCGTCGCGCCGTCGTAATCGCGCACCGCGAATTCGCGGTGCGCCGCGTAGGTCGAGCCGGGCAAGTCAATGCACTCGACCGAGTGACCCATCTCGGCGAGCAGGCGAGCCTGGAAGCCGGTGCCGCCGCCGATCTCCAGCACGCGCGAGCGGGGTGCGATGAATTGCGCGGCCGCGTTCAGCTCGGCGGCTCTGATCTCGTGCAGGAAAGCGAGAGAAAACACGCGGCTCGCCGGGTCAGGGACACGCCGTTCAGTTGAGCGGAACGCTGCCGGTGTAGCGGATAATGTAGAGGCCACCGGTGAGCCGGTCGTTGGCGTAGATCAGACCGTTTTCGTCGACATAGACGTCGTTGATCTGGATCGTGTGGCTCGGGTTCCCGGGCGGCGCTTTAGGGATGATGTAGCCGATCTCCACCGGGCGCGCCGGGTCGGCGATCGAGTAGGCGCGAACGCCGCCGTTGAAGAAGCTGCCGACGACGGTGTTGTTGAGCGTCAGCGAGTTCGGGTGCGGCCGGTTCATGTCGATATTGTGCGCCCCGAAACGGCCGCCGGCTCGGCACAGCGCATCCTGATCTTTCGCCGGCGGCAAAGCCGCCAGCAGGACCGGGTGTTTTTCGTTCGAGATATCCCACACCCAATTCCGTTTCGGCCAATCGCTGCACTTGGCGCCGATCGCCTCCTCGGTCTGGATCGCGAGGCCGCGTGACGGAATGGCGACGACGGTATGCGCGAAACCCTCGTCCATCGATTGCCAGGAGCGCCGGGCGACCAGTTTCGGGTGTGTCTTGTCAGCGATGTCGAGGATGACCCAACCGCCATCGATCCAGCCGGCATAAAGACGGTCGGGCTTGTCGGCTGGCGCCATCGGTGTGTGCAGCCGGATGCCGGCATCGTTGTCGGCGACCCGCGCCGGCGCCGCCGCCGTATCGCCGTCGCGCGTCCCCGGGAGCCACCAGCGGCCGGTCTCCTTCGGCTGCTTCGGGTCCGAGACATCGACGATCATCAGGAACTGGTCGTCCTTCTGATTGTGCGGGGTGAAGTCGCGCGCCGGTCGAGAGATAGGCGTAGTGCCCGTCGGTGAACCAGAGATAATGGACGCCGCGCGAATGCGGCCCCGAAGTGTCGAAATGCGACAGCTTCTGCGGATGCGCGGGGTCGCTCACGTCGTAGATATCGATGCCGGCGTATTGCTGACCCGGATTTTCGGTCTGGTGCGCGACGATGAGGATATTGCCGGCGAGACCGAGCGAGTTGCAGCGGACGAAATCGGCCTCGACCGGGATTTGGGTGATGACGGACGGCGCCTCGGGTTTGGTGACGTCGATGACGCTGAAGCACATCGGCGCCGATTCATGCGCGAGAAACAGCACTCGCTTGCCGTCCGCGTATTGCTGAAGCGCCAAGCCCTCGCCGCCTTTGCCGACACCATTGAGATCACTGCGGCCGATGATCTCCATATTGCTTGCCTCGGACGCAGCGAGCGCATCTGGCGTCTGCGCGGCCACGGGCGGCGCAACCCACGATGCGAGCGCCACGATGGCGCCGAGAATGGCAAGACAACGATTCATGCGAACCTCCCGTGACGGCTTGGCCGTGGAGCAGTCTCGACAGCGCCGCGCGCTTGCCCGAGCATAGCAGCGCGACGGCGAGGGGAGGCGTGCCATGTCGGCGGAGGCATTCTTAAAGGCGCGGGAATTCTTGTTCACCCACCGCACCGATTACGACACCGCCTACCGCGACTTCCGCTGGCCGGTGCTCGATAAGTTCAACTGGGCGATCGACTATTTCGATCGCATGGCCTACGGCAACGACCGCCCGGCGCTATGGCTAGTTGATCAAAGCATTGGCAACGAGGGCGGCCCAGGGGACAAAAGCCAAGCCAAGATTTCGTTCGCCGAGATGGCCGAGCGATCGAGCCGGGTCGCCAATTACCTGCGCGGGCTGGGGGTGAAGCGGGGCGACCGGGTGCTCCTCATGCTCGGCAATGTCGTGCCGTTGTGGGAAGTGATGCTGGCGGCGATGAAATTGGGCGCGGTGACGATCCCGGCCTCGACGCTCTTGACCCGCGACGACCTGATAGACCGGTTCGAGCGCGGCCGGGCGCGACATGTCGTCACCAGCCCCGAGCATGTCGGCAAATTCACCGACATCCCCGGCGACTACACCCGCATCGTCACCGGTGGTGCCGCACCCGGCTGGCAGGACTACGCCGACGCAGCCAAGGCGCCGGCGAATTTCATGCCGGACGGCGACACCCATGCCACCGACCCGCTGCTGCTCTATTTCACCTCGGGCACCACCGCGAAACCCAAACTCGTCTTGCACAGCCACCAGAGCTACCCGGTCGGATCGCTGTCGACGATGTACTGGATCGGCCTCAGGCCGGGCGATATCCACCTCAACATTTCCTCACCCGGCTGGGCCAAACATGCGTGGAGCTGTGTGTTCACGCCATGGATCGCCGAGGCCTGCGTCTTCATGCTCAACCAGCCGCGCTTCAACGCCAAGGCGCTACTCGACACGATTTCGCGCTGCGGGGTGACGACGTTCTGCGCGCCGCCGACCGTGTGGCGCATGCTGATCCAGGAGGATCTGAAGTCGTGGAAGGTGGCGCTGAAGGAGGTGGTCGGCGCCGGCGAGCCGCTTAACCCCGAGATCATCGAGCAAGTGCGCGCCGCCTGGGGCCTGACCATCCGCGACGGCTACGGTCAGACCGAGACGACGCTGCAGCTCGCCAATTTTCCGGGACAGACGGTCAAGCCCGGCGCGGTCGGCAAGCCGGCGCCCGGCTACCGGATCAAGCTGCTCGACCCCGACGGCAACGAGCAGGACGAAGCCGAAATCTGTCTCACGCTCGACCCGCCGCCCCTGGGACTGATGCAGGGCTATCAGGGCGAGGACGGGCGGCTCGTGCCGGTTTCCGGCATCTACCGCACCGGCGACGTGGCGATGCGCGATGCCGACGGCTATTTCACCTATGTCGGCCGCGCCGACGACGTGTTCAAAGCCGCGGACTACCGGATCAGTCCGTTCGAGCTGGAAAGCGCGCTGATCGAACACGTCGCGGTAGCCGAGGCGGCGGTGGTGCCGTCGCCCGATCCGCTGCGCCTGGCGGTGCCCAAAGCCTTTGTCGCGCTCGCCGGCAACCATGTGCCCGACCGCGAGACCGCGCTCGACATCTTCCGCCATTGCCGCGCGACCTTGGCGCCGTTCAAGCGCATCCGCCGGATCGAGTTCGCCGAGCTGCCGAAAACGATCTCCGGCAAAATCCGGCGGGTCGAGCTGCGCGGCGCCGAGGCCGAGCGCCGCGCCTCCGGCGAGCGCAACCCCGCCGAATTCTGGGAAGAGGATTTTCCGGAATTGCGGTGACGGGCGATGTGCGCCGGGGTGCGCGTGAGGTTGGATTAACCGCCCGAAAAATACGCACGACCGGTTGACCCCCGGCGGCCATGCGGTCATCTAGGAATTATATGTTCCAGTTCTTCGAACGCCTGATCGAGCCGACCGAAAAGCCGCCCGATACGCCGCCGCCCGCGCTGGGCAGCCCGCACGCGCTGATCCGCTTCTACTGGCATTTCGTGCGGCAGGTGCCGGGGTTGCTCGCGGCGCTGTTCGTCACCGGTTTTATCGTCGCGCTGTTGGACGCAGCAATTCCGGTCTTTATCGGCCGCATCGTCACGCTGGTGACCTCGCAGTCGCCGCAGACGATCTGGGCAACCGCGGGCTGGCAGCTGCTCGGCATGGCGGTGCTGCTCTTGGCGCTGCGGCCGGTGGCGCATTTCGCCCAGGCGCTGGTGACCAACCAGGCGCTGATCCCGGGCCTCACCAATTTGACGCGCTGGCAAAGCCATTGGCACGTCGTGCGCCAGGGCTGGACCTACTTCCAGAACGATTTCGCCGGGCGCATCGCCAACCGGGTGATGCAGACCGGGCCAGCGCTGCGCGAGAGCGTGGTCTCCAGCATCAACGCGGTCTGGTACATCCTGGTCTACGGCACCAGCGCAGCGCTGCTGCTCGGCCGGGCGGATTGGCGGCTGGCGCTGCCGATCCTCTGCTGGTTCGTGACCTATGCCGTTGTGCTGCGCGCCTTCCTGCCGCGCATGCGCGAGCGCTCGCGGCGGATGTCGGAGATGCGCTCGGAGGTCACCGGCCGCGTCGTCGACAGCTATACCAACATCCTGACGGTCAAGCTTTTCGCGCGCGCCCGGGACGAGGACGATTTCGTCCGCGAGGCGGTCGACGATCATACCCATGCCTATCGCCGCCAGTTGCGGATGACCTCGGCCTGGGGGATTTCGCTGATCCTGATGAACGCGTCGCTGTTGACCGGCACCGGCGGTCTGGCGATCTGGCTGTGGACGCGCGGACGCGTGCCGGTCGGCACCGTGGCGATGGCGATCCCGATGGCCTGGCAGATCGGCAACATCGCCGGCTGGGTGGCGCAGCAGATCGCCAACATCTTCGACAATATCGGCCAGGTGCAGGACGGCATGCGCTCGATCGCGGTGCCGCGCCAGATGCCGGACGAGCCGGGCGCGGCCGAGCTGCCGCGCGCGGTCGG